>NZ_JBIBVX010000022.1:0-176112 GCF_043080745.1 Streptomyces sp. NPDC014995
CTATCAGATCTTTTCTCGATCCGATTTCCTCGGTGCTTTCCAGGTTCCCGCTTTTGTTTCGCGGTTTCCTTTCCGGCGGTTCCGACTCTATCAGAGCCTTTCGGCTCCGATTCCCCGGCGGAGGGGGTGCCTTCCCGGCCGTTGGGCCGTTCCGACGAGTGAGACTTTAGCGGATTCCCGGCGCCCGAAGCCAATCGGGGCCTGCGTTCTTTCGAACGCGGATTCCTCATTTCGCGAATACGCATGCCAACTGCACGACGGCAGCCGAATCGACTACTCACCGAGGAGTGGTTGGTACTTGCGGAATGGCTGTCCGGGGACCGACCGTGGTCGGCGCTCACGTCGGACAACCCGGAGAACAGTACGTATCTGTCCTGGCCGTGTCAACTCATGTCCCTCGGGCACCCCTGAGGCGTACTCTGTGGGCCATGACTACGCGTACGTGCACCCAGCAGTGGTGGGCCGCCTGACGGCGGCCGGACTCACGTATGCACTCAACGGCCGCCGCTTCGGCGGCCGTTCTTGTTTCTCCCTCCTGGGGGCGGCCGGCCGGTGCGGCGGCTCGACCTGGAGGTGGAGAGATGAAGCGGGTCTTCAGCGGGGTCAAGCCCACCGGGCATCTGACGCTGGGGAACTATCTGGGGGCCATGCGGCAGTGGGCCGCGGTCGATCAGCACCGGGCGGACGCGTTGTTCTGCGTCGTCGATCTGCATGCGCTGACCGTCGACCACGATCCGGCGCGGGTGCGTCGGCTCAGTCGGCAGACGGCCACCCTGCTGCTGGCGGCGGGGCTGGATCCGGAGCTGTGCACGCTGTTCGTGCAGAGTCACGTGGACGAGCACGCACGGCTGTCGTACCTGCTGGAGTGTGTGGCCACCGACGGCGAGATGCGGCGGATGATCCAGTACAAGGAGAAGGCCGCGCGGGAGCGGGCGCGGGGTGGGAGCGTGCGGCTGTCGCTGCTGACCTATCCGGTGCTGATGGCGGCGGACATCCTGGCGTACGGGACGGACGAGGTGCCGGTGGGGGACGACCAGGCTCAGCACGTGGAGCTCACCCGGGATCTGGCGCTGCGGTTCAACCAGCGGTACGGGCAGGCGTTCGTGGTGCCGAGGGCGACGCATCCGGCGGTGGCCGCGCGGGTGATGAACCTCCAGGAGCCGACGTCGAAGATGGGGAAGAGCGACGACGGCGGTTCGGGGATCGTCTATCTGCTGGATGAACCGGATGTCGTGCGGAAGAAGGTCATGCGGGCCGTGACCGACAGCGGCCAGGAGGTCGTGTACGACCGGGAGCAGCGGCCCGGGATCGCGAACCTGCTGGAGATCCTCGCCGCGTGCACGGGTGGGAACCCGGAGGCGCTGGCGCTCGTATACCAGTCGTACGGCTCTTTGAAGCAGGACACCGCCGAGGCTGTGGTGGAGGCCCTCCGGCCGGTGCAGGCCAGGCACAAGGAGTTGTGCGCTGATCCTGTGTATGTGGAGGGGGTGCTGCGGGAGGGTGCGGAGAAGGCCCGGGCGATGGCCCGGCCGGTGGTGGATGCCGCTTATCGCGCCATCGGGCTGCTGCCGCCGGTGGCGGAGCCGGTGCTGAACGCGGCCCGGTAGGCGCGTGGGCTGGTGGCGAGGCGCGATGCGAAGTGCTGGCGCATCGTGACCTCGCTGCCGAAGCCGGCGCGGCGGGCGACCTCGGGCATGGGGAGGTCGGTGCGTTCGAGGAGTTTCTGGGCTGCGGCGAGGCGCTGGTCGAGGAGCCAGCGCAGCGGGGTGGTGCCGGTCTCCGCGGTGAAGTGGCGGGCGAAGGTGCGCGGGGACATGCCGGCGTGGGCCGCCAGGCCGGCGACGGTGAGTGGTTCGTGGAGGTGGCGCAGGGCGTGTTCGCGGACGGCGGCGAGGGTGTCGGCGTCGCGGTGTGTGTGCGGGGTGGGGTGCTCGATGAACTGGGCCTGGGTGCCGGTGCGGAAGGGGGCGGTGACCATCGAACGGGCGATGGTGGCGGCTGCCTCGGCTCCGTGTGCCGTGCGGACGAGGTGGAGGCAGAGGTCGATGCCGGCCGCGGTGCCGGCGGCGGTCCAGATGTTGTCGTCCTCGATGAAGAGCGCGTCGGGGACGACGGTGACGTGGGGGTGGTGGGCCCGGAGGAGGTCGACGAGGTTCCAGTGGGTGATCGCGCGGCGGCCGTCGAGGAGGCCGGCCTGGGCGAGGGTGAAGGCTCCGCCGCAGAGGGCGGCGATGGTGGTGCCGCGGGCGTGGGCGCGGCGGAGGGCGTCGAGGACGGGGGCGGGTGCGGGGGTGAGGTGGTCGTCGAGGCCGGGGATCAGGATCAGGTCGGCGCGGGAGAGCCAGGCGAGGGTGCGGTCGGGGTGGAGGGCGAGGCCGCCGCGCATCGGGACGGGGGTGGTGGTGTCGGTGGCGACGCGGCGCAGGTCGAAGGCGGGGGTACCGCGGTCGGTGCGGTCGGTGCCCCAGACCTCGGTGATGACGGAGACGTCGAAGGCGCGGATGCCGGGGAAGGCCACGAGGGCGACGCGGTACGGGGTCTCCATGGCCGGCAGTAAACCATCGATCGCTGTCTTTCCGCCCTCTGGGACGGGTGCCGGTCCGGCGGCAGGATCGTCGGCATGGAGATTTCACAGAACGCGGCGCTGCTGGTCGTGGACGTGCAGAAGGGCTTCGACGAGGCCGACTTCTGGGGGCCCCGGAACAACCCGGGGGCCGATGACAACATCGCTGCGCTCATCGACGTGTGGCAGGCGTCGGGGCGGCCGGTCGTCTTCGTACGGCACGACTCGTCGCAGCCGGGGTCGCCGCTGCGGGCGGGGTACGAGGGGAACGGCCTCAAGGGGTACGTGGAGGAGCGGCGTGGGAAGGGGGCGGGGCCGGAGCTGTTCGTCACGAAGACGGTGAACTCGGCCTTCTACGGGACTCCGGATCTGGACGCCTGGCTGAAGGCGGAGGGGATCTCACAGGTCGTGGTGGCCGGGATCCAGACCAACATGTGCGTGGAGACGACCGCGCGGATGGGCGGGAACCTGGGGTACGACGTGGTGGTCGCGTACGACGCCACGTACACCTTCGGCCTGGCGGGACCGTTCGGCTGGCGGCGGAGTGCCGAGGAGGTGGCGCGGGCGTCGGCGGTGTCGCTGCACGGGGGCGGGTTCGCGCGGGTGGTGACCACGGAGGAGGTCGTGGCCGCGGCGGAGTGACCGGCCGCGGCCCGGGGGGGGTCAGTCCTTCTTGCCGGCGGCCAGTTCGCGGCTGCGGTCGCGGGCGGCTTCGAGGGCGGCGATGAGGGCGGCTCGTACGCCGTGGTTCTCGAGTTCGCGGATGGCGTTGATGGTGGTGCCGGCCGGGGAGGTGACGTTCTCGCGGAGTTTGACGGGGTGTTCGCCGCTGTCGCGGAGCATCGTGGCGGCGCCGATCGCGGACTGGACGATGAGGTCGTGGGCCTTGTCGCGGGGCAGGCCGAGCAGGATGCCGGCGTCCGTCATGGCTTCGACCAGGTAGAAGAAGTACGCCGGGCCGGAGCCGGAGAGGGCGGTGCAGGCGTCCTGCTGGGACTCGGGGACGCGGAGGGTCTTGCCCACGGCGCCGAAGATCTCCTCGGTGTGGGCGAGGTCGGCCTCGCTGGCGTGGCTGCCGGCGGAGATGACGGACATGGCCTCGTCGACGAGGGCGGGGGTGTTCGTCATGACGCGGATGACGGGGACGCCGCTGGTGAGGCGGTCCTCGATGAAGGAGGTGGTGATGCCGGCGGCTCCGCTGATGACCAGGCGGCCGGCGGGGACGTGGGGGGCGAGTTCGTCGAGGAGGGTGCCCATGTCCTGCGGCTTGACCGTGAGGATGAGGGTGTCCGCGGTCTTGGCGGCTTCGGCGTTGGTGACCGGGGTGACGCCGTAGCGGGTGCGGAGTTCCTCGGCGCGGTCGGCGCGGCGGGCGGTGACGAGGAGGTCGGCGGGGGGCCAGCCGCCTCGGAGCATTCCGCTGAGCAGGGCTTCGCCGATCTTGCCGGTGCCGAGGACTGCGACTTTCTGGGTCATGGTGCGGGTGCCCTCCAGGGGTGCGTCGTCCGGGGTACATCCTCGCACCGGGCGTGGGTGTGCGGCGCGGGTGTCCGGTGGGCGGGACGTCGGCCCGGGCGGGGAGGGGCCGGGCAGCCGGGCGCCGGCGCGGGTCGGCGGTTCACGCGGTCCGGCGGCGCAAGGTGGCCGCTCCCAGGCCCAGGACCAGCAGCGCGCAGCCCGCCACGACCAGCACGTCGCGGATGAAGTCGGTGGTCACGTCCGTGTGGGTGAGGACCTCGTTCATGCCGTCGACGGCGTAGGACATGGGGAGGACGTTGGAGAGGGCTTCGAGGGCCGGGTGCATGGCGTCGCGGGGGGTGAAGAGGCCGCAGAGGAGGAGCTGGGGGAAGATCACCGCCGGCATGAACTGGACCGCCTGGAACTCCGAGGCCGCGAACGCCGAGACGAAGAGGCCGAGGGCGGTGCCGAGCAGGGCGTCGAGGAGGGCGACCAGGAGCAGGAGCCAGGGGCTGCCCGTGACGTCCAGGTCGAGGAACCAGACCGCCAGGCCGGTGGCGAGGGCGGACTGGACGATCGCGAGGGCGCCGAAGGCGAGGGCGTAGCCGGCGATCAGGTCGGCTTTGCCGAGGGGGAGGGCGAGGAGACGTTCGAGGGTGCCGGAGGTGCGTTCGCGCAGGGTCGCGATGGAGGTCACCAGGAACATCGTGATCAGCGGGAAGATCCCGAGGAGGGAGGCGCCGATGCTGTCGAAGGTGCGGGGGTTGCCGTCGAAGACGTAGCGGAGCAGGAACAGCATCACGCACGGGATGAGGATCATCAGGGCGATGGTGCGCGGGTCGTGGCGGAGTTGGCGCAGGACGCGGGCTGCCGTGGCGGTGGTGCGGGAGAGGTTGAAGGGGGTGGTCGGCGCGGGGGTGGTCGGTGGGGTCAGGGTCATGGGGTCTGCTCCTTCGCGCGGGCGGCTTCGGTCGCCTCGTCGACGAGGTGGAGGAAGGCCGCTTCGACGGTGTCGGAGTCGGTGCGGGTGCGCAGGGCGTCGAGGGTGTCGTCGGCGAGGATCTCGCCCTCGCGCATCAGCAGCAGGCGGTGGCAGCGCTCGGCCTCGTCCATGACGTGGGAGGAGACGAGGAGGGTCGCTCCGCGGGTGGCCGCGATGTCGTGGAAGAGGTGCCAGAGGTCGCGGCGCAGGACGGGGTCGAGGCCGACGGTCGGTTCGTCGAGGACGAGGAGTTCGGGGGCGCCGAGGAGGGCCACGGCGAGGGAGACGCGGTTGCGCTGGCCGCCGGAGAGGTTGCCGGCGAGGGCGTCGGCGTGGCTGGTCAGGTCGACGTCGGCGATGGCCCGGGTGACGTTCTCGTGGCGGCGTTCGGCTGCCGCGTGGCCCGGGTCGAGGATCGCGGCGAAGTAGTCGAGGTTCTGGCGGACCGTCAGGTCGTCGTAGACGGAGGGGGCCTGGGTGACGTAGCCGACGCGGGTGCGGAGGGTGGGGTGGCCCGCGGGGTGGCCGAGGACGTCCAGGGTGCCGGTGACCTTGGCCTGGGTGCCGACGATCGCGCGCATGAGGGTCGACTTGCCGCAGCCGGAGGGGCCGAGGAGGCCGGTGATCTGCCCGCGCGGGACGGTGAAGTCGAGGGAGCGCAGGACCGTGCGGGGGCCTCGGACGACGGTGAGGGCGCGGGCGCGTACGGCGGGCGTGTGGCCGGTGGGGGGCGGCGGATCGGGTGACGGTTCCGGCCCATCAATATTCATCATGTGATGAATATTCTCTCCGGGAAGAGGCGTCGTCAAGTGGCGTGCGCGGCGCGGCGCGGAATCGGGAGGTGCGGTGGGAGCCGGGTGGACCGCGGTAGGTGATCACGCGTGCGCGGCGGCCCTGGAGGGGGCCGCCGCGCGGAAGGTGCCGGAGGTCAGGGGAGGGTGGCCAGCAGCAGGTCCACGTCGTAGGTCTCCTCCAGGGTGCCGTCGGGGAAGGCGGCCAGGAGGTGGCGGCGCTCCTCGGTGAGGAAGGCGGCGGCGCTCTCCTCGCCGTGGACCAGGAAGATCGAGTGGCTGCCGATGTTGGCCAGGTGCGTGTCGACGGGGACGCGGCGGCTCCAGCGGACCCGGCGGCGGGCGAAGTCGAAGCGGCCGGTGGGGTCGGCGAGCGCGGTGGTGTCGTTGTTCTTGCCGATGACCTGGTCGCTGCCGAAGTGACGCTCGATGCGGCGCGCCTGCGCGTTGATCCACGGCACGTCGAGGGCGCTCGCGTTCCACCACAGTGCCAGGGCGCCGCCCGGGCGCAGCACGCGCAGGGCCTCCGGCACCGAGCGGGCCGGGTCGGTCCAGTGCCAGGACTGCGCGTAGGTGAGGAAGTCGAGGGAGGCGGTCGCGAGGGGGAGGTGGTTTCCGTCGCCGCGGACGATCGGCACGTCGGGAAGGGCGTGGCGGAACTGCGCCGCCATGCCGTCCCCGGGTTCGACGGCGAGGACGTCGGCGCCGCGGGCGTGCAGGAGCGCGGTCGCGATGCCCGTGCCCGCGCCGATGTCGGCGACGCGGGCGCCGGCGAGACGGCGGCCGGCCAGGTCCTCGACCGCGTCGAGGAGGGTGGTCGGGTAGGAGGGGCGGTTGGCGGCGTACTGGGCCGCGGCGGCGTTGAAGGAGTGGGCTCGACTGGTGTGGGAGGGGGCCGTCATGGGGTCATGGTGGCGGGGGCGGGCGGGGAGCGGAACGGGTTTTTCCGAGCCGGTTCGACTGGGACGGGGACGGGAGTCAGGGAGTCAGGGAGAGGCAGAGGGGCTGCCGGGCCGGGTTTTGGCGTGGAGGAGGAGGGTGTCGCCGTTCGGGGCGGTCAGGGTGAGGGTGTCGGTGGTGGTCTCGGCCCGCCACGGGCCGGCGGAGGGTGGGAAGTGCTCCGTGAAGGCCGGCGGGAGAGAGCAGGCGATCGCGGTCGAGCGGCGGTCGTCGGCCGGCGTGACCGTCCCCGAGGCGGGGTCGATCTCGACTCCTCCACCGGGGACGCCCTGCAGCGCCGCACCGCGGAAGCCCATCGGCACCAGAGGCGTCGATCGGCACCTCCGAGCACGCGGCACCTGCGAGCACGGGCGGGGCGGTGCGGGGACCGCGGCTCGGAGCGGTCAGGAGCGGCGGCGCTTCTTCGACGGGTTGCCGGTACGGCGGGTCGTGCGGCGCTCGTGGTGGGCGCGGGCCGTCTCGTACTCCTGGCGGTGGAGTCTCTCGCCCGGGGCCTCGGTGAGGGAGCGGAAGAAGTAGGCGAGCAGGGCGCCGACGAAGCCGACGGCCAGCAGGCCGCGCAGGGAGGCCTGGCGGTCGGGGTCGGGGCGCTTGCCGAAGCTCTCCCAGGTGTGCCGGAAGGCGAGCGCGCTGCAGGTCGCGAACATCACGACGACCAGCAGGGTCACGAAGCCGCCGATGTCGGCGATGGCCAGGCCCTCGTAGGCGAGGCGGAGGACGAGGCAGGAGACGGCCGCGGCGAGGAGCGAGCCGGCGGCCACGGCGATACGGCGGACCGTGTAGCCGTGGTCGTGGTCCACCCAGCTGGTGCCGAAGAAGCGGAGGGGCTCGGGGCGGGGCCCCGTGGGGGCGCCCGGGCCCGGGAAGCCCGCCGGGATGTCCGCGGTGCCGTTTTCGTCGCTCACGGGACGATTATGGCGCCGGACGGGGGCGGGCTCCCCGGGGGGTGGTCAGGCGCAGCGCGGCGCGATGTAGCCGTCGCTGCCCGTCCTCACGTACGCGTCCGAGACGAACTGGCTGTCGGCGATGTTGTCCCAGATGTTGGTGGTGCCGTACGGGCCGGTCACCGTGGTGCCCGGGGTCTGGCAGAAGATCGGCACCTTGGTGCCCTCGGGCAGGACCTTCACGATCGGGTAGCTGGTGCCGGGGCCGCTGCGGACGTTCAGCCGGACGCCGGGCGCGACCGGGTAGTACGTCAGGGCCGCCGCCGCGACGGCCTCCGCCTCGTCGCCGCTCTCCACCTCTTCCACACGGTCGACAGACATGCAAAACCTCCCCCGTTACACCCCATGACTGCCATGGGGACCCGTTGATTCCCCCGAATCACGACATGAAACACATGTGCGCAACTCGTACGCGGAGGCTAGCAAGTCGCCTCGGTCTCCCACGAGTCATCGACTAGGCTCCGTGCGTCGCGCGCACGGCCGAAGCAGCACGGGGGTGGTCCATGACGCCACAGCGCAACACCGGTTCGGGCGCGGAAGCGGAACTTCCGGAATACGTCGGCCACTACCGCCTGGAGGCCTGCCTGGGCTCCGGTGGCATGGGCGTGGTCCACCTGGCCCACAGCACCTCCGGGATGAAGCTCGCGGTGAAGGTCGTACACGCCGAATTCGCGAGGGATCCCGAGTTCAGGGGGCGGTTCCGGCAGGAGGTGGCGGCCGCGCGGAGGGTCAGCGGCGCCTTCACCGCACCCGTCGTCGACGCCGACCCGGAGGCCGGACGACCGTGGATGGCCACGCTGTTCATCCCGGGGCCGACGTTGTCGGAACACGTGAAGCGGAACGGGCCCATGGGCGCGGGCGAGTTGCGGCGGCTGATGGCCGGGCTCGCCGAGGCGCTGCGCGACATCCACCGGGTCGGGGTCGTGCACCGGGACCTGAAGCCCAGCAACGTCCTGCTCGCCGAGGACGGTCCGAAGGTCATCGACTTCGGCATCTCCCGGCCGAAGGACAGCGAACTGCGCACCGAGACCGGGAAGTTGATCGGTACGCCGCCCTTCATGGCGCCGGAGCAGTTCCGCCGGCCACGGGAGGTGGGGCCGGCCGCCGACATCTTCGCGCTCGGGTCCGTGCTGGTGCACGCGGCGACCGGACGGGGGCCCTTCGACTCCGACAGTCCGTACGTCGTCGCCTACCAGGTCGTGCACGACGAGCCCGACCTCACGGGCGTACCGGAGAGCCTGGCGCCGCTGGTGCGGCGCTGTCTCGCCAAGGAGCCCGAGGAACGGCCCACGCCCGACGAGCTGATGCGGGAACTGCGGTCGGTGGCGGCCTCGTACGACACGCAGGCGTTCATACCGGCGCAGCGGGCGATGGACGGAGCGCAGCCGGACGCCTCGCAACCGGAGGAGCCCCAGCCGGACATCTGGCAGCCGGACGTGTCCCGGCCGGACGCGCCGGAGGCCGCACGGGACACCGGAAGCACCGGGGGCACCGGGTCGGCGCAGGGTGCGCCACGGCGCAGGCGCGGACGTGTCGGCCTCGCCGTCGGCGCACTGGTCCTCCTCGTCGGCGGAGGCCTCGCCTCCGTCCCGCTGCTGGGCGCCGATACGGACAGCACCGGTCGGAAAACGGGCGGGACGCGGTCGGCCTCGGACACCTTCAGCCCCTGGGCTACACAGCCGGCCGCGGAGGCGGCGGGCGGCATGCCCCGGTGTGCGTACGACGCGAAGCGGCTGGTCTGCGCCCAGTCGGGGCAGGTCTCCGCACTCGACGCGTCCACCGGACGGGTGCTGTGGCGGCGCCCCCTCTCCTCCGGTGACGAGCGCGGCGAGGCTCCCGTGCTCGCGGGCGGGCTGGCGCACGTGCTCACCCACTCCGGCAAGCGGGTGGAGGCCCTCGACCCGTCGTCGGGCGAGACGCGCTGGCAGCGGGACGTGTCGGCGTACCCGGGCATCCGGTTCGCCGGCGGCACGCTGCTGCTGACCGCGGCCGACGGCACGGTGACCGGTGTGGACGCCGCCTCGGGCCGGACCGAGTGGAGCCGGCGGATTCCGGGCGCCGGCCGGCCGTACTTCGTGTCGTTCCCCGGCGACCCGCTGGCGTACGTGACGAGCACGTCCGGCGACGGGCGTACGCGGATCACGGCCGTGGACCCCGCCGGCGGTGACGTGCGCTGGGAGGAGTGGCTCAACGGCACGCTGACCCCGGTGGGCGCCGCACGCGACAGCCTCGTCCTGCTGTCCGGCGGCGGGGAGTACGGCAAGGCCGACGCCGTGGTCCGCTTCTACCCCGAGACGAAGGTGTCGCGGCGGGTGGCGCTGACCGTGGCGCTCCAGCAGGCGAGCGCGGCCGTGCACGGGGACCGCGTCTACCTGCTGACCTACGACGGTTCGCTGGTGGCCGTCGACACGCTCGCGGAGAAGCGGCTGTGGTCCCTGCAGACGGCCGTGAGCCGGGGTTCGGTGCCGACGGCCGACGGTGAGCACGTGTACTTCAGCGCCCCCGACGGCCGTCTCCTCGCCGTGGACGCCGACGGGGGGAAGCTCATCGGGCAGACGTCACTGCGGCTCGGGGCGAACTCCGACGAGGTCGTGACCACGCTCCCCGCGCCGCAGGTGGTGGGTTCCCGCGTCCACGCCGGCGCCCCCGACGGGACCGTGTTCGCCGTGGACGGGACCGACCCCTCGGCCTGGTGACCCCGTCGGCCCGCCGACTCCACCGGCCGGGTGCCACGCCAAGGGGCCGCCTCCCGGAGGCGGCCCCATCGGCGGTCGTGGGCGTGGTGGGCGGTCGTGGGCGTCAGCCCAGCTTGGACACGTCCCGGACCGCGCCCTTGTCGGCGCTCGTGGCCATGGCCGCGTAGGCGCGCAGGGCGGCGGAGACCTTGCGGTCGCGGTTCTTCGGGGCGTACACGCCGTTCAACGCCTGCTCGCGGCGCGCGAGTTCCGCCTCGTCGACGAGCAACTCGATCGTGCGGTTCGGGATGTCGATGCGGATGCGGTCGCCGTCCTCGACGAGGGCGATGGTGCCGCCGGCGGCCGCCTCGGGGGAGGCGTGGCCGATGGACAGGCCCGAGGTGCCGCCGGAGAAGCGGCCGTCGGTGATCAGGGCGCAGGCCTTGCCCAGGCCGCGGCCCTTCAGGTACGAGGTCGGGTAGAGCATCTCCTGCATGCCGGGGCCGCCCTTGGGGCCCTCGTAGCGGATGACGACCACGTCGCCTTCCTTCACCTGCTGGGCGAGGATCTTCTGGACGGCCGCCTCCTGCGACTCGCAGACGACCGCCGGGCCCTCGAAGGTCCAGATCGACTCGTCGACGCCGGCCGTCTTCACCACGCAGCCGTCGACGGCGAGGTTGCCCTTGAGGACGGCCAGGCCGCCGTCCTTGGAGTACGCGTGCTCGGCGGAGCGGATGCAGCCGTTCTCGGCGTCGTCGTCGAGGGCCTCCCAGCGCTCCGACTGGGAGAAGGCGTCGGCGGAGCGGACGCAGCCGGGGGCCGCGTGCCACAGCTCGACCGCCTCGGGCGACGGGGAGCCGCCGCGGACGTCCCACGTCTTCAGCCAGTCCGCCAGGGACGGGCTGTGGACCGCGTGCACGTCCTCGTTGAGCAGGCCAGCACGGTGCAGCTCGCCGAGGAGGGCCGGGATGCCGCCGGCGCGGTGCACGTCCTCCATGTAGTACGTGCGGTTCTTCGCGACGTTGGGCGCCACCTTGGCCAGGCACGGCACCCGGCGGGAGACCGCGTCGATCTCGTTCAGGCCGAAGGGGACGTCCGCCTCCTGGGCCGCCGCCAGCAGGTGCAGGATCGTGTTGGTCGACCCGCCCATGGCGATGTCCAGGGCCATCGCGTTCTCGAAGGCGGCGAAGGTGGCGATGTTGCGCGGCAGGACGGTCTCGTCGTCCTGCTCGTAGTAGCGGCGGGTGAGGTCCATGACCGTGCGGGCGGCGTCGACGTACAGCTGCTTGCGCGCGGTGTGGGTGGCGAGGACCGAGCCGTTGCCGGGGAGGGAGAGGCCGATGGCCTCGGTCAGACAGTTCATCGAGTTGGCGGTGAACATGCCGGAACAGCTGCCGCAGGTCGGACAGGCGTTCTCCTCGATACGGAGGATGTCCTCGTCCGAGATCTTGTCGTTGACGGCGTCGGAGATCGCGTCGACCAGGTCGAGCGTGCGGACGGTGCCGTCGACGAGGGTGGCGCGGCCGGACTCCATCGGGCCGCCGGAGACGAAGACCGTGGGGATGTTGAGCCGCAGGGCGGCGTTCAGCATGCCCGGGGTGATCTTGTCGCAGTTGGAGATGCAGACCAGGGCGTCGGCACAGTGCGCCTCGACCATGTACTCCACGCTGTCCGCGATCAGGTCGCGGGAGGGGAGGCTGTAGAGCATGCCTCCGTGGCCCATCGCGATGCCGTCGTCGACGGCGATGGTGTTGAACTCGCGCGGGATGCCGCCGGCCTCCGTGATCGCCTCGCTGACGATCCGGCCGACGGGCTGGAGGTGCGTGTGGCCGGGCACGAACTCCGTGAAGCTGTTGGCGACCGCGATGATCGGCTTCCGGCCGATGTCCGCACCGGGTACACCGGAGGCGCGCATAAGGGCGCGGGCGCCCGCCATGTTGCGGCCGTGGGTGACTGTGCGGGACCTCAGCTGGGGCATCGTCGCTCGCTCCTTCAGACAGATAGGGCTGCTACCGAGCGTACGCCGGTCATCCAGGAGCCGGGACGGGGTGTCCGGAATGCGGGATGCGTGTCTCGGAGGGACGAGGGGAGGAGGCGGGTGGTGAGGCGCCGTGCGCGGGGCGGTCGGACCGTCTTCCCGGGCGTCGGACGGTCCTCGGGGGGACGGTCGAAAGCCTTCTGGGAAGGGGCGGTCAGAGGTCTTCAGGGGCCGGTCAGGTGCCCCTGCACCACCGGCGCCACCCGCGCGACGATCTGCTCCAGGTCCGCCGAGGCCAACGGCTCCACCTTGATCACGTACCGCAGCATCGCCGTACCGACCAGCTGCGCGGCCGCCAGCTCGGCGCGCAGTTCCGCGTCCGGGAGGTCGAGCGGCGCGGCGATGCGGCGCAGCAGCTGGGTGGCGACCAGGCGGCGGAAGACCGCCGCGGCGGTCTCGTTGTTGACCGCCGAGCGGACGATCGCCAGCAGGGGCGTACGGGTGGTGGGGTCCTCCCAGATGCCGAGGACGAAGCGGGTCAGGCGCTCGCCGACGCCGTCCGGGGAGCCGTCGGCCACCGCCTCCGGGGCGTGCAGCGCGGGCGCGAAGGCGACCTCGACGGCCGCTTCGAAGACCTGCTCCTTGGTGCCGAAGTAGTGGTGGACGAGTGCCGAGTCGACCCCGGCGGCCTTGGCGATGCCGCGGACGGACGTCTTCTCGTAGCCCCGCTCGGAGAACTCCTCGCGGGCCGCGGTGAGGATGCGGTCGCGGGTGCCGACGGACTCGGTGCGCCGGGGGCGGCCACGGCGGCGCGCGCCCGTGTCGGTCACCGGCGGGGGACCTTCGCCGCCGAGGCCAGGTGCAGGCGCGTGAAGGCCAGGGCCTCGGCGAGATCGGCCTCACGTTCGGCGCCGGACATCGCGCGCCGCGTGTTGACCTCGATGACGATGTGCCCGTCGAAGCCGCTCAGCGCGAGGCGCTCCAGCAGTTCGGCGCAGGGCTGGGAGCCGCGGCCGGGGACGAGGTGCTCGTCCTTGGCGGAGCCGTTGCCGTCGGCGAGGTGGACGTGCCCGAGGCGGTCGCCCATGCGGTCGAGCATGTGGATCGCGTCCGTGCGGGCCGTCGAGGCATGACTGAGATCGATCGTGAAGTGCCGGTAGTCGTCCTTCGTCACGTCCCAGTCCGGCGCGTACGCGAGCATCTCGCGGTCGCGGTAGCGCCAGGGGTACATGTTCTCGACGGCGAACCGCACATCCGTCTCGTTCGCCATCCGCCAGATCCCCTGGACGAAGTCACGGGCGTACTGCCGCTGCCAGCGGAAGGGCGGGTGGACCACGACGGTGCTCGCCCCGAGCTTCTCCGCCGCGGCGCGCGCCCGCTGCAACTTCACCCACGGGTCGGTCGACCACACCCGCTGGGTGATGAGCAGGCAGGGGGCGTGGACGGCCAGGATCGGGACCTGGTGGTAGTCGCTGAGCCGGCGCAGCGCGTCGATGTCCTGACTGACCGGGTCGTTCCACACCATGACCTCGACGCCGTCGTACCCGAGGCGCGCGGCGATCTCGAAGGCCGTCGCCGTCGTCTCCGGATAGACCGAGGCCGTCGACAGGGCGACCTTCGCATCCGGGATGCGCACCACTGGTTCTGCCACGAGGGACAGCGTACGGTCCCACGCTCGGCACCGGGGAGCGGGGCGCCGCGCCGGCTGCGCCGGGGCGGGCGAACCGGCCACGCGCGCGTGGCCGGTGGTGGCTCGTGGGTGGGGCGGGAGGGGCTCGATGGTGCGGGCCGACGGGGGCTACTGCGCGCTGGGGAGAGGGTGTCGGGTTTCACAGGGGCGTACGGCATGAGTCGGCGGCCCCGTTGACCTCACGCCCTCACAGGCACCATTGGCACCAGGGTGCCGAGGCCGCGCCCGCTCACACCGTCGGCATGTGGTCCAGCCGCCGCAGGATGACGCCCTCGCGCAGCGCCCAGGGGCAGATCTCCAGCGTCTCGACCCCGAACAGGTCCATCGCCCCCTCGGCGACCAGCGCACCCGCCAGGAGCTGGTTCGCGCGGCCCTCGGAGACCCCCGGCAGCTCCGCGCGCTCGGCGGCGGTCATACCGGCCAGGCGCGGGACCCAGGCCTCCAGGGACTCCCGCTTGAGCTCGCGCTGGACGTACGGGCCGTCGGCCGAGCGGGCGGCGCCGGCGAGGCGGGCGAGCTGCTTGAAGGTCTTCGACGTGGCGACGACGTGGTCGGGGGCGCCGAAGCGGCTGAACTCCCCCACCGTGCGGGCGATCTCCGCGCGCGCGTGCCGGCGCAGCGCCCGTATGTGCTCGGGGTCGGGTGGGTCGCCGGGCAGCCAGCCGGCCGTGAGGCGGCCCGCGCCGAGCGGGAGCGAGACGGCCGCGTCGGGCTCCTCGTCGATGCCGTACGCGATCTCCAGGGAGCCGCCGCCGATGTCGAGGACCAGCAGCTTGCCGGCCGACCAGCCGAACCAGCGGCGGGCGGCGAGAAAGGTGAGCCGGGCCTCCTCCTCGCCGGCGAGGACCTGAAGCTCGACGCCGGTCTCGGCCTGCACCCGCGCGAGGACCTCGTCGGCGTTGCCGGCCTCGCGCACCGCGGAGGTCGCGAACGGCAGTACGTCCTCGACGCCCTTGTCCTCGGCGGCCTGGAGGGCCTCCTTGATGACGGTGATCAGTTTGTCGACGCCCTCGGGACCGATCGCCCCGCTCTCGTCGAGGAGCTCGGCGAGGCGCAACTCCACCTTGTACGAGTGCGCGGGGAGCGGGCAGGCGCCGGGGTGCGCGTCCACCACCAGCAGATGCACCGTGTTCGATCCCACGTCGAGGACACCGAGTCTCATGTAGGGCACGCTACTGCCAGTGGTCGCGCGCTCAATGCCCGGTGCGCATCCTGAGACAGTGCTGTGAGCGGGGCCGGGCGACTTACCCTGGACGCGTGCCAAAGACGAAAAAGGCGAAGGACGAAAAGGCCGACAAGGCTGCCAAGACGGCCAGATCCACCAACGGCGCTTCGCAGCCGAAGTCGTCGAAGAAGTCGAGGAAGGCCCTGGTCGCCGACGAGAAGGGGCTCGACTTCGCGCGCGCGTGGGTGGAGTTTCCTGATCCGGCGGACGACGAGCAGGTGTTCCGCTGCGATCTGACATGGCTGACCTCTCGCTGGAACTGCATCTTCGGCAGCGGCTGCCAGGGCATCCAGGCGGGCCGCGCGGACGACGGCTGCTGCACGCTGGGTGCCCACTTCTCCGACGAGGACGACGAGAAGCGGGTCGCCGAGCATGTGGCGCGGCTCACTCCCGATATCTGGCAGCACCACGACGAGGGCGCTCGGGGCGGCTGGGTGTCGGAGGACGAGGACGGCTCCCGCCAGACCCGTCCGTTCAACGGCTCGTGCATCTTCCAGAACCGCCCCGGCTTCGCGGGCGGCGCCGGCTGTTCGCTGCACATCCTGGCGCTCCGGGAGGGCCGCGAGCCCCTGGAGACCAAGCCGGACGTCTGCTGGCAGCTCCCGGTGCGGCGTACGTACGACTGGATCGACCGGCCCGACGACACGCGCGTGCTCCAGGTGTCGATCGGCGAGTACGACCGCCGCGGCTGGGGTCCGGGCGGTCACGACCTGCACTGGTGGTGCACGTCGGCGACCTCGGCGCACGGCGCCGGCGAGCCGGTGTACGTCTCCTACCGGGCGGAGCTGACCGAACTGATGGGCAAGGCCGGCTACGACCGTCTGGTCGAGCTGTGCGAGGAGCGGCTCGCTTCGCAGCTGCCGCTGCTGGCGCCGCATCCGGCGGATCCGGTGGACCGCGTGGATCCGGTGGTCTGACCTCCAGGACCGGCCCCAGGGCTTCTCGACCAGCCTCGACCGGCCCCAGGGCCCTTCGGCCTCTGCACGGCCGACGGCCCCGCCCAGGGCGCCTCAGGGCGTGCCGGGGCGGGGCTCGCCGCCGTCGCCGGGCGGCGGGGCCGAGCCTCCCGGGTCGGGCGGCGACGAGTCGCTGGGCGTGGGCTCCGGGTCGGGCGTGGGCGGCGGCCCGCTCGGCGTGGGCTCGGTGGTGGCCGGGGCCGTCGGGGTCGGCTCCGGGCGCGGGTCCGACGGGGCGGGCGGGTCGCTGGGGGTGCCCGGCCCGGGTCCGGGGGCCGAGGGCGCCGGCGCGATGCCGTAGCCCTCGATGGAGACGACGGCGCCCGCCGGGGCGATCGCCACGCGCGCGTGCCAGTGGCCGGAGGGCTCGCGCAGGTGGTCGACGTACACCTTGATCGTCACCGAGTCGCCGGGTTCGAGCGTGCCCGTGAAGCGGCTCAGGTAGAGCCAGGAGTTCTGAGTGTCCGCCGCCCAGCGGACCGGCCCGTGCGCGTCCGGGGACGCGGTGAGGGTGATCAGGGTGGTGTCGCCGCTGTTGGCGGCGGTCACGGAGAGGCTCCCCGCGCCGTTCCCGCCGAGCCCCGCGACGCCGATGACCTCGACGGAGACGTCCGGATCGTTTCCCCTGGTGAAGCCGGAACCGGGCCGGGTGCTGGCGTTCCCGGCGTTCTCGTAGCCGCCGGCCGTCCCGCCGTCGAGGGCACCGGGGTCGGGGGCCTCGTGGGCCGTGGCCGGGCGGCCGTCGGCCTCGGCGGTCGGGGTGCCCCGGTAGGCGGCCCACAGGGCGAGCACCGGCGCGGCGACCACCGTGGCGACGACGGTCGTCGTGACGGCACGCGCGCGGAGGCGGTCCCGGCGGGCGGCGCGGTCCTTGGGGTCCATCGGGAAGCCCCGCCGGTCGAAGCGGGGCGCCGCGGCGCCCCGCGCGCGCGGGAGGCGCGTCATGGCGGTGTGCAGCTGCGCGCGGGGCGCTTCCAGGACGGGCAGCTCGGCGGGTGTGACACCCGCGCCGGGCCAGCGGCCGGGGACCGCGCGCTCGGCGGCCCGGCGGCAGCGCGGGCAGTCGTCGACGTGCCGGACGAGTTCGCGGCGCAGGGCGGCGCCGAGCACGAACTGGTGATCCCCGGTGAGGCGGGTCACACCGGGGCAGCCGCCGGTCTCGACGACGGCGAGGGCCGCGCGGGTGCGTTCGACCTCGCAGGCGGCGGAGGCGAGCAGCTCACGGGCCGCGGCCTGGTCCTTGCCGAGGACGGCGGCGACCTCGTGGGGGGTGAGGTGGTGGCGTACGGCGAGTTCGAGCGCCTCGCGCTGCTCGGGGGTGGTGCCGGCCGCCTCCGGCCAGGCGAGCCGGGCGAGTTGGCGTCTCCGCTGCTCATGGGCCCCGTCGGGCACGGCTGGGTCGGCGGGCGCCGCGCCGGTGTCCCGGGGGCCGCCGTGGCGTCCCGCCGCGTGCGTTCCCTGACGTTTCTGCTTGGCCTCGGCCAGCTTGCGCAGGCACGCCCAGCGGGCCAGCGCGTACAACCAGGCTTTGCGGTCCCCGGCGGCCGGGACGCGCTGCCCGCGGCGCTCCGCGAGCGCCAGGGCGTCCACGAGCGCCGACGTGGCCGCGTCGTGGTCGCACAGGACGGACAGGCAGTAGGTGAACAGGCCGTCCAGGTACGGCTCGTAGCGCGCGGGCGGGCGCTGCGCCAGCGTGCGCGCCGCAGCGCGGTCGCGCGCCTCCCGGTGCGCCCGGTGTGCGCCGGTCGTGCGGGTCGAGGTCTGCGGGCTGCTGCTCATCATCCGTGCGACCGTAGGCGCCGAGGAACGGCCTCTTCTGCCCCCTTGCGTCCTTTTAATCCGTATGGGTGAAACGATCCCTCATAAGGGGATGCGAACCGGTGGTTCCGTGGCTCGTTCGTGACGGGGTGGCCGGTTCGCAGGGGGTGCGTGCGCCCGTGCGGCCGCCGCGACCTCGCGCTCCCGGCCCGGTCCGGACCCCGCTCGTCCACGGGCACGGCCCGTTGTCGGTCCCGGCGGCTACGGTTTCCCCATGGCTGCCCGTACGAAGACCACCAAGGACCGACCGTCCTACCGCTGCACGGAATGCGGCTGGCAGACGGCCAAGTGGCTCGGCCGCTGCCCCGAATGCCAGGCCTGGGGCACGGTCGAGGAGTACGGCGCGCCCGCGGTCCGTACGACGACGCCGGGACGCGTCACCACCTCCGCCGTGCCCATCGGCCAGGTCGACGGCCGGCAGGCCACCGCCCGCCCCACCGGCGTGCCCGAGCTGGACCGCGTCCTCGGCGGCGGGCTGGTTCCCGGCGCGGTGGCCCTCATCGCCGGCGAGCCGGGCGTCGGCAAGTCCACGCTGCTGCTCGACGTGGCCGCCAAGTCGGCGAGCGACGAACACCCCACGCTCTACGTCACGGGCGAGGAGTCCGCGAGCCAGGTCCGCCTGCGCGCCGACCGCATCGGCGCCATCGACGACCACCTGTATCTCGCCGCCGAGACCGATCTGGCGGCCGTCCTGGGACATTTGGACGCCGTGAAGCCGTCGCTGCTGATCCTCGACTCGGTGCAGACGGTGGCCTCCCCGGAGATCGACGGCGCGCCCGGTGGCATGGCGCAGGTGCGGGAAGTGGCGGGGGCCCTGATCCGGGCCTCCAAGGAGCGCGGGATGTCCACCCTCCTCGTGGGCCACGTCACCAAGGACGGCGCGATCGCCGGGCCGCGCCTCCTCGAGCACCTGGTGGACGTCGTCCTGCACTTCGAGGGCGACCGGCACGCGCGCCTGCGCCTGGTGCGGGGCGTCAAGAACCGCTACGGCGCCACCGACGAGGTCGGCTGCTTCGAACTGCACGACGAGGGCATCACGGGCCTTACCGACCCAAGCGGACTTTTCCTGACTCGTCGTGACGAACCGGTGCCCGGCACCTGTCTGACGGTCACCCTGGAGGGCCGCCGCCCCCTGGTCGCCGAAGTGCAGGCGCTCACGGTCGACTCGCAGATCCCCTCCCCCCGCCGTACGACGTCCGGCCTGGAGACCTCCCGCGTCTCGATGATGCTCGCGGTGCTGGAGCAGCGCGGCCGGATCAGCGCGCTCGGCAAGCGGGACATCTACTCCGCGACGGTCGGCGGGGTGAAGCTGTCGGAGCCCGCTGCGGACCTGGCCATCGCCCTCGCGCTGGCCTCCGCGGCGAGCGACACCCCGCTGCCCAAGAACCTCGTCGCGATCGGCGAAGTGGGGCTCGCGGGCGAGGTCAGACGGGTCACGGGCGTCCAGCGCAGGCTCGCCGAGGCCCACCGTCTGGGCTTCACGCACGCGCTCGTGCCGGGTGATCCGGGAAAGGTCCCTTCCGGGATGAAGGTCCTGGAAGTCGCGGACATAGGGGACGCCCTGCGGGTGCTGCCGCGCTCCCGTCGCCGAGACGCCCCGCGGGACGAGGAGGAGCGCCGGTAGACTTTGCCCAGGTCTCGCCCGTCCGTACGAACCGAGTGCGCGAAACGGGAACCCCCAGAACCTGCGACCGGAGGAGTGCAGTGGCAGCCAACGACCGGGCGGCAGCTCCCGGAAAGTCCGGTGGGAGTTCCGGTGCCGACGGCCTGATGCGCGCCTCGCTGAGCGCGGTGGCTCCCGGCACGGCCCTGCGTGACGGCCTCGAGCGGGTTCTCCGCGGCAACACCGGCGGACTCATCGTGCTGGGCTCCGACAAGACGGTCGAGTCGATGTGCACGGGCGGCTTCGTCCTGGACGTCGAGTTCACCGCGACGCGCCTGCGTGAGCTGTGCAAGCTCGACGGCGGCATCGTGCTCTCCTCCGACCTGTCGAAGATCCTGCGGGCGGGCGTGCAGTTCGTGCCCGACGCGACGATCCCCACGGAGGAGACGGGCACCCGGCACCGTACGGCGGACCGGGTCTCCAAGCAGGTCGGCTTCCCGGTGGTCTCGGTCTCGCAGTCCATGCGGCTCATCGCCCTGTACGTCGACGGCCAGCGCCGTGTCCTCGAGGACTCGGCGGCGATCCTGTCCCGCGCGAACCAGGCGCTGGCGACCCTGGAGCGCTACAAGCTCCGCCTGGACGAGGTCGCGGGAACGTTGTCAGCGCTGGAGATCGAGGACCTGGTGACGGTCCGGGACGTCTCCGCGGTGGCGCAGCGCCTGGAGATGGTGCGCCGCATCGCCACCGAAATCGCCGAATACGTGGTCGAACTGGGCACCGACGGCCGCCTCCTCGCTCTTCAGCTGGACGAGTTGATCGCGGGCGTGGAGCCGGAGCGCGAACTGGTGGTCCGGGACTACGTACCGGCGCCGACGGCCAAGCGCTCCCGCACGGTCGACGAGGCCCTGTACGAGCTGGACGCCCTCAGCCACGCCGAGCTGCTCGAACTGTCCACGGTGGCCCGCGCGTTGGGCTACACCGGTTCCCCCGAGGCCCTCGACTCGGCGGTCTCCCCGCGCGGTTTCCGTCTCCTGGCCAAGGTCCCGCGCCTGCCCGGCGCGATCATCGACCGGCTGGTGGAACACTTCGGCAGTCTCCAGAAGCTGCTCGCCGCGAGCGTCGACGACCTCCAGACGGTCGACGGCGTGGGCGAGGCGCGGGCGCGCAGCGTCCGCGAGGGACTGTCGCGGCTTGCCGAGTCCTCGATCCTGGAGCGGTACGTCTGACCGAGGGGGCGGGGACGGGCGGCGCCCCAAGGCGCCGGGCCGCGCCCCGGTTCACCGTGTGGGCGCTCCCGTCGTCCCTGCCTCAGTCGGCCTCCAGCACGAACGACGTCTGCGCCTTCGCAAACCCCGGCACCTTCGCCTCCACCAGGTACGTCCCGGCTCCGGCCACCCCCGCCGGAGGCGTCGCGCACTCGGGTGCGCTGGGCCTGCGGTCCCACTTCAGGGTGTAGGTGAAGCTGCCGCCGGCCGGCACGCGGTACAGCAGACCGCCGGACACCTTGGGGCAGTCGGCGGACGACCAGTAGCCCTCCGCGGCGCCCGCCTGAGTGATCGTCAACACCGCTGCCCTGGGCCCGAAATCGACCTTGCAGTCGCTCCCGGAGGAGTTCTTCGCCGTCAGCTGGAACGTGGGCGTCTGGTCCGGCGAGTACGTGTTGCGGACACTGCGCAGGCTCAACGTGACCACGCTGGCGGTGCAGTTGGGCAGGGTGGTCCCCGCCGGCAGCGTCGTGGAGGAGTCACTGCCGTTGGAGCCGTCGTCGGAGCCACCGGTGCCCGCCGTGGCGCCACCGCTGCCCGTGCCGGCGTCACCCGATCCGGAGCCGTCGCCCGTTCCGGTGTCCGAGCCCGAACCGGACCCACCGGTGTCCTCGTCGCTCGACTCGTCGCGTCCGCCCGGGTTTTGGCTGATCGCGGGCCCGGATCCGGACGGTCCCGGCGTGATGGAGGAGGCGGGATTCTTGCCGTTGCCCCCGTCCGCACCGTTCTTGCCGCCGCCCCCGCCCGACGTGACGATCCAGGTGATCGTCAGCGCCAACAGGGCGACCACGGACAGCAGTACGACCCTCCGTCGCCAGTAGATGGAGGAGGGAAGCGGCCCGACCGGATTGCGCAGAGATCCCACGGCGCAAACTGTACGAGAGATCGCCGCGTTCCCTGGCCCCACCCGCCGCCCGGACCACAACTTTTCCGGATCATCATCCCGGACACGGCGCTCCCGCCCCCGGCTTGCGCCCCTCGCACGCACGGACAGTCGCAGGACGTGACGAGACGTAAGCCGCCGCGCACGGTCCGTGATCGCGCCGGCCTTTCGCATTCGCGTTCCTTGCACCTCTGGCCACGGCTACGGGTCGCGCGTCCCGGGGCGCCCTCGCGCCCCACGCCGCCGGGTGGCGGTACGCGCGCGTGCCGCTGTGCGCATGGCAGGATCGAAAGGCCATGACTGCCCCCACGAAGCCCCCGCACAGCAGCCCCACCGACACCGACCCCGTCTCCGACCCCCTCCTCGGAGAGCAGTCGCCCTCCGGAGCCACCGACGGAACAATCGCGCGGGAACCCTCCGGCGCGCACCTGCACTCCCCCGTCATCGACTGGTTCGAGGACAACGCCCGCGACCTGCCCTGGCGGCGCCCCGAGGCCGGCGCGTGGGGTGTGATGGTCAGCGAGTTCATGCTCCAGCAGACGCCGGTCAACCGCGTCCTGCCGGTCTACGAGCAGTGGCTCGCCCGCTGGCCGCGCCCCGCCGACCTCGCCGCGGAGGCCCCTGGTGAGGCCGTCCGCGCGTGGGGCCGGCTCGGCTACCCGCGCCGCGCCCTGCGGCTGCACGGCGCCGCGGTGGCCATAACGGAACGGCACGGCGGCGACGTACCGTCGGACCACGCGCAGTTGCTGGCGCTGCCCGGCATCGGGGAGTACACGGCCGCCGCCGTCGCCTCCTTCGCGTACGGCCAGCGGCACGCCGTCCTCGACACCAACGTGCGCCGGGTCTTCGCGCGCGCGGTGAGCGGCGTGCAGTATCCGCCGAACGCCACCACGGCCGCCGAGCGCAGACTGGCCCGCGCCCTGCTCCCCGAGGACGAGGGGACCGCCGCCCGGTGGGCCGCCGCGTCCATGGAACTCGGCGCGCTCGTCTGCACCGCCAGGAACGAGACCTGTCACCGCTGCCCGATCGCCACGCAGTGCGCCTGGCGGCTCGCGGGCAAGCCGGAGCACGAGGGCCCGGCGCGCCGGGGCCAGACGTACGCCGGTACGGACCGGCAGGTGCGCGGCAAGCTGCTCGCCGTTCTCAGGGACGCGCACGCGCCCGTGCCGCAGGCGGTCCTCGACCGGGTGTGGCACGAGCCGGTGCAACGCGCGCGTGCCCTGGACGGTCTCGTCGCGGACGGTCTGGTGGAGCCGCTGCCCGGTGGTCTGTACCGTCTGCCACTGACCTGACACATCGTCACATCACAGGCGCTCGGCCTCTCTCACGACCCACCCCCCGCTTCTGTCACAGTCACCCGCCGGACAAAACACCTGATCCCCCCACCATTCGGCTCCCTTCCTTACCCCGAACCCATTTCCGTTACACAACCGACGGACAGCTGAGCGCTAGCCGCAGGCTGCCTCGGACAGTGCCGTGACAACACCTCCGTAGCTTCGTTCGCGTGCCCGGCAGCGGCACGAGGGCCACAGACCACAAGCGGGAAACCGGCGGCGAGAGCCGGCCGGAACGGGGACACGGAGGCGGTTGATCATGGCGCAGAGCGAGGTGCTCGAGTTCGAGGAGTACGTGCGTACCCGGCAGGACGCGCTGCTGCGCAGCGCCCGCCGACTGGTGCCGGACCCTGTCGACGCGCAGGACCTGCTCCAGACGGCGCTGGCGCGGACGTACGGCCGCTGGGAGGGCATCGCGGACAAGCGGCTGGCCGACGCCTACCTGCGCCGGGTCATGATCAACACGCGGACCGAGTGGTGGCGGGCCCGCAAGCTGGAGGAAGTGCCCACCGAGCAGCTCCCGGACGCCTCCGTGGACGACTCCACCGAGCAGCACGCGGACCGGGCCCTGCTGATGGACGCGATGAAGGTGCTCGCTCCGAAGCAGCGCAGTGTCGTGGTGCTGCGACACTGGGAGCAGATGTCCACGGAGGAGACGGCCGCCGCCCTCGGCATGTCGGCCGGAACGGTCAAGAGCACGCTGCACCGGGCGCTCGCCCGGCTCCGCGAGGAGCTGGAAGCCCGCGATCTGGACGCACGCGCGCTGGAGCGTGAGGAGCGGGAGCGTTGCGCGGCGGCCTGACCGAGGCCGGGCCCACACCGGCCCGAGGGACCTTCCAGGCGGCGATCACGGCGGTGGCCGTGCTCGCCGCCCTCGCCCTTTTCGTCTCCGCGTGCGCCACCGGCGGCACCGGCGCCCGCGACGAGGGGCCGGCCCACGCCGACGCGGCCGCCGGCGCCGCCACGGCCTCGCCGTCGGCCGCCCCCACCGACACCCCCGACCGGCAGGACGCGGTCCGGCTCGTCAAGGACGACCCCGAGGTCTCGGCGGAGGTCAAGCGCGGGCTGAAGCCGTGCGTCGGCGACGAGTACCCGGTCGACGTCTCCTACGGCGACCTCACCGGCGGCGCCCACAGCGACATCGTCGTGAACGTGCTGACCTGCGGAGACGCGGTCGGCGTGGGCGCGTACGTGTACCGCGAGGAGGACGGCCGCTACCAGAACGTGTTCAAGGCCGAGGAGCCCCCGGTCTACGCGGAGATCGACCGCGGCGACCTGGTGGTCACCAAGCAGGTGTACGAGGAGGGCGACCCGTTCTCCAGCCCGTCCGGTGAGAACGTGCTCACGTACCGCTGGGCCAGGGACCACTTCGTCAAGGAGTACAGCTGGCACAACGACTACAGCAGCGTCGTCGGCGAGGATGCGACGCCGGCGCCCGAGAGCGGCTGACCGAAGGCCGGTCGAGCAGGAGTAGCGACGGCCGGTCGAGAAGGAATCCCGAAAAAGATTCTCCCGGCGCGTGAACCGTTCGGACCGCCCGGACCGATGAACGAGTGAACGCACCACGCGCTCCGGGCGTCCCACCAAGAGACGACCCACCGGCGAACGGACGGCCGACCGACAGACATACGCTCGGCACGCCGTACGAGCCACATCCGTACGACCCGCACCCACGACCGAGACCCGCACGACCAGGACCCCGCAACCGACAGCCGCACGACCAGGCCGCGCAGCCGACGCCCGCACGACCAAGACCCGCACGACCAAGACCTGTACGACCCAGACCCGTACGACCGACACCCACGAGGACTGAGAGCACCGGGATGGCAGATCAGACCCACGTCCTGTTCGTCGAGGACGACGATGTCATCCGCGAGGCCACCCAGCTCGCCCTGGAGCGGGACGGCTTCGTGGTCACCGCGATGCCCGACGGCCTGTCCGGCCTGGAGGCGTTCCGGGCCGACCGCCCCGACATCGCGCTGCTGGACGTCATGGTGCCCGGCCTGGACGGCGTGAGCCTGTGCCGGCGCATCCGTGACGAGTCCACCGTGCCGGTGATCATGCTCTCCGCGCGCGCCGACTCCATCGATGTCGTCCTCGGCCTGGAGGCCGGCGCCGACGACTACGTGACCAAGCCGTTCGACGGCGCCGTCCTGGTCGCCCGCATCCGCGCCGTCCTGCGCCGCTTCGGCCACGCCGGCGGCGGCGACCGGACCGAGGCGGGTTCCTCACCGGCGGGCGGTGTGCTGACCTTCGGCGATCTGGAGATCGACACCGAGGGCATGGAGGTGCGCCGGGCCGGACAGCCCGTGGCCCTCACTCCGACCGAGATGCGCCTGCTGCTGGAGTTCTCCTCGGCTCCGGGCACGGTTCTGTCGCGGGACAAGCTGCTGGAGCGCGTGTGGGACTACGGCTGGGGCGGAGACACCCGCGTCGTCGACGTCCATGTGCAGCGGCTGCGGACCAAGATCGGCCAGGACCGCATCGAGACCGTCCGTGGCTTCGGCTACAAGCTGAAGGCCTGAGCGAGGCAGGGGTATGCGGGGGATGTTGCGGCACCTGGTTCCGGCCCGCGTGGAGCGCGCGGACATCCGCACCGGCCTGCGGTGGAAGCTGAGCGCGGCCATCGCACTGGTCGGCGCGCTGGTGGCGATCGCGCTCAGCCTGGTCGTGCACAACGCCGCCCGGGTGTCCATGCTGGACAACGCGCGCGACCTCGCGGACGAGCGCGTCCAGATCGCCCAGCGCAACTACGAGCAGTCCGGGCGCTCCAACTTCCCCAGCATCAAGATCGACGACCCGAATCTGCCACCGGAGCTGCGGCAGAAGGTCCAGGAGGGCCGCCGGGCGACCTTCGTCTCCGACCGTCCGGGCGGCGTACCCGACATCTGGGCGGCCGTACCGGTCAAGGACGGCCATGTGCTCTCCCTGCACACCGGCTTCACCGACCGCAGCACCGACATCCTCTACGACCTCGACCAGGCCCTGCTGATCGGCTCCATCGCGGTCGTCCTCGGCGGCAGCGCGCTGGGCGTGCTCATCGGCGGGCAGCTGTCCCGCCGGCTGCGCAAGGCGGCGGCCGCCGCGCACCAGGTCGCCAAGGGGGAGACGGACGTCCGCGTACGGGACGCCATCGGCGGGGTCGTCCGGGACGAGACCGACGACCTGGCGAGCGCGGTGGACGCCATGGCGGACGCGCTGCGGCAGCGGCTGGAGGCCGAGCGCAGGGTCACGGCCGACATCGCACACGAGCTGCGCACGCCCGTGACGGGCCTGCTCACGGCCGCCGAGCTGCTGCCGCCCGGCCGGCCCACGGAGCTGGTCCTGGACCGGGCGAAGGCCATGCGCACCCTCGTGGAGGACGTCCTGGAGGTGGCCCGCCTCGACGGTGCTTCGGAGCGCGCCGAGTTGCAGGACATCCTGCTGGGTGAGTTCGTCACCCGGCGCGTCGCCGCCAAGGACCCGGACGTCGAGGTCCGCGTGGTGCACGAGTCGATGGTCACCACCGACCCCCGGCGCCTGGAGCGCGTGCTGTTCAACCTGCTCGCCAACGCCGCCCGGCACGGCAAACCGCCGATCCAGGTCACCGTCGAGGGCCGGGTCATCCGCGTCCGTGACCACGGCTCCGGCTTCCCCGAGGACCTGCTCGCCGAGGGCCCGAGCCGCTTCCGCACCGGCAGCCGCGACCGCGCCGGCCACGGCCACGGACTCGGCCTGACCATCGCGGCCGGACAGGCCCGCGTCCTGGGCGCCCGCCTGACCTTCCGCAACGTACGCCCGGCCGGGGCACCGGAGCACATACCCGCCGAGGGAGCCGTCGCCGTCCTGTGGCTCCCGGAACACGCACCGACGAACACGGGAAGCTATCCGATGCTGCCTTGACGGGCCGGTGCCACTCGGACGGGCCGGAGCATCCGATGACGGGCCGGTGCCACTCGGACGGGTAGGGGCTCAGATGACGGGCCTGTGCGACTCGGACGGGCCGGGGCGCCGATGCCGGGCCTGTGCCACTCGGACGGGCCGGGGCGCCGATGCCGGGCCTGTGCCACTCGGACGGGTAGCCACGTCTTGCCTAAAGGCCGATGTGGCACGCGCCCCGCAAAGCCCGTGCCACCGACCGGGCAGAGCCAGCCGCCGTCCCGTCCCGGCGGGCCCCGTCCAACCGCTCCCGGCCCCGGCGGGCCCCGTCCAGCGGGAGAACCTTCCCGGCAGGCAGACCTGTCCGGCCGCCCCGCCCCCGGGCCTTGTCCTGCCGCCCCTCCCCGAAGGCCCGTTCAGAGAAGAGGCCCCCGGGGCGGACACCCGCCGGGGGCCTCGGTGTACGGACATCGCGACGTTGTGCGGCATTGCGAACGTCGAGCGACATCGGGGGCCACCGCCCTGCACCACCCGAGCGGCCACCGGCTTGCACCACCGGAGCGTCCACCGCCCTCACCAGCAGAGCGGCCACCGCCCTCACCAGCGGCGGCGGCCCGCTCCCCGCCGGGTCAGACGGCCTCCACCGTAGGCACCTTCGGCGTGGTCGCCCCACCCGTCGTCCCGTCCTCCTTCGGGCCCGCTCCCCGCAGCGGGACCTCCTTGACGAAGACGGCCGCCACCAGCGCGATCACGGACACCGCGGCCCCGAGGACGAACGCCGCGTGCGTGCCGTCGGACACCGCGTACTGGTATGCCTCCCGCGCAGCCGCCGGAAGCCTGGCGAGGCCGGCCGCGTCCACTTGCGCGGACTGCTCGGTGACCTTCGAGCCCAGTGCGCCGGCCCGCTCGGCCATGACGTCCTCGACCCGGCTGTTGAACAGCGCGCCCATGATCGCGACGCCGAAGGAGGAGCCGAGCGTGCGGAAGAGGGTGGTCGACGAGGAGGCGACGCCCATGTCCTTCATCTCCACGCTGTTCTGCGCGACCAGCATGGTGATCTGCATCAGGCAGCCCATACCGAGGCCCAGGACGGCCATGAAGATGCCGGAGGTGAACCGGGAGGTCCCGGTGCCCATCGTGGACAGCAGGTACAGCCCGACGGTCATCAGGACGCCGCCGACGATCGGGAAGACCTTGTAGCGGCCGCTGCTGGTGGTGATCCGGCCCGCGACCATCGAGGTCACGAGCATCGCCCCGAGCATCGGCAGGAGCAGCAGCCCGGAGTTGGTCGCGGACGCACCCTGCACGGACTGCTGGTACAGCGGCAGGAAGAGGGTCGCGCCGAACATCACGAAGCCGGCGATGAAGCCGATCAGGGACATCAGAGTGAAGTTGCGGCTGCGGAAGATGTGCAGCGGCACGATCGGCTCGGCGGCCCTGGTCTGCCAGAACACGAACCCGACCAGCGCGGCGACACCGATTCCGGCCAGCTCCATGATCCGCGCGGAACTCCAGGCGTACTCCGTGCCGCCCCAGGTGGTGACCAGCACGATGGCGGTGATGCCGACGGTCAGCAGCGCGGCGCCGAGGTAGTCGATGCGTGCCTGGGACCGCTTCTTCGGCAGGTGCAGGACGACGGTGATGAGGCCGAGGGCCACCACGCCGAGCGGCAGGTTGATGTAGAAGGCCCAGCGCCAGCCCCAGTGGTCGGTGATGGTGCCGCCGACCAGCGGTCCGCCGATCATCGCGATGGCCATCACGCCGGCCATCATGCCCTGGTACCTGCCGCGCTCCCGCGGGGGAACCAGGTCGCCGATGATCGCCATGACGCCGACCATGAGCCCGCCGGCGCCCAGGCCCTGGACCGCGCGGAAGGCGATCAGCTGGCCCATGTCCTGGGCCATACCGCTCGCCGCCGACCCGAGCAGGAAGATCACGATCGAGCCGAGGAAGACGCCCTTGCGCCCGTACATGTCGCCGAGCTTGCCCCAGATCGGGGTGGAGGCGGCGGTCGCGAGGGTGTACGCCGTCACCACCCACGACAGGTGCTCCAGGCCGCCGAGCTCGCCCACGATCGTCGGCATCGCCGTGCCCACGATCATGTTGTCGAGCATCGCGAGCATCATCGTGACCATCAGCGCGAGCATCACGACCCGCACGCTCTTCTGGTCTGTGTCCGGTGTTCCGGTGTCCGTCTCAACGGTGCGTGTGTCCGCCATCGTTCCCACTCCCCCAGGCCACTACTTACTTGCCGCCCGGCTAGTTCAGTACACTCGGGAAAGTAGACCGGTAACTAGCCGGTCGTCAAGTAAGTTCCAGCCGGGCGGCAGGTAAGTTTGCTCCCCGAACGGCGGGGGGTTTCCGCGGGAGCCCGCGGAGGACGAGGATGGACGTCACCATGGACGGCACCAAGCAGCAGCGCCGCGGGAACACCCGCCAGCGCATCCAGGACGTGGCGCTCGAACTCTTCGCCGAGCAGGGCTACGAGAAGACCTCACTGCGCGAGATCGCGGAGCGGCTGGAGGTCACGAAGGCGGCCCTCTACTACCACTTCAAGACCAAGGAAGAGATCATCGTCAGCATCTTCGCGGATCTGACGAAGCCGATCGAAGACCTGATCGAGTGGGGCAGGAACCAGCCGCACACCCTGGAGACCAAGCAGGAACTCGTACGCCGCTACAGCCAGGCACTCAGCGAGGCCGCCCCGCTCTTCCGCTTCATGCAGGAGAACCAGGCGACGGTACGGGAGTTGCAGATCGGCGATTCCTTCAAGGACCGCATGCGCGGCCTGCGCGACATCGTCATCGACCCGGACGCCCCCCTCACGGACCAGGTCCGTTGCATCAGCGCCATCTTCACGCTGCACGCCGGCATGCACTTCCTGCACGACCTCGACGGCGACCCCGAGGAGAAGCGCGAAGCCGTCCTCGAGGTCGCCGTCGATCTGATCACCCAGGCCCACCGGGGCACACGGCCCTAGCGCAGAGCCGTATCGGCCCGGGAGCAGAGCCCTGTCAGATGGACAGGCCCTTGCCGCGCAGGAACTTGACCGGGTCGACGGCCGAGCCGTAGTTGGCGGTCGTACGGATCTCGAAGTGCAGGTGCGGGCCGCTGGAGTTGCCGGTGTTGCCGGACAGGGCGATGCGCTGACCGGTCTTGACGATCTGGCCGGCCCTCACGTCGATCTGCGACAGGTGGGCGTACTGGGAGTACGTGCCGTTGCCGTGCCTGATGACGACGGCGTTGCCGTAGGCGGGGCCGTCGCCGGCGCCGTTGCCGCCGGCCTTGACGACGGTGCCGCCGTGGGCGGCGACGACCTTGGTGCCGCTCGGCACGGCGAAGTCCTGGCCGCTGTGGGTGGACTGCCACATGCCGCCGGCCTGGGCGAAGCTGGCGGACTTCGTGTAGTGCGCGACCGGCTTGACCCAGGAGGTGGCCGCGGCCGCCTTCGCGGCGGGCTTGGCGGCGACGGGCTGAGCGGCGGGCTGGACGGCCGACGCCACTCCGCTCCCCAGCACGACCGAGGCGCCGAGAGCGGCGGCCCCGACGGCCACGCGGGTGCGGAGCTGGGACGTACGGAAAGAACGGGACGTGACGCGCTGGAACATCGAAACCTCATGGGGGCCGGGGGCAGAGAAAACCACCCGACGTGCAGACGTCCGCCGGATGGGCCATCCCTTGGTAACCCCGAGGTCCGTAAAGCCCCAAACGTGTGATCTACGACGGAAGCTAGTATCTCCCGTCAAAAATGCGTACTTCTTGACAGTTCGCCTTTTCGCCCCAAATCTGCGCCGATCCACGCAGGAAGCCTGGAGGGCCCGCAAGGTTCCAAGGCTTTAGCGCCTTTTGTCCGAATCGCGATTTCCACTATTCCCCCTAGTAACGGACAAATCGCCTGTGCGGCATGTCACCGGTCGCCCGCCGCAAGGGACTTCGGAATGTGATGGGCGCTACTCCCGTACGCCTTCTGCGAGTTGTGACCCGCGTCACGTTCGCCTGCACGAGGGTGTGACCGACCTCTCATGCCCGGCTACCGTCCAGTAACCCGCTGGTTCCCCTCAAGCCATCCCCACCGATGAGCATGCCCACGACACCCCCAGCGCCATGGACGCGAGAGGACCCCCACACATGAACAGAGGTACCTGGACGCGCCGCATCACCATGACCGCCGTGGCCACGGCCGCCGTCACCGCGATGGCCGTCCCGGCCGGCGCCCAGGCCGCGACGGCCACCGGCACCTCCGCCGTCGCCACAGCCGCCTCCACCGCCGCCGAAGACGTCGACTACGACACCTGGCAGGCGGACTGCCAGGCCGTGATGGACCAGGCCCTGCCGTACCTGAAGCAGCGCATTGCCGCCACGAAGCCGGGCGAGAAGCAGGCCATCGTCCTCGACATCGACAACACCACGCTGGAGACCGACTTCGGCTTCAGCTACCCGCAGCCGGCCAACCAGCCGGTCCTCGACGTCGCCGAGTACGCCCAGCAGCACGGTGTCTCGCTGTTCTTCGTCACCGCCCGCCCGGGCATCATCGGCGGGGTCACCGACTACAACCTCAAGTACGTCGGCTACCAGGTCTCGGGCCTCTACGTCCGCGGCTTCCTGGACCTCTTCAAGGACGTCGCCGCCTACAAGACCGCCCAGCGCGTCGACATCGAGAACAAGGGCTACACGATCATCGCGAACATCGGCAACAGCCCCACCGACCTGTCCGGCGGCCACGCCGAGAAGACCTTCAAGCTGCCTGACTACGACGGACAGTTGTCGTAGGCAGTGACACGTAGGCAGTGACACGAAAGGGGCCGGTGCTCGAAAGCACCGGCCCCTTTCTTCAAGGGTCCCGAGGGTCCGTCAGGCGAACCCCCGGAGGATCACACGTCCTTGCTCAGGTTCGGCCCGGCACCGCCGGCCGCCTGCTCGATCGGCGGGACGTCCGGCAGCGCCGACTTCTCCTCGCCGCGGAAGGTGAAGGTCTTGGCTTCGCCCTCGCCCTCGGTGTCCACGACCACGATGTGACCGGGGCGCAGCTCGCCGAAGAGGATCTTCTCCGAGAGCGTGTCCTCGATCTCGCGCTGGATGGTGCGACGCAGCGGACGCGCACCCAGCACCGGGTCGTAACCCTTCTGGGCCAGCAGCTCCTTGGAGGACTGGGAGAGCTCGATGCCCATGTCCCGGTCCTTCAGGCGCTCGTCCACCTTGCTGATCATCAGGTCGACGATCCGCAGGATGTCCGCCTGCGTCAGCTGCGGGAAGACGACCACGTCGTCGACGCGGTTGAGGAACTCGGGCCGGAAGTGCTGCTTGAGCTCGTCCGAGACCTTGTTCTTCATGCGCTCGTAGTTGGTCTTCGTGTCACCCGCGGCCGCGAAGCCGAGGTTGAAGCCCTTGGAGATGTCCCGCGTGCCGAGGTTGGTCGTCATGATGATGACCGTGTTCTTGAAGTCCACGACCCGGCCCTGGGAGTCGGTCAGACGACCGTCCTCCAGGATCTGCAACAGCGAGTTGAAGATGTCCGGGTGGGCCTTCTCGACCTCGTCGAAGAGGACGACGGAGAACGGCTTGCGGCGGACCTTCTCGGTCAGCTGGCCGCCCTCTTCGTAGCCCACGTATCCGGGGGGCGAACCGAAGAGACGCGACACCGTGTGCTTCTCGCTGAACTCCGACATGTCGAGGGAGATCAGCGCGTCCTCGTCGCCGAAGAGGAACTCGGCGAGCGCCTTGGACAGCTCGGTCTTACCGACACCGGACGGGCCGGCGAAGATGAACGAACCACCCGGACGCTTCGGGTCCTTCAGACCGGCGCGCGTACGGCGGATCGCCTTCGACAGCGCCTTGACGGCGTCGTTCTGGCCGATGACCCGCTTGTGGAGCTCGTCCTCCATGCGGAGCAGGCGGCTGGACTCCTCCTCGGTCAGCTTGAAGACCGGGATGCCGGTGGCGGTCGCGAGGACCTCGGCGATCAGCTCTCCGTCGACCTCGGCGACGACGTCCATGTCGCCGGCCTTCCACTCCTTCTCCCGCTTGGCCTTGGCGGCCAGGAGCTGCTTCTCCTTGTCGCGGAGGGAGGCGGCCTTCTCGAAGTCCTGCGAGTCGATCGCGGACTCCTTGTCGCGGCGGACGCCGGCGATCTTCTCGTCGAACTCGCGCAGGTCCGGCGGAGCGGTCATCCGGCGGATGCGCATCCGGGAACCGGCCTCGTCGATCAGGTCGATCGCCTTGTCCGGCAGGAAGCGGTCCGAGATGTACCGGTCGGCCAGGGTGGCGGCCTGGACCAGCGCCTCGTCGGTGATGGAGACGCGGTGGTGCGCCTCGTACCGGTCGCGCAGGCCCTTGAGGATCTCGATGGTGTGCGGCAGGGACGGCTCCGCGACCTGGATGGGCTGGAAGCGGCGCTCCAGGGCCGCGTCCTTCTCCAGGTGCTTGCGGTACTCGTCCAGCGTCGTCGCACCGATGGTCTGCAGCTCACCGCGGGCCAGCATCGGCTTCAGGATGGAAGCGGCGTCGATGGCGCCCTCGGCGGCACCCGCACCGACCAGCGTGTGCAGCTCGTCGATGAACAGGATGATGTCGCCGCGGGTGCGGATCTCCTTGAGCACCTTCTTCAGGCGCTCCTCGAAGTCACCGCGGTAGCGGGAGCCGGCGACCAGCGCGCCGAGGTCCAGGGTGTAGAGGTGCTTGTCCTTGAGGGTCTCGGGCACCTCGCCCTTGACGATGGCCTGCGCGAGACCCTCGACGACGGCGGTCTTGCCGACGCCGGGCTCACCGATCAGGACCGGGTTGTTCTTGGTACGGCGGGACAGCACCTGCATGACCCGCTCGATCTCCTTCTCGCGCCCGATGACCGGGTCGAGCTTGGACTCACGAGCGGCCTGGGTGAGGTTCCGGCCGAACTGGTCGAGGACCAGGGACGTCGAGGGGGTGCCCTCGGCAGGCCCGCCGGCGGTGGCGGTCTCCTTGCCCTGGTAACCGGAGAGCAGCTGGATCACCTGCTGCCGCACGCGGTTCAGATCTGCGCCCAGCTTGACCAGGACCTGGGCGGCGACGCCCTCGCCCTCGCGGATCAGGCCGAGCAGGATGTGCTCCGTGCCGATGTAGTTGTGGCCCAGCTGAAGGGCCTCGCGGAGCGACAGCTCCAGGACCTTCTTGGCACGGGGGGTGAAGGGAATGTGGCCCGACGGAGCCTGCTGGCCCTGGCCGATGATCTCCTCCACCTGCTGGCGGACCGCCTCGAGCGAAATCCCGAGGCTCTCAAGGGCCTTGGCGGCGACACCCTCACCCTCGTGGATCAGGCCCAGGAGGATGTGCTCGGTGCCGATGTAGTTGTGGTTGAGCATCCGGGCTTCTTCCTGAGCCAGGACGACAACCCGCCGCGCGCGGTCGGTGAACCTCTCGAACATCGTTAATCGCTCCTCAGAGCGGTCAGGCAGTGGGGGGAACTTCCCCTCCCTGTCCTTCCGCAGCTTAGTCCCGCAAGCGGGGACCGCTCATTCCAACTGCCGACACCGTCGATGGCCTCCTGACCCCGAACGCCGACATCTGCTCCAACCCGATGGTGCGAGACGATGTTCCCGCAGGCCAGGCAGTTACCCCCACCATCAGTACGCCGATGGCGAACGTGAGACGGCCTTTCCTGCGTGTCGCCCCCTCCCACTAGGGATGTCTTACCCGCTGGGACTGACACTCCATGCCGCGCGCACCGGTTCCCTCCGCTATGGGCGAACAACCTTGCGCCTCCCGACACCCCCGCGCGCCTCCCTTTTCGGCACGCTGCGCATTCGACGGAACACCCACCGTAACTCCGGGGGCTCCCGGACGGTTGCACTTGGCATGGTTGGCTCAGCCCCGCCGGTCGCTCCCCCGGCCACCTCCCGGACATCCACGCTTCCCCTCCCCCGCCGCCCGCTCGACCCGGCCGATTCGGCCGGCGCCCGTCCCTTCGACCCGGCCGGCCGCATCCGCGGCTGGTACGAGAACGAACTGGGGTGGGCGACGGTGCCCGGGGAGCCGGTGGGGCTGTCCGTGGGGCTGCGCTTCGACGTCCTGGACGTGCCGGCCGAGGCGGGTCGCGCGGCGCTGCGGCGCCTGGCGCCGGGCTCTCCGGTGGCCGTACGGGGTGACCGGATGCGGCTGCTGGTGGCCGCGGGGAGCGCGGAGGAGCTGCCGGGGATCCTGCGGTGGCTGGAGTGGGGCGCACTGCCGCTGGACCTGTCGGCGACCGGGGCGGGTGGCGTCGTCGAGGCGCCCTTGCCCCCGGGCCTGGAGTCCTCCTGGCCTGTGCAGGGGGCCGCCGTGTGGGTGCGGCCCCCCGAGGCCGGATGCGAGGTCGAGGCCTCGCTGCCGACGGTGTCGGCCTTGGGGGGCGGTGGGGGCGCCCCCGATCTGGTGCGCCTGGTGGACACGCTGGCGACGCACTGTCACCGTGTCCGGCTGCGGCGCGCGTGCCCTCAGGCGTTGGCCTTCTCGTAGGCCTCGCGAATGGACGCGGGAACGCGGCCACGGTCGTTGACCTCGTAACCGTTCTCCTTCGCCCATGCGCGGATCTGCGCGGTGTCCTGGCTGCCGCCGGAAGCGGCGCGCGCCTTTCCACGTCCGCCCGCGGCACGGCCTCCGGTACGACGACCGCCCTTCACATAGGGGTCGAGAAGGCCGCGCAGCTTGTCCGCATTGGCCGTCGTCAGATCGATCTCGTAGGTCTTGCCGTCCAACGCGAACGTCACGGTCTCGTCCGCCTCGCCGCCGTCGAGGTCGTCGACAAGAAGGACCTGAACCTTCTGTGCCACCGGATTTCCTTTCATCGATAACGTGAGGACTCGGGGTCCGCGGCGTCCGCCGTTTCGCCGCCCCCTGTTATATGCAGTACTGCAGTACGTCGGAAAGCAAACCGCTTTTGCTGCAAAAACACAAACCCCCGGGAGAGACCTGCGGTCCGCCCTCCACCCGGAAACGTACGCGTTTCGGACATAGAGGCACCGGGCAAGCCAGGTCGGTCCGGAATGGACTCGACGATCACAGATGCAGAAGCATCCGGCTGTTGCCCAAGGTGTTCGGTTTCACTCGTTCGAGTCCGAGGAACTCCGCGACGCCCTCGTCATAGGAACGCAAGAGCTCCGCGTAGACATCGGTGTCAACCGGCGTCTCGCCGATCTCCACGAAGCCGTGCTTGCCGAAGAAGTCCACTTCGAAGGTCAGGCAGAAAACGCGGCGAACGCCGAGCCAGCGCGCGGTGTGCAGCAACTTCTCCAACAACTGGTGACCGACGCCGGCGCCCTTCAGGCCGGGCTTCACCGCGAGAGTGCGGACTTCCGCCAGGTCTTCCCACATGACGTGCAGGGCACCGCAGCCGACCACCTCGGCGTTGTCGTCGCGTTCGGCGACCCAGAACTCCTGGATGTCCTCGTAAAGAGTCACCGTCGCTTTGTCGAGCAGGATGCCCTCGCGGACGTAGGCGTCAAGGAGACGGCGCACCGCCGGGACATCGCTGGTCCGGGCCCGCCGGACGGTGATGGCTTTAGCGCTGACTTCGGGACTCTCTGCTGACATGTGCGGACGCTATCGCCCGCCGGTCTCCGTCACCGAGCCGGGGTTCTCCCCGGTACTCCCCGCTTGTGCTGGTTCGGATGTTTCCGGGCCCTGGACGATGCGTACCGCGTCCCGCAGGGCCCCTCGCTGTTCGTCGCTCATCATCCCGAAGAAGGCGACGAGAGCGGCGGCGGGGTTGTCGCTCTGCGCCCAGGCGTCGTTCATCAGGGCTGCGGCGTAGGCGGCGCGGGTGGAGACCGCCTCATATCGATAGGCCCGGCCTTCCGCCTCACGGCGCACCCAGCCCTTCTGATGGAGATTGTCCAAAACGGTCATCACCGTGGTGTACGCGATGGACCGTTCCCGCTGAAGGTCTTCCAGGACTTCCCGAACGGTCACCGGGCGGTTCCACTTCCACACCCGCGTCATGACCGCGTCTTCGAGTTCTCCCAATGGGCGAGGCACACCTCAGACAATAGTGGCAGATCCCACCCATGGCGTGCCGGACGTGAACTTTCATCGACAAACACGAACAAAAAGGGCGTACGACTCCCTGCGGCGGGGGCCGTACGCCCGGAGGGGCGCCCGGGATCAGGCGTCGGTGTTCGCGGAGCCCTGGCGGGCGCCGTCCGCGCGCGCGAGGGCGGCGTCGACGGCGGCGTCCTCCTTGGCCTTGTTGGCCCCGCCCTGGGTCTTCACGATCACCCTGATCACACCGATGAAGAACACGGCCATGACGACGGGGGGCACGAGCGCGGAGACATAGTCCATGGATCCAGGGTAGCCAGGGAGGAAGCGGGCATCGGGACGGGGTCGGCCTGCCGACGGCGGCCCCACGGTGCCCGACGGTGCCGTGACGCTGCCCTGGTGGCGCCTCTCAGCAGACCGCGAGCCGCTGCTGTCCGGGGTCGGCGGGCGGCTGGGCCGGCTTACGCCGCGGGAAGACCTCGCCCGGCGTGGGGATGGGCCGGCGTGTCGGCTCGGGAGCGGAGGGCTTCACGGGGACGGGCCCGGGAGCGGGGCGGGGTGCGGCGGGCTTCTCGGCGGGTTTCTTCTGCGGCTCTCCCTCCGGGCCGTCGGCGGCCACGGCGACATCGACGGCGGCGCGGCCGTCCGCCTGCGCCTCCCCTGCGCCGGAGAGGCCCCCGGGCAGGGCCAGGAAGCGCGTACGGGACGCCGGCATCAGAGGTGCCTCGGGAGTGGCCCGGGGGGCCGCACAGCGCGCGAGACGGGCGCGCACGGCCTGTTCGGCGAGGACCTGGCAGCGGGCCAGGAGGGCGGCCGCCGTCGGATTGCCGCGCAGGGCGCGCAGGGCGGCGAGGTCGTCGGGCTCGGGCCGGTAGCCGGTGGCCAGCACCTCCTCCAGGAGCGCGAGGAAGCCGGCCGCGGTGCCGGGGAGGGCGGCGCGGTACCGGGCGAGGTCGGCCACCAGGAAGGCCCGCAGCCGAGCCGCCTCGCGCATCGCCTCGTCGAGGGACTCGGCGAGGCGATGGCAGTCCTGGACGTCCTCGGCCGAGGCGGGGCCGGGGTGGAGGGCGAGGGCGAGAGCGCGGCGGAGCACACGCAGCTCCTCCGCACCGAACGCCATGCCGCCGCGGGATCCGTATGGCGTGGGCATGCGGCGACGATACGCGCTAATCAGACAAATTCGACATAAGGGATGGGTGTGGCGCGCCCGATTCCGCCCGGTGGTCCGCGCCGCGCCCCGCCGTCGGGGCCCATGGGAGGGAGGTGAGGCCCAGGCGGCGGCGCGGGCCACGGGCTGGAGGGGTGCGCTCCCGCCCCGGGGCCCGCGCTCCCGCCGGTGACGCGCTCTCCCGGTGCGCGGGTCCGTGCCGGTGCGCGGGTCCGTGCCAGTGCGCGAGTCCGTGCCAGTGCGCGAGTCCGTGCCAGTGCGCGGGTCCGTGCCAGTGCGCGGGTCCGTGCCGGTGCGCGAGTCCGTGTGCCGGTGGGCGTGGGCGGGCTCGCACGCTCACATGCGGGAGACGTTCCGTTCGTAGACCAGTCGCAGGCCGATCAGCGTCAGCCACGGCTCGTGTTCGTCGATCACCGAGGACTCGCCCAGCACCATCGGCGCGAGGCCGCCCGTGGCGATCACCGTCACGTCGTCCGGGTCTTCCGCCAGCTCCCGGGCCATCCGGCTGACGACCCCGTCGACCTGGCCCGCGAAGCCGTAGACCACGCCGGCCTGCATCGCCTCGACCGTGTTCTTGCCGATGACGCTGCGGGGGCGGGCCACCTCGATCTTGCGCAGTTGCGCGGCCTTGATGCCCAACGCCTCGACGGAGATCTCGATGCCGGGGGCGATGACGCCGCCCACGTACTCCCCGCGCGCGCTGATCGCGTCGAACGTCGTCGCCGTGCCGAAGTCGACGACGATCGCGGGGCCGCCGTAGAGCTCGTTCGCCGCGACCGCGTTGATGATGCGGTCGGCGCCGACCTCCTTGGGGTTGTCGAAGAGGATCGGTACGCCGGTCTTGACTCCGGGTTCGACGAGTACCGCGGGCACGTCGCCGTAGTAGCGGCGGGTCACCTCGCGCAGCTCGTGCAGCACCGACGGGACGGTCGCGCAGATCGCGATGCCGTCGATGCCGTCGCCCAGTTCCACCCCGAGGAGGGGGTGCATGCCCATCAGGCCCTGGAGCAGGACCGCGAGCTCGTCGGCCGTACGGCGGGCGTCCGTCGAGATCCGCCAGTGCTCGACGATGTCCTCACCGTCGAACAGGCCGAGCACCGTGTGCGTGTTCCCCACGTCGATCGTCAGCAGCATGGCCGGTTCGCGCTCCTACTCCGCCGCTCGCAGATCCAGGCCGATGTCGAGGATCGGCGAGGAGTGGGTCAGGGCGCCCACGGCCAGGAAGTCGACGCCGCTGTCGGCGTACGCCTTCGCGTTGTCCAGGGTCAGCCGGCCGGACGCCTCCAGCATGGCGCGCCCGCCGACGATGCCGACGGCCTCCGCGCACTCGTTGGGGGTGAAGTTGTCCAGGAGGATCAGGTCGGCGCCGGCCTCCACGACCTCGCGCAGCTGGTGCAGGGTGTCGACCTCGACCTCGATCGGCACGTCCGGGAAGGCTTCCCGTACGGCTTCGAAGGCCCGGGCGACGCCGCCCGCGGCGACCACGTGGTTGTCCTTGACCAGGGCCGCGTCGGAGAGCGACATGCGGTGGTTGACCCCGCCGCCACAGCGGACGGCGAACTTCTCCAGGGCGCGCAGGCCCGGGGTGGTCTTCCTGGTGTCACGCACGCGTGCCCCGGTGCCCTCCAGGACGTCCGCCCACGCGCGCGTGGCGGTGGCGATGCCGGACAGGCGGCACAGCAGGTTGAGGGCGCTGCGCTCGGCGGTGAGCAGGTCACGCGTGCGCGTGGTGACCGACAGCAGCTTCTGGCCGGCCTCCACGCGGTCGCCGTCCTCCACGTGCCGCTCGACCTCGAACTCGTCCGAGCAGACGACCGACATCACCGCCTCGGCGACACGGAGGCCCGCCACCACGCCCGCCTCGCGCGCGGTGAAGTCGGCGGTGGCGACCGCTTCCTCGGGGATGGTCGCGACCGTCGTCACGTCCACGCCGTGGTCCAGGTCCTCCTGGATGGCGACGTTGGCGATGTCCTCGACCTCGAGCGGGTCGAGGCCCGCGTCGGCCAGGAGCTGGGCGAGCGCGGGGTCGAGCCCGCACTCCAGGTACTCCTCGTCGCCGTCGATGCCGGCGTCGGCGCCACAGGCACAGCCGTCGCCGCAGCCGCCGCTCTGGACGAGGGGAAGGTCCTCGGGGGTGCTCACTTCTGTCACTGCTCCTGCTGGTGCTGCCGGGTAGGGGGGAAGTCTGCGGTATCGGTGGTGTGTACGGCGAGAGTCCGGTCCGGATTCAGCCGTACGACGATGTGGCGGTGCCAGTTCGTGTCGTCGCGCTCGGCGTGGTCCTCGCGCCAGTGGCAGCCGCGGGTCTCCTCCCGCAGTCGCGCGGCGGCGACCAGGACGCGGGCCACGCACAGGAGGTTGGTGGCCTCCCAGGTGTCGACGCCGGGCTCGGCGGTCTTGCCGTTCTCGTCGAGGGCGTCGCGGGCCTCGGCGTGCAGCCGCTGAAGCTGGTCGGCGGCCTTCTCCAGCGACTCGGCGGAGCGCAGGACGCCCGCGCCGTCGGTCATGATCCGCTGGATGGCGAAGCGGGCCTCGGCGCCGAGGAGCGGGTGCGCGGGCCTCTCGGGGTGCTCGACCGGCGCGGGCACGCGCGCGTCGAGGCCGTCCGCCGCCCGGCTGTCCGCGATGTCGGCGGCGATGCGCTCGGCGTAGACCAGGCCCTCCAGGAGGGAGTTGGAGGCGAGCCGGTTCGCGCCGTGCACGCCGGTGCAGGCGACCTCGCCGCACGCGTACAGGCCCGGGACGGTGGTGCGGCCGTGCGAGTCGGTGCGCACGCCTCCGGAGGCGTAGTGGGCGGCCGGGGCGACCGGGACGGGCTCGGTGACCGGGTCGATGCCGTTCGCGCGGCAGGCGGCCAGGATCGTCGGGAAGCGGTGCTCCCACATCTCGGCGCCGAAGTGGCGGGCGTCGAGGAACATGTGCTCGGTGTCCTGCTCCTGCATGCGGCGCATGATGCCCTTGGCGACGATGTCCCGGGGCGCGAGTTCGGCCAGCTCGTGCTGCCCGAGCATGAAGCGCACGCCGTCCGCGTCGACCAGGTGGGCTCCCTCGCCGCGCACCGCCTCGGAGACGAGGGGCTGCTGGCCCTCGGCGTCGGAACCGAGGAAGAGCACGGTCGGGTGGAACTGGACGAACTCGAGGTCGCTGACCTCCGCGCCCGCGCGCAGGGCGAGGGCCACGCCGTCGCCCGTGGACACGGACGGGTTGGTGGTCGCGGAGAAGACCTGGCCCATGCCGCCGGTCGCCAGGACGACCGCGGGGGCGTGCACGGCGCCCACGCCGTCGTGCTGGCCCTCGCCCATGACGTGCAGCGTCACGCCCGCGGTGCGGCCGTCGGCGTCGGTGAGCAGGTCCAGGACGAGCGCGTTCTCGACCGTGCGCACGCCACGCGCGCGGACCGCCTCGACGAGCGCGCGGGAGATCTCCGCGCCGGTCGCGTCGCCGCCGGCGTGCGCGATGCGGCGGCGGTGGTGGCCGCCCTCGCGGGTCAGTTCCAGTCCGCCTTCGGAGGACTCGTCGAAGTGGGCGCCGGTCTCGATGAGGCGCCGTACGGCGTCGGGGCCCTCGGTGACCAGGATCCGCACCGCTTCCTCGTCGCACAGGCCCGCGCCCGCCACCAGCGTGTCGTCCAGGTGCTGTTCGGGGGTGTCGCCCTCGCCGAGGGCCGCGGCGATGCCGCCCTGCGCCCAGCGGGTGGAGCCGTCGTCCAGGCGGGCCTTGGTGACGACGACCGTCGTCAGGCCGGCGGCCTCGCAGCGCAGGGCGGCGGTGAGGCCGGCGACTCCGGAGCCGACGACCACGACGTCCGCGGAGATGGACCACCCGGGCGCGGGCGCGTGCAGTCGTATGCCTGTGCTGGTCACGAGGCGGCTCCGAAGGTGAGGGGAAGGTTGTCGATCAGCCGGGTCGTCCCGACCCGGGCGGCGACGGCGAGGACGGCCTCGCCGGTGAAGTCGTCCCCGATCTCGGTGAAGTCGGACGGGTCGACGAGCGCGAGGTAGTCCAGTCGCAGCGGCGGGTTCAGCCGGGCGGCCTCGTCGAGGACGAGGCGGGCGGCGGCGCGGACGGCCGCCGGGGCGCCGGGGACGGCCTTGGCGACGGCGTGCGCGTCGGCGGCCGCGCGGGACTCCCCTATGGCGCTGAGCGCCTCGGCGCGCGCGTACGTGGCGGGCACCTCGCGCGCGCGTGCCCGCAGCGCCTCCTGCGCGGCGTGCCGGTCGCGGCCCGCGAACAGTGCCTGGGAGAGCGCGAGCGCGGTGCGCCGCTCGGCCGGGGAGAGGTAGCGGTTGCGGCTGGACAGGGCCAGTCCGTCGTCCTCGCGCACGGTCGGTACGGCGACGATCTCGACGCCGAAGTTCAGGTCCCGCACCATGCGGCGGATCAGGGCGAGCTGCTGGGCGTCCTTCTGCCCGTACAGGGCCACGTCGGGCCGGGTGAGGTGCAGCAGCTTGGCGACGACGGTGAGCATGCCGTCGAAGTGGCCGGGGCGCGAGGCGCCCTCCAGGCGCTCTCCCATGGGGCCCGCGCTGATGCGGACCTGGGGCTCGCCGCCGGGGTAGACCTCGTCCACCGACGGGGCGAACACGACGTCCGCACCGGCCTGTTCGGCGATCTTGACGTCGGCGTCCAGGGTGCGCGGATAGCGGTCGAGGTCCTCGCCCGCGCCGAACTGCAACGGGTTGACGAAGACCGTGACGACGACCTCGCCCTCCGGTCCGGCGATCTCGCGGGCGGTGCGGACGAGGGTGGCGTGGCCCTCGTGCAGGGCGCCCATCGTCATCACGACGGCCCGGCGGCCCGCACGCGTGCGTGCGTGCAGTTCGTCGGCGGTGCGCAGCAGGGTCGTGGTCATCCGGCTTCTCCCTCGGCGCCGTTGGTCCCGTTGGCGAGTACCCCGAGGAGGTCCTCGGCGAGCTCCGGCTTGAGCAGTCCGTGGGCGAGCGCGCGGTCGGCGGTCGCCCGGGCCATCGCCAGGTAGCCGCCCACGGTCTGCGGTGCGTGCTTGCGCAGTTCGGAGACGTGCGCGGCGACCGTGCCGGCGTCACCGCGCGCGACGGGGCCGGTGAGCGCCGCGTCGCCGGAGCGCAGCGCGTTGTCCAGGGCGGCGCCCAGCAGCGGGCCGAGCATCCGGTCGGGGGCCTCCACGCCGGCCGCGCGCAGCAGCTCCATGGACTGCGCGACCAGCGTGACCAGGTGGTTGGCGCCCAGGGCGAGGGCCGCGTGGTAGAGCGGCCGGCTCTCCTCGGCGATCCACTCCGGTTCGCCGCCCATCTCGATGACGAGGGCCTCGGCGGCCAGCCGCAGCTCGTCGGGCGCGGTGACGCCGAACGAGCAGCCGGCCAGGCGCTGGACGTCCACGGGCGTGCCGGTGAAGGTCATCGCCGGGTGCAGGGCCAGCGGCAGCGCGCCCGCGCGCAGGGCGGGGTCGAGGACGCGCGCGCCGTACCGCCCGGAGGTGTGCACGAGCAGTTGCCCGGGCCGTACGGCGCCGGTGTCGGCGAGCCCCTCGACGAGTCCGGGCAGGGTGTCGTCGGGCACGGTCAGCAGGACCAGGTCGGCGCGCTCGAGGACCTCGGCGGGCGGGACGAGCGGCACGTCGGGCAGCATCAGGGCGGCCCGCCGCCGGGAGGCGTCGGAGACGCCGGAGACGGCGACCGGGCGGTGTCCGGCGAGTTGGAGCGACGCGGCGAGCGCGGGGCCCACGCGCCCGGCGCCGACGACGCCGACGCTGAGCCGCGCGGGCCGGTCCTTGGGGTCTGGCTGGTGGCTAGTACTCACTCGACGGCGGCCTTCCCGTTCCAGTCCGCTCTGGGTACCGGACGATTTCTCGTCATGTTAACGCGATCGGTTCGCGGGGCGTCCGGTTGTCCACAGGCTGTGGGTTCCCGGGGGACGGCGGACGGACCGTCCCCGCCGCGTATCGGCTGCGCGGAATGACCCTGCGGAATGGCTGCGCATGACGGGTGCGCGGGTGTGGATGTGCGGAAGCGGCTGCGCGGAAGTGGATGTGCCGCACGGCCGTGCGCGGATGCGTGTGCCCCGCGCGGGCGGCGCGCGGCATGATCCTGGGCATGACGACGGAGACGGCGGGACAGGGCACGGGACAGGGCTCGGGAGAGGGCACCGAACGGTCGGCGCGGGAGCGGCTGCGGGAGCGGCGCGCGGCCGCCCACGGGACGGCGGAGCGCCTCCTGTCGCGCGCGGGCTCCCGCAGGACGCTCCGCGAACGGCTCGACCTGCTGCGGGAGGAGGCACCCCAGGTGTACGACCTGGACCAGCCCGGCGACCTGTACGGCAACGGCATCGTGGAGGTCCTGGAGAGGCGCGTGGCCACCCTGCTGGGCACGGAGGCCGCCGCGTTCTTCCCGACGGGCACGATGGCCCAGCAGATCGCCCTGCGCTGCTGGGCGGGCCGCACCGGCAACCCTATGGTCGCGCTGCACGGGCTGTCCCACCCAGAGGTGCACGAACGGGGGGCGTTCAGCATGGTCAGCGGGTTGCGCCCGGTGCGTCTGACCAGCGAGCCCCGGCCGCCGACGGCCGATGAGGTGCGCGCGTTCGAGGAGCCTTTCGGGGCGCTGATGCTGGAGCTTCCGCTCAGGGACGCCGGTTTCCTGCTGCCTTCCTGGGAGGAACTCACCGAGGTCGTGGAGGCGGCACGCGCACGCGACGCGGTGGTCCACTTCGACGGCGCGCGCCTGTGGGAGTCCACCGTCCACTTCGGCCGCCCCCTGGAGGAGATAGCGGGCCTGGCCGACAGCGTCTACGTGTCGTTCTACAAGTCCCTCGACGGCTTCGGCGGCGCCGCCCTCGCCGGCCCGGGGACGCTGGTGGAGGAGGCCAGGGCCTGGCGGCACCGGTACGGCGGCACGGTCTTCCAGCAGTTCCCGACGGCGCTGTCGGCACTCGCCGGCCTGGAACGGGAACTGCCCCGGCTGCCGGAGTACGTCGCCCACGCGCGCGTGGTGGCCGCAGCGCTCCGTGAGGGTTTCGCCGAGGCGGGCGTGCCGTGGGCGCGTGTGCATCCCGGGGAGCCGCACACACACGAGTTCCAGGTCTGGCTGCCCTACGACGAGGACGTGCTCAACGAGGCGGCGGTGCGGCAGGCCGAGGAGACGGGGACGCTGCTCTTCGGCGTCCCCTGGAACCGGGGCGGGCCGGGCCTCGGCGTCACCGAGGTCACCGTGCGCGCCGACGGCCTGGCCTGGACGGCGGACGACGTGCGGGCGGCGGTCGCCGACTTCGTCGCGCGGGTGACCGAGGTGACGACGGAGGAGGTCGGCGGGTAGCGCGAGGAGGTCAGCGGGCAGAGCGCGGGCGCGGGGCCAGCAGCCGGCTCAGGGCCCTTCGTACGCGTCCGTGGGCCGGGCGGCCCGCGAGGGCGGCGCGCAACTGGTGGCGGTCGCGCAGTTCGCGCATCACCTGCCAGTCGTGTGCGCCGGGAGCGGGCGGGGCGGGCTCGCCGTGCCGCCGGGCGCGGTGGACGTCGAGGACGTGCTGCTGCGTGATGCTCATGGCCGGTGCCTCTTCGGGACGTGGGAACAGGGATCCGGAAGGCTCCGCGGTCGCCCCGGTGTCCCCAGACTGCGCCGGGCCGGTGCGCCGCGTCGCGCCGATTGACGGCGGCCGTCAATCGACGACGGCGTTGTCAGTGGCGGCGGGCACCATGAGGGCATGAGCGTGAGCATCGACATCACGGGACTGCGGCCGGAGAGGGTCGCGATCGTGCCCTCCCCCCTGGCCGAGCTCGGCATGGCGCTGCACGCGCTGTCCGAGCCGGGGCACCACCCCCGCCTCCAGGGCTGGGTCACGAGCGTCACCGCGCGCCTGGACTCGCATCTGGCCGACCGGATGTGCGAGGCCGACTTCCTGTGGCGGACGACGTTCTCGGACATCTTCCTGCCCTACGCCGGTATCCCCGGCGGAAGCACGCTCCCGGGTGCCACGCTCGCCGAGGAGCTGGACCTCCTGGACAAGCTGACGGACGAGCAGTTCGTGGACTCGGCCCTGGAGTTCACCTGCGCGCCCGGGTACGACCTGCCGGGTTCCGGCGTCCTCTCCGACCCGGCCCTGCACCGCCGCGCCCTGGACCTGGCGGCCACGCGCGGACCCCGCCAGGTGCGCTTCACCCGACGGCTGCTCGACGACCCGCCCCGCGTGCGTGCCTGGCTGAGGCAGTTCCTCGAGGACTGCGACGAGGCCTTCTTCGCCGATGTCTGGGCCCGGGTCCGTCATCCGCTCGCCGCGGACGCCCGCCACAAGACGGAGCTGCTGCACCACAAGGGTCTCGCGGAAGCGCTGGCCTCGGTCTCCTCCGCCGTGACACTGGACGAGCACACCCGGCGGATCACGGTGGACAAGCTCGTCGAGGGCCGCACCGCCACGGCGGACGGGGGGCTGCTGTGCGTACCGACGAGCCTCGGCTGGCCGCACCTGATGGTGCTGCACCGGTACGGCTGGCAGCCGGTGCTGCACTACCCGGTCGGCTCGCCGGAGCTGGCCTCGCCGCCCTCCGTCGAGCAGCTGACGCTGCGGATGACCGCCCTGTCCCACCCGGTGAGGATGCGGATCTGCCGGCTTCTGGCCCGCAGCGCCTACACCACGACCGAGCTGGCCCAGGTGCACGGCATGACGGCGCCCGAGATATCCCGGCACCTCGGCGTCCTGAAGAAGGCGGGCCTGGTCACCACGCGCCGACGCGGGCGGTACGTGCTGCACCAGTTGGACGTGACGGTGGTGGCCCGGCTGGGCAGCGACTTCCTCGAAGGGATACTCCGCTAGCGGCGCCGGCCTGCCGTCGGACCGGCCGTCCGGCCTGCCGTCAGTCGAAGCGGATGTGCCGCAGTCCCACCCGTGCCTGCCGCAGCCGCGTCCGCAGCGCGCCCCCGGTGTGCGGCCTCAGGGTCAGCCCGGCCAGGACGGCGATGCGGTCCGCCGTCTTCGGCACGGTCGAGTGGTCCGTCCACAGGTGCTCGGCGAACTCCGGCTCACGCAGTCGCTCCAGGCAGTGGTCGAGCTGCCGGACGGCCCAACTCTCGCGGCCGTGACCGGCGTTGCCCCTGGGTTTCTTCCCGGCCTCCTCGCCGGACTCCTCGCCGGACTTCTTCCCGGTTCTCCTGCCGACGGCGTACTGGAGGAGGTCCACGAAGCGACGTTCACGCAGGCGCCTCAGCACGGTCTCCCGCTCCGCGAGGAGTGTGAAGTGGCGGACGTCGTGGCCGAGTTCACGCAGCCGGCCGACGGTCTCGTCGAAGTACCGCGGATCGGTGACCGTCATGGGGGCGATGACCACGCCGTCGTGCCGGGTCAGCACCAGGTCGAGGACCTCGACGACGCCCTGCCGCCAGGAGACCAGGTCCTGGAAGTCCTCGACCAGCGGCGTCCCGCCGCGGGTGCCCCGCAGTTCGGGCGGCAGCATGCGGCGCAGGCCGAAGCCGGCGTGCTCGGGGTCGCAGACGACGCTGCCGGGCAGGCGGCGCTGGATCTCGTGTGCCGTCTGGGTCTTACCGCCCCCGAACGGGCCGTTGATCCACAGGAGCATGTGCAGACCCTAGTGGGCTCCGGTGGCGCGCGAGGGGCGTTCCCCCCGGTTCAGTGCCCGCCGGCCCGCACCAGGCCCGTCTCGTACGCCAGGACCACCACCTGCACGCGGTCCCGCAGGCCCAGCTTGGTCAGGATGCGGCCCACGTGGGTCTTGACGGTGGCCTCGGACAACACCAGCCGGGCCGCGATCTCGCCGTTGGACAGCCCCTGGGCGACCAGCACCATGACCTCGCGCTCCCGCTCGGTGAGCCGTTCCAGCTCCTTGTGCTGCGGCTCCTTGCCCGCGCTGGGCAGCATCGGGGCGAACCGGTCCAGGAGGCGGCGGGTGGTGGAGGGGGCGACGACCGCGTCACCGCTGTGCACGGAACGGATGGCGGCGAGCAGTTCGCCGGGCGGCACGTCCTTGAGCATGAATCCGGAGGCACCCGCCTTCAGCCCCGAGAAGGCGTACTCGTCGAGGTCGAAGGTGGTCAGGATCAGCACCTTCGGCGGGTCGGCCTCCTCGCAGATGCGCCGGGTGGCCTCCACGCCGTCCAGCTTCGGCATGCGCACGTCCATCAGCACCACGTCGACCGCCGTGGAACGCACCACCTGGAGGGCCTCGACGCCGTCGCCCGCCTCCGCCACGACCTCCATGTCCGGCTGGGCGGCGAGCACCATCCGGAACCCGGTGCGCAGCAGCACCTGGTCGTCGACGAGCATCACGCGGATCGCCATCGAGTCCTCTTCCATCCTTCGTGGGCCGTTGCCGGCTCTGTCGTGTGGGTGCCGTTGCCGGCGGGGGTGTGACAGGTGTCAACAGGGAGCGTGCGTCGGCGTCAATGCGCCGGTTTGAGCGGGAGCAGGGCGCTGATGCGGAATCCTCCGCCTGGACGCGGGCCCGCGTCCAGGGTGCCGCCGACCATGCCGACCCGCTCGCGCATCCCGATCAGACCGTGGCCCTGGCCGTCGGCGCCGCCCTCCTCGTACAGCTCGTGCGGGGCGCCCTTGCCGTCGTCCTCGACGAGCAGGCCGAGGCCGTCGTCGAAGTAGACCAGGCGCACGCTGGCGCCCGCGTTCGGCCCGCCGTGCTTGCGCGTGTTGGTCAGCGCCTCCTGCACGATGCGGTACGCGGTGAGCTCGACGCCGCTGGGCAGCGGCCGCGGGGTGCCCTCGATCCTGAAGTCCACGGGCAGTCCGGAGCCGCGGCACTGCTCGACGAGGTCCTCGATCTGCTCGACGTCGGGCTGCGGCACGTACTCGCCGCCCTCCTGGTGCTCGCCGGTGCGCAGTACGCCCAGCAGGCGGCGCATCTCGGCGAGGGCCTGGCGGCCGGTGGAGGAGATCGTCTCCAGGGCCTTCTTGGCCTGGTCGGGTGCGGCGTCGAGGACGTAGGCGGCGCCGTCGGCCTGCACCACCATCACCGACACGTTGTGCGCGACGACGTCGTGCAGCTCGCGCGCGATACGGGCGCGCTCGGCGGCGACCGCGACCTTGGCCTGCGCCTCGCGCTCCTTCTCCAGACGCGCCGCGCGCTCCTCCAGCTGCGCGAAGTAGGCGCGCCGGGTGCGTATGGAGTCGCCGAGCACCCAGGCGAGGGCGAACGGCACCGTCTGGAAGACGATGATCGCGAGATAGCCCGCGACGCTCGAGTCCTGCTCGGGCCAGCGCAGCTGCGCCAGGCTCGCGGCGCTCAGGCCCATGCCGAGCGCGAGCCGCGAGGCCCAGCGGGCGCCGGTCGCGGCGACCGTGTAGACGATCACCAGGAAGGCGAAGTCGGCGGCCGTCGTCGGCACGTCCAGGACGAGCTGGGCCAGCCCGAGCGCGCCGGCCAGCAGCAGCATCCTCTCGGGCATACGGCGACGCAGCGCGATGACCAGGCACAACAGGAGCACGACCGGGACGACCAGTGCCGAGGAGTCCCTGCCCGTGGCCTCCTGCCGTGTCGTCTCCACCATGAGCGAGATGCCGAGCAGGGCGACGGCCCAGAAGGCGTCCACCCCGGTCGGGTGCCTGCGGAGGAAGTCATAGAGGCGCTGCACGTAACCCAGCGTAGGGAAGGGAAATGCGTGCAAGGGTCAACCGGAGGGCCGATCCGGGGCCGACCCGCGTACTCCGCAAGGTGGAGGCCGTGATCAGCTGTGCGCATAGTCTGGCCAGGTGGTGGCAGATGTGACGGATCCCGGCGAGTGGCGCGGCTGGCGGGCGGCGGCGCGGGACGCCCTGTACGGACCGGACGGTTTCTACCTGCGGCCGGAGGGACCGGCCGGGCACTTCCGGACGTCCGTGCACGCGTCCCCGCTGTTCGCCGGGGCCGTGGCCCGGCTGCTGTGCCGGGTCGACGAGGCGCTCGGCCGGCCCGCGTCGCTCGACTTCGTCGACATGGCCGCCGGACGTGGCGAACTGGTCACCGGGGTGCTCGCCGCGCTCCCCGCCGACGTGGCCGCCCGCACGCGCGCGTACGCCGTCGAGGTGGCCGCCCGCCCGGCGGGCCTGGCCCGCCGGATCGAGTGGCTGCCCGAGCCTCCGCCGCAGGTCACCGGGTTGCTGTTCGCCAACGAGTGGCTGGACAACGTGCCCGTCGAGGTCGCCGAGGTCGACTCCGCGGGCGTGGCGCGGCTGGTGCTCGTCCGGGACGACGGGACCGAGCGGCTCGGGGAGCCGGTGTCCGGCGCGGAGGCCAGGTGGCTCACGCGGTGGTGGCCGCTGCCGGGCGAGGAGGGTCTGCGGGCGGAGATCGGGCTTCCCCGGGACACCGCCTGGGCGTCCGCCGTCTCCCGTGTGGCACGGGGGCTCGTGGTGGCGGTGGACTACGCGCACACGCGGGACGCGCGCCCTCCGTTCGGGACGCTGACCGGCTTCCGGGAGGGGCGGGAGACGGCGCCCGTGCCGGACGGTTCGTGCGACATCACGGCGCATGTGGCGCTGGACGCGTGCGCGGAAGCGGGTGCCGCCCCGGCCACGGCGGCGGGCACACCGGCGTACACGTCCCCCGGTGCGCGCCTGCTCGACCAACGCGCCGCCCTGCGCGCCCTCGACATCGAAGGCGTACGGCCCCCGCTCGCGCTCGCGTCCACGAACCCCTCCGCGTACGTGCGCGCCCTCGCGAGCGCCGGAGAGGCCGCCGAGCTCACCGCGCCGGGCGGGCTGGGCGACTTCGGGTGGCTGCTCCAGCCGGTGGGGATCGCGGACCCGCTCCCCGGGCGGCCGGCCGGCGATCCGGACCCGCCACGACCGCCCGGCTGACCGGCCCGCCCCTACTTGTCGATGTCCCCGACCACGAAGAACATCGAGCCCAGGATGGCCACCATGTCCGCGACCAGCGTGCCCGGCAGCAGCTCGGTGAGCGCCTGGATGTTGTTGTACGAGGCCGAGCGCAGCTTCAGCCGGTGCGGGGTCTTCTCGCCCTTGCTGACGAGGTAGTAGCCGTTGATGCCGAGGGGGTTCTCGGTCCACGCGTACGTGTGCCCCTCGGGCGCCTTGAGGACCTTCGGCAGCCGCTGGTTGACCGGGCCGGGCGGGAGGTCGGCGAGGCGGTCCAGGCAGGCGTCCGCGAGGTCGAGGGCGTTGTGCGCCTGGTCCAGGAGGCACTCGAAGCGGGCCAGGCAGTCGCCCTCGGTCCGGGTCACCACCTTCAGGGTGTCCTGGAGTTCGCCGTACGCCAGGTAGGGCTCGTCGCGGCGCAGGTCGAAGTCGACGCCCGAGGCGCGCGCGATCGGCCCGCTGACGCCGTACGCGTGCACGGCCCGGGGCGTCAGGTTGCCCACGTCGCGGGTGCGCCCCCGGAAGATCTCGTTGCCGAGCACGAGGTCGTCGAAGACGTCCATGCGCGAGCGCACGGCGGCGACGGCGCCCCGCGCGCGGGAGGTCCATCCGGCCGGCAGGTCCTCCTTGAGGCCGCCGACGCGGTTGAACATGTAGTGCATGCGCCCGCCGGAGACCTCCTCCATGACGTGCTGGAGCACCTCGCGCTCGCGGAAGGCGTAGAAGACGGGCGTGATGCCGCCCAGCTCCAGCGGGTACGAGCCGAGGAACATCAGGTGGTTGAGCACCCGGTTCAGCTCCGCGAGGAGCGTGCGCGTCCACACCGCGCGCGGGGGGACCTCCATGCCGAGCATGCGCTCCACGGCGAGGACCACGCCCAGCTCGTTCGAGAAGGCCGAGAGCCAGTCGTGGCGGTTGGCCAGCATGATGATCTGCCGGTAGTCGCGCGCCTCGAACAGCTTCTCCGCGCCGCGGTGCATGTAGCCGATCACCGGCTCCGCGTGCTGGATGCGCTCGCCGTCCAGCACGAGCCGCAGCCGCAGCACGCCGTGCGTGGAGGGGTGCTGGGGGCCGATGTTGAGCACCATGTCGGTGCTCTCCGCGGCACCGCCGATCCCGACCGTGGTCTCCGTCGTAGGAGTCATGGACCCAGTCTCCCCTACGTACGCTGGCCGTATGGAAACGGGGAGCACGACTGACGTGGAGGCGACGGGGGCCGGGCCCGTGTGGACCGGGCTGCCGCCGGGGTTGCTGCGGATGCGACGGCTGTTGCTGGTGGTGTGGCTGGGACTGGCGGCCGTCGGCCTCGCGGTGCTGCTCGGCTGGCTCGTCGGCCCCGCGTGGGCCGCGTTCGCGCTGCTGCCGTCGGCGGGGGCCGGCTTCGGCTGGGTCGTGCTGGGCCGCAACTGGCGCTCCTGGCGGTACGCGGAGCGCGCCGACGACCTGCTGATCAGCCGGGGCGTGCTGTGGCGCGAGGAGACGGTCGTGCCGTACGGGCGGATGCAGCTCGTCGAGGTGACCTCCGGTCCCGTCGAGCGGTACTTCGGGCTGGCCAGCGTCCAGCTGCACACCGCGGCCGCCGCGACCGACGCGACGATCCCCGGCCTGGACCCGGCCGAGGCGGAACGGCTGCGGGACCGGCTCACCGCACTCGGTGAGGCCCGATCGGCGGGGCTGTGACGGCGCCGGGCGTCGACGACGGCGTACGCGACGCGCTCGCGGAGCGGGTCCTCGCCGAGCGCAGGCTGCACCCCGTCACGCCGTTCAGACGGGCCTGGGCGCCCGTCGCGGTGGTCGTCGGCTGGGCGGCGCACGACCCGAACCGGACGCAGGAGCAGCTGACGCGGCTGACCACGACGACCCTGCTGGTCGCGCTCGCCGTGGTCGTCCCGGCGGCCGCCCTGTACGGGTTCCTGTCCTGGTGGTTCACGCACTTCGCGGTCACGGACACCGAACTGCGCATACGGACCGGCCTGGTGTTCCGGCGCACCGCGCACATCCGGCTGGAGCGCATCCAGGCGGTCGACGTCACCCGGCCGCTGCTCGCGCGGATCGCCGGCGTCGCGAAACTGCGGCTCGACGTCGTCGGCGCCGACAAGAAGGACGAACTCGCCTTCCTCGGTGAGGCCGAGGCTCGCGCACTGCGCGCGGAGCTGCTCGCGCGCGCGGCGGGCTTCGCGCCGGAGGCCGCGCGCGAAGTCGGCGAGGCGCCCGCGCGCGAACTGTTGCGCGTGCCGGCGCGCGAGCTGGCGATCGCCCTGGTGCTGACCGGCGCCACCTGGGGCGCGCTCGCCGCCGCGCTGGTCGTGCCACCGGTGCTGTGGCTGGCCACCCACAGTGTGTGGACGGTCCTCGCGACCGGTGTGCCGCTGCTCGGCGCGGCGGGCGCGAGCAGCGTGGGGCGGTTCGTGGGCGAGTACGACTGGACGGTCGGCGAGTCGCCGGACGGGCTGCGGATCGACCACGGCCTGCTGGACCGTGCGCACGAGACGGTGCCCCCGGGGCGGGTGCAGACCGTGCGGATCGTCGAGCCGTTGCTGTGGCGGCGGCGCGGCTGGGTGCGGGTCGAGCTGGACGTGGCCGGCTCGGCCAACTCCGTGCTCGTGCCGGTGGCCCCGCGCGAGGCGGCGGAAGCCGTCGTCGCGCACGTGCTGCCCGGGGCGACCGTCCCGGCGACGGCCTCGCTGTCCCGGCCCCCGCACCGCGCCGGGCGCTGCCTCCCGCTCTGGTGGCGGGGTTACGGCATCGCCGTCACCGACACGGTGTTCGCCGCGCGGCACGGGCTGCTGCGCCGGAGCGTGGCACTCGTCCCGCACGCCAAGGTGCAGAGCGTGCGGCTCGCGCAGGGGCCCTGGCAGCGGCTCTGGCGTCTCGCGGACGTGCACGTGGACACGGGCGCGAACAAGACGGTGACAGCGCGTCTGCGGGACGTGCAGGAGGCCGCGGAGCTGCTGCGGGGTCAGGCGGAGCGGTCGCGGACCGGGCGCCGGGACGCGCGGCCCGAGCGGTGGATGGCGTAGGCCGCCGGAGAGTTCGCGCACATGGCGAAGGGCCCGCCCCGCCGTACGGAAGACGGCGGGGTGGGCCCTGGGGAGCGGTCAGGAGACGGCGCTGCGCAGCCCCTCGACGTCGATCTGCTCGGTCTCGTCGTGCGCGGTCAGGTCGATCACCTGGCCGATCCCGCGCGCCTCCTCGTCCACCGGCTTGAACTCCGCCTCGGACTCGGCCTTGTGGAGCGCGAGCGCCTCCTGGCCGACGACGTCGGCGAGGTCCTCGTTCTGTACGGCCTCCAGCGCCTCGGACGCCGACGGCTTCTGCGTACCGAAGAAGTCGAACCCGCCGTCGGTCACCGGACGCCGCACCGGCTGCGCGGCCGGTACGACGGCCACGGCGGTCGGCACGGTGAAGTGCCCGGAGAGGCGCCCGGAGGAACGCTGCACGGGGCCGGCGGGGCGCTGGACGAGCGCGCCGGTACCGGAGGCGGCGGCCTGGGGAGCGGCGGCCTCGCCGGCGGACGCCTGGGAAGCGGCGGCCTCGAGGGCGGCGGCTTCGGCCACGGCGGTCTCGGAAGCTGCGGAAGTCTCCGGTCCCACGGCGGGGGCCTCGGGGCCCACGCCGGCCTCGGAGGCCACGGAGTTCACGGCGTCCACGGCGTCCACGGGCCGACCGGCGGTCGCGGACGGCGCGGCTTCCGGCTCCCGCGGGGCGTCCGCGCCCCCGTCGCTCTGCGGCCGGGCGGTGGCCTCTTCCGGAGCGGTCTGTCCCGCCGGGGTTCCGTTCTCCTCGGCGGCCGTGTCGGGGGCGGCCGCGCGCGTGTGCTCGTCGACCGCCTCGGGCTTCCCCTCGGCCTCGTCCTCCTGCGCGGCCTCCGCGTCGCCGCCGGTCTCCGCGGGGGCGCTCCGCGCGGGCTCCGCCCCGGCGGGCTCGTCGCTCTTCGCGGGCGTCACCGGCTTCGCCGGCCCGGCCGCGTCGACGTCGAACCGGGCCAGCGCCGCCTGGGCCCGTACGAACAACTGGGAGCCCGCCGGGGAGAAGACCGCCGCAGCCTTCGGCCCGTCGTCGGCGGTCCCGGCGTCCTTGGCCGCCTCGGTGTCGGGCGTCTCACCGTCGGGCGACTCGCCCTGGACGGTCTCCGCGTTCTCGACGGTCTTCGCGCTCTTGGGGGTGTGCGCCTCGGCGGTGTCGGCCGCGGGGGCCTCCAGCGTGGCGACCGCGCCCGTCCCCGCGCCGGGCGCCTCCTCGGCGGCACGCGCGGGCGGCAGGGCACGCGACGGGGTCGTGGTCTCGATCTCGAGCAGGCGGCGGCCCTCCAGGGCGCTCGCCCGCTCGGTCTCCGCCGTGGCGTAGCGGCGCAGCAGTGCCGCGTGCTCGTTGCGCAGGCCGGCCAGTTCGGCGCGCTTGGCCCGCAGGCGCTGCTCCAGCTTCACGCGCAGCTCACGCGATTCGTCGAGGTCGCTCTCCAGCTCGGCGACGCGTTCCTCGTAGCGCCACTCGTCGCTCGCACGCGCGCGCGTGAGGTCGGCGACCTGTTTGCCGGCCTGGATGTCCCAGCGGCGCATGACGACCGCGCCGAGGATCGCCGTCACCGCGGCGGCCGCGGCGAGCACCCGGAGCACCAGTTGCTCCGAGAACACCCAGGGGCCGAGGGCGCAGACGAGGGAGACGCCTGCGATCGCCGAAGGTGGCAGCAGCCTGTGCAAAGGCGGGGAATGGCGGTGACGTCCACGTGGCATGGCCAGAAACTTACCGCGCGTAGGCGAATGTTGGCGCCCCGCCCCGTAAAAACACAGCCATAGGAAGCGTTCACCGAGCATCAGGAAACAGAGACGTCGCCGAATTCGACAACAATCAAGATCGTTTATGGTCGGCGTGGCCGTCGCCCGACGTCACCGGCCGCTCAGCCGCCCGCTGATCCACTCCAGCGTCGGCGGGATCTCACGCCGCCACGTGTTGAAGTTGTGCCCGCCGCTTTCGAGGATGATCGACGAGATCCTTGTCCTGCTCGTCGCCTTCACCTGGTCAATGAACTTCAGCGTGGCCTTGTAGTTGGATTCTCCGACCTTGCTGCTGGTGACGAGCAGCGAGGTGTCCGGCGCGGGCCGGTGCTTCACGAACCAGCGCAGGTCCGCCTCGTTGCGCAGCGTGTCGTCGTCGTGGAAGAGGTCGCCGGTGGTCGGGTCGGTCGGCGCCTTGTAGTACGCGGACAGGCCGGCGCCCGCCGCGTAGACCTCGGGGTGGTGCATGGCCAGCTTCAGCGCGCAGTAACCGCCCGTGGAGTTGCCGATGATGCCCCAGCTGCCGGGCTTTTCGCTCACCCGGTACTGGGCGGCGACGGCGTCGGGCAGGTCCTTGGCGAAGAACGACTCGGTCTGCGGCCCGCCCGGGACGTCCACGCACTCCGTGTCGCGCGGCGGCGCCACCGTCGGCCGCAGCATCACCAGGATCATCGGCTGCATACGGCCGTCCGCGGCGAGCTCGCGCGCGGTGTGCGGGTATTTCAGCTTGTCCACGAGCGCCTGCGCCGTACCGGGATAGCCGGTGAGGACCACGGCCGCCGGGAACCTACGCGTGCGCTGGCCCGGATCGAAGTACTCCGGCGGCAGGTAGACGTACGCGGGCGTGGCGATGCGCGTCGTACGGCCGGTGATCGCGACCTGCTGTATCTGCCCGCCGAACCGCGGCCGGCCACTGCCCCCGCCCGTCACCCGCCGGGTGTCGACCACCTGGAGCGGGCCGGCCGGGCCGCCCCCCGCGTGGTCGACGACGACGCCCTGGTCGTCCTCCTGGCCGAACAGGTCCGCCCAGCTGGCGTAGAACCCGAACGCCTGGTTGGCGGCGAGCCCGACCGCCGCGAAGAGGGCCAGCTGGGTGGCGAACAGCAGGCCCACGCGCCCGCTGACGGCACGCCAGCCGCGCCCCGCGAGGCGCGGCCACTGCCACACCGTGCCGACGAACAGCAGTACGGCGGACAGGACTGCCAGCAGCAGCGCTGTGTTGCTCGTAAGACCCATGTGGTGTTCCTGCCTGCGCTTCCCGTCCGGGCTCCCGCGCTCCCTCGCTCCTCCGCGAGGGCTTGTCCCGGACTTTCCCTGGCCTTTTCAACAGCTTTGAGGAGACGAGTGAACCTCCCTCCCCGAGACACCGTCCTAGAGGGCGCAATGTCGCCGGATGCCCCAATCGGCACCGGGTTCAAGGTCTCTCGCGGAACTACGGGATGCGATGTCTGTCAGGGAAGATGGGGAAATGTCGGGCGGGGTTCCGAGCCGATCAAGCCGGGTGCGCAAGCTGATCCGGGGCCCGCGCCCCGAGTCCGTCCCCGCCCTCGTCGGCAGAGCCTGCGCCCTGGTGGGTCTGCTGGACGTCGCCGCAGGAGTCTTCCCGCGGTTCCGGCACAGCCGTATGCACACCCTCGCCGAGGTGCTGCCCGGCGCGCTCGGCCCGTTCGCGGCCGCGCTCTCGCTCAGCGCGGGCGTCCTGCTGCTGCTCCTCGCGCACGGTCTCAAGCGCGGCAAGCGGCGCGCGTGGCGGGCGGCGGTCGCCCTGCTCCCGGCGGGCGCCGTCGCGCAGTTCACCTACCGGCACTCGGTCGTCGGCGCGCTCATCTCCGTCGCGCTCCTGATACCCCTGCTGGTCCACCGCGACCAGTTCAGGGCCCTGCCCGACCCGCGCAGCCGCTGGCGGGCGCTCGCCAACTTCGTCCTCATGGGCGCGGGGTCGCTCCTGCTGGGCCTGGTCATCGTCAGCGCCCACCCCGGCCGCCTGATCGGCGATCCCAGCCTGGCCGACCGCATCACCCACGTCCTGTACGGCCTCTTCGGCTTCGAGGGGCCGGTCGACTACCAGGGCAACACCTCCTGGACGGTCGCCTTCTCCCTCGGCGCCCTCGGCCTGCTCACCGCCGTCACCACCATCTACCTCGCCTTCCGCCCCGAACACCCGGCCGCCCGCCTCACCGAGGACGACGAGGCCCGGCTGCGGGCCCTGCTGGAGAAGCACGGGGGCCGCGACTCCCTCGGCCACTTCGCCCTGCGTCGCGACAAGGCCGTCGTGTTCTCCCCCAGCGGCAAGGCGGCGGTGACCTATCGCGTCGTCTCCGGCGTGATGCTCGCCAGCGGCGACCCCATAGGCGACGTCGAGGCCTGGCCCGGCGCCATCGAGCGGTTCATGGACGAGGCCAAGGCGCACTCCTGGACCCCCGCGGTCATGGGCTGCTCGGAGACGGGCGGCGAGGTGTGGACCCGGGAGACCGGCCTCGACGCCCTCGAACTGGGCGACGAGGCGGTGGTGGACGTCGCGGATTTCTCGCTCGCCGGCCGCGCGATGCGCAACGTGCGTCAGATGGTCAAGCGCATCGAGCGCGCCGGTTACGAGACCCGGGTACGACGTGTCCGTGACCTCGGCGAGGCCGAACTGGAGCGCGTCCGGCGCGCCGCCGAGGACTGGCGGGGCACCGACACCGAACGCGGCTTCTCGATGGCCCTCGGCCGGGTGGGCGACCCCGCCGACGCCGACTGCCTCATCGCCACCGCCCACAAGGCGGACGCCGAACCCGGGCCCTACGGCGACCTGAAGGCGATCCTGCACTTCGTGCCCTGGGGCACGGACGGCGTCTCCCTCGACCTGATGCGCCGTGACCGCTCGGCCGACCCGGGCATGAACGAACTGCTGATCGTCGCCGCGCTCCAGGCCGCCCCGAAGTTCGGCATCACGCGCGTGTCGCTGAACTTCGCCATGTTCCGCTCGGCGCTGGCGCGCGGCGAGAAGATCGGCGCGGGGCCGGTGCTGCGCGCCTGGCGCGGACTGCTGGTGTTCCTCTCACGCTGGTTCCAGATCGAGTCGCTGTACAAGTTCAACGCCAAGTTCCAGCCCCGCTGGGAGCCCCGCTTCGTCGTCTACCGGGCCTCCGGCGACCTGCCCCGCATAGGCTTCGCCGCCATGCAGGCCGAGGGCTTCGTCAACCTCGCCCTCCCCCTGCCGCGCTTCCTGCGCCGCCGTTCCTCCCCCGCACGCGCGTGCACGCACCAGTTGGCGGAGCGGGACATGCGGGCGGCCTGAGCCGTGTCTTCCGGATCATCCCGGCGCCGCAGCCCCGAGTCGGGCCGATCCGGAAGACGCGAGCCGGCCGCGACGCACTGGGGCCCTCGCCGGGAAGACCGGCCCGGGTGGAAGCCTCGCCCCCCAGCCCCGGGGCTTCCGCCCGGGCCGCACGATCGTGGTCCCCTCCGGGGCCTACGCTGAACGTATGAGCAAGCAGAGCGGACGCGGGCGCGTCGCCGGCCTTCCGGAATGGGACCGCAGCGCGGTCATGGGAGTCGTCAACGTCACCCCCGACTCCTTCTCCGACGGCGGCCGCTGGTTCGACACGACGGCCGCCGTCAAGCACGGCCTGCAACTGGTCGCCGAGGGCGCGGACCTCGTCGACGTCGGCGGTGAGTCCACCCGCCCCGGCGCGACCCGCGTCGACGAGGCCGAGGAACTCCGCCGCGTCATCCCCGTCGTCCGCGGCCTCGCCTCCGAGGGCGTCGTCGTCTCCGTCGACACCATGCGCGCCTCCGTCGCCGCCCAGGCCCTCGCGGCCGGCGCCGCCCTGGTCAACGACGTCAGCGGCGGCCTCGCCGACCCCGAGATGGTCCCGGTCGTCGCCGACGCCGGCGCGCCCTTCGTCGTCATGCACTGGCGCGGCTTCCTGGAAGGCGGCAACGTCAAGGGCGTCTACGACGACGTCGTCCGCGAGGTCGTCGACGAACTCCACGCGCGCGTGGACGCCGTCCTGGCCGGCGGTATCGCCCCCGAGCGCATCGTCGTCGACCCCGGCCTCGGCTTCTCCAAGGGGGCCGACCACGACCTCTCCCTGCTCGCCCACCTCGACCGGCTGCACGCCCTGGGGCACCCCCTGCTGGTCGCCGCCTCCCGCAAGCGGTTCCTCGGCCGCGTGCTGGCGGGGCCGGAGGGCGCACCGCCGCCCGCCCGGGAGCGCGACGCCGCCACGGCCGCGGTCTCCGCACTCGCGGCGTACGCCGGAGCGTGGGCGGTGCGCGTGCACGAGGTGCGCGCGACGGCCGACGCGGTGCGGGTCGCGCGCGCCGTGGAAGGGGCGCGCATGTCAGCGGAGGCACCCCTCACCGCGACCGAGTACGAGGCGCACTCCCCGGCAGGCGCGCCCGGCGCCCAGGCCCCGCACGCCCCCGCTCCCGGGTCGGCGCACGCCCTCCAGACCCCGCACACCCCCGATGGCGCAGAAGGAACCCGGTGAGCGCCCCCCACACCGACGTCGAGCAGGTCGAGGCCGCCAACACCGCCTTCTACGAGGCGCTGGAACAGGGCGACTTCGAAACGGTGTCCTCACTCTGGCTCACCCCGGCCGACCTGGGCGTCGACGAGGAGTACCACGATCCGGCGGACGTGGGCGTGATCTCCTGCGTGCACCCGGGCTGGCCCGTGCTCACCGGCCGTGGCGAGGTGCTGAGGTCGTACGCGCTGATCATGGCGAACACCGACTACATCCAGTTCTTCCTCACCGATACGCATGTGTCCGTCACCGGTGACACCGCCCTGGTGACCTGCACCGAGAACATCCTCAGCGGCGGCCCCGCCCCGGAGGCCGGCGAGGAGCTGGGTCCGCTCGTGGGCCAGCTGGTGGTGGCCACGAACGTGTTCCGCCGCACACCCGACGGCTGGAAACTGTGGTCGCACCACGCCTCCCCGGTCCTGGCCGAGAACGACGAGGAGGAGGACGAGGAGAGCCCCTCCTGAGCGGGTGCGCGACACGGTGGGTGAACCGCGCCGCCGCGCCCGCGGGGACCCACGGGGACGAGGAAGTGGTTGGAATCACCCACCGTGGGTAGGCGCGGCTACCGGTCCGTGAGCCGCCGGGTTCCCCAGGGGAAACGTACGGTGAAACCTGCTGACGCCGACCGGGCCGACGCCCCCCATGACCCGGTCCTGTCGGTGCTCGCAGGTAGATTCGTTCGAGGCCGGTGTGCCGCCCGCACACGGTACGGACCGGCCGTCACCGACGATTGCAGGAGTGATTCGCGTGGATCGTGTCGCGCTGCGCGGCCTGAAGGCCCGCGGGTACCACGGCGTGTTCCCCAAGGAGCGCGAGGAGGGCCAGACCTTCATCGTGGACCTCGTCCTCGGCCTGGACACCCGTCCGGCCGCGGCCGACGACGACCTGGCGAAGACCGTGCACTACGGCATCGTGGCGGAGGAGGTCGTGGCCGTCGTCGAGGGCGAGCCCGTCGACCTCGTCGAGACGCTCGCCGAGCGCATCGCCCAGGTCTGTCTGAAGCACGAAGTGGTCCAGCAGGTCGAGGTCTGCGTCCACAAACCGGACGCGCCGATCACGGTCCCCTTCGACGACGTGACCGTCACCATCACCCGGAGCCGAGTATGACCGCGTCCTTCACCGAGGGTCACAGCGACCCGACCGTACAGCCGGTACCCGCCTCCGTCGTCGAGAAGGTCGACGCCGCCGACACCACCCTCCACAACCCGCAGCGGGCCGTCATCTCCATCGGCTCCAACCTGGGCAACCGGCTGGAGACCCTCCAGGGCGCCATCGACGCCCTGGAGGACACCCCGGGCCTGCGCGTCAAGGCCGTCTCCCCCGTGTACGAGACGGAGCCGTGGGGTGTCGAGCCGGGCAGCCAGCCCTCGTACTTCAACGCGGTCGTGATCCTCAAGACGACCCTGCCCCCGTCCTCGCTCCTGGAGCGGGCACACGCGGTCGAGGAGGCCTTCCACCGGGTCCGTGACGAGCGCTGGGGCGCGCGCACCCTCGACGTCGACATCGTCGCGTACGCCGACGTCGTCTCCGACGACCCGCACCTCACGCTCCCCCATCCGCGCGCACACGAACGCGCCTTCGTCCTCGCGCCGTGGCACGACGTGGAGCCCGCCGCCCAGCTGCCCGGTCACGGGACGGTCGCCGGCCTCCTCGAGACCGTCACACGCGACGGTGTGGCACCCCGCACGGACCTGGAACTCCGGCTGCCCGAGTAGTCGTTAAGGTCGACAGGACCAGAGTCCCGCGGACACCGCCCGCGGGATCGGGGGAACCGAAGGGACACCGTGAGAGAGCTGCGCATCAGGATGCTGGTCGGCGTCTTCGTCGTCGCCGGTGTCCTGTCCTGGGCGGGCGCCCGCCTCTGGAACTCGATCGGTACCCTCCCCAGCGTCCCGCTGGCCGCCCCCATCGTCCTCGCCGCGATCGCCGCGATCCTGCTGGCCACGGCCCTCTCGCTGCGCGCCCGCCTCAAGGCCCAGCGCGAACGCCGACCCGAGGCCAAGGGCGTCGATCCCCTGATGGCGGCCCGCGCGGTCGTCTTCGGCCAGTCCAGCGCCCTGGTCGCCGCCCTCGTCGCCGGCATGTACGGCGGCACGGGCGTCTTCCTTCTGGAGTCCCTCGACATCCCCGCCCGCCGCGACCAGGCCGTCTACGCCGGCTTCTCGGTCCTGGCCGGCGTCGCCGTCATAGCGGCGGCACTCTTCCTGGAGCGGGTCTGCAGACTCCCGGAGGACGACGACGACAGCACGGGGGCGGCTTCGGCGGCGTAAGGCGTGAACCGGCCGAGGCACAGACGCCGGCCGCCGGACGACCCCGGTACCAGCCGCCGGACGTCCCCGCCGCGGGGCTGCTGGGCTTCCCGCCGCGTCAGCGCGCCATGATCAGGCTCATCGCCTCGTTGCGCGTCGCCATGTCCCGCAGCTGCCCGCGCACCGCCGACGTGATGGTCTTCGCGCCGGGCTTGCGGATGCCCCGCATGGACATGCACATGTGCTCGCACTCCACGACGACGATGACGCCGCGCGGCTCGAGGATCTCCATCAGGGAGTCCGCTATCTGCGTGGTGAGTCGTTCCTGCACCTGCGGACGGCGGGCGTAGACGTCCACGAGACGGGCCAGCTTGGACAGGCCCGTGATCTTCCCGCTGGTGGACGGGATGTACCCCACGTGCGCGACACCCCGGAACGGCACCAGGTGGTGCTCACAGGTCGAGTACACCTCGATGTCCTTGACGAGCACCATCTCGTCGTGCCCCAGGTCGAACGTCGTCGTCAGCACGTCTTCCGGCTGCTGCCACAATCCCGCGAAGATCTCCTTGTACGCCCGCGCCACCCGCGCCGGGGTCTCCCTGAGCCCCTCACGGTCCGGGTCCTCGCCGACCGCGATCAGCAGTTCGCGTATGGCGTTCTCGGCCCGCTTCTCGTCGAAATCGCCGATGGAGCCCTCGCCGTCGAGCGTCACGGGGTCGGTCATTCTGGTGCCTCGTTCCTGAGCGGGTCGCGTGTGGATCACGCGTGGTGCGTGCGGCATGACCAAAATGCCGCGCCCCCCAGGCTAAAACCAGGGGGGCGCGGCATTCCATTCCGGGCCTGATGGGCCACCAGGGGCCCGGAGCGTCAGCTCTCCGGACGCTCCTCGGGGGCCGGCTCGGCCACCGGGGCCGGGTCCACCGCGGTGGACTTGGCGGTGGTGATCGCCGGAGACGCGCCGTTGGCACCGTTGGTCAGTGCGAGCTCCTTCGGAGAGAGCACCGGCGGTCGGGTGGACGGCGTGCGCCGCGAGGAACCGGTCCAGGCGGGCCGGGGCGGGCGCTTGACGATCGGGGCGAAGATCTCGGCGATCTCCTCCTTGCCGAGGGTCTCCTTCTCCAGCAGCTGGAGCACCAGGTTGTCGAGGACGTCGCGGTTCTCGACCAGGATCTCCCAGGCCTCGTTGTGCGCGTTCTCGATGAGCTTCTTGACCTCTTCGTCGACCAGCGCGGCGACCTCTTCCGAGTAGTCGCGCTGGTGGGCCATCTCACGTCCGAGGAACGGCTCGGTGTTGTCGCCGCCGAACTTGATGGCGCCGAGACGCTCGGTCATGCCGTACTGCGTGACCATCGCGCGGGCCGTGGCGGTGGCCTTCTCGATGTCGTTCGCGGCGCCGGTCGTCGGGTCGTGGAAGACCAGTTCCTCGGCCGCGCGGCCGCCCAGCATGTAGGCGAGCTGGTCGAGCATCTCGTTGCGCGTGGTCGAGTACTTGTCCTCGTCCGGGAGCACCATCGTGTAGCCGAGGGCGCGGCCCCGGGACAGGATCGTGATCTTGTGGACCGGGTCGGAGTTGGGGGAAGCCGCCGCGACCAGGGCGTGGCCGCCCTCGTGGTACGCGGTGATCTTCTTCTCCTTGTCCGACATGATCCGGGTCCGCTTCTGCGGGCCCGCCACGACGCGGTCGATGGCCTCGTCCAGCATGTGGTTGTCGATCAGCTTCCTGTCGGAGCGGGCCGTGAGCAGCGCCGCCTCGTTCAGCACGTTCGACAGGTCCGCGCCGGTGAAGCCCGGCGTGCGGCGGGCGACCGCCGCGAGGTCGACGTCGGGCGCGACCGGCTTGCCCTTCTGGTGAACCTTGAGGATCTCCAGACGGCCCTGCATGTCGGGGCGGTCGACCGCGATCTGGCGGTCGAAGCGGCCGGGACGCAGCAGCGCCGGGTCGAGGATGTCGGGCCGGTTCGTGGCGGCGATGAGGATCACACCGCCCTTGACGTCGAAGCCGTCCATCTCGACGAGCAGCTGGTTCAGCGTCTGCTCGCGCTCGTCGTGACCACCGCCGAGGCCGGCGCCGCGGTGGCGGCCGACCGCGTCGATCTCGTCGACGAAGACGATCGCCGGGGCGTTCGCCTTGGCCTGCTCGAAGAGGTCACGGACTCGGGAGGCACCGACACCGACGAACATCTCGACGAAGTCGGAACCGGAGATCGAGTAGAAGGGGACGCCCGCCTCGCCGGCGACGGCGCGCGCGAGCAGGGTCTTGCCGGTGCCGGGAGGCCCGTAGAGCAGAACGCCCTTGGGGATCTTGGCGCCGACGGCCTGGAACTTCGCAGGTTCCTGCAGGAACTCCTTGATCTCGTGGAGCTCCTCGACGGCCTCGTCCGAGCCGGCGACGTCCGCGAACGTCGTCTTCGGGGTGTCCTTGGTGATGAGCTTCGCCTTGGACTTCCCGAAGTTCATGACCCGGGAGCCGCCGCCCTGCATCTGGTTCATCAGGAACAGGAAGACGACCACGATGAGGACGAAGGGGAGCAGGGAGAGCAGGATGCCCACGATGGGGTTCTGCTTGGACGGCGACACGGTGTAGCCGTCCGTGATCTGCTTGTCCTGGTACTTGGTCTGCAGCGTGTTGGCGATGGTCACGCCCTGGTCGCCGATGTAGCTGGCCTGGACCTTCGAGCTGCCCTCGACCTTTTCGCCGTCCTTGAGCGTGACCTTGATGGTCTGCTCGTCACCGGTGGTGAGCTTGGCCGACTCGACCTTGTTGTCGTTGATCGCTGCCACGACCTGGCCGGTGTCCACCGTCTTGTAGCCGCCGGACGAGCCGACGACCTGCATCAACACGACCACGGCAAGGACGGCCAGCACGATCCACATGACCGGCCCACGGAAGTATCGCTTCACGTCCATCCATACGGAGCGGTGTCGCCCCGTCCCTCCTGCCATAGTGAGTTTGATAAGACAGTTCTTCTGACGGTACCCCAGCATTGGCACCCAAAGCCGCACGGGACGGCTGAGGAACCCGTCTGCATGCTTCAACGGTGTGAAACCCGCTGGGGTTCCCGATCGTCCTACAAGGGACTCCTTGTGGCTCAGCCGCCGTAGACGTGGGGCGCGAGCGTACCGACGAACGGGAGGTTGCGGTACTTCTCGGCATAGTCGAGGCCATAGCCCACGACGAACTCGTTGGGAATGTCGAAACCGACCCATTCGACGTCGATGGCGACCTTGGCGGCCTCGGGCTTGCGCAGCAGCGTGCACACCTTGAGCGAGGCGGGCTCGCGGGAGCCGAGGTTCGAGAGCAGCCAGGACAGGGTCAGGCCGGAGTCGATGATGTCCTCGACGATGAGGACGTGCTTGCCCTTGATGTCGGTGTCGAGGTCCTTGAGGATCCGCACGACACCGGAGGACTGGGTGCCCGCGCCGTACGACGACACGGCCATCCAGTCCATGGTGACGGGGGTGGACAGCGCCCGGGCGAGGTCCGCCATGACCATCACCGCGCCCTTGAGGACGCCGACGATCAGCAGGTCCTTGCCCGCGTACTCCGCGTCGATCTTCGCAGCCAGCTCCACCAGCTTCGCGTCGATCTCTTCCTTGGTGATGAGTACCTGCTTGAGGTCGGCACCCATGTCTTTCGCGTCCACCCGCATCACTTTCGGTCGTCCCACCGGCTGGCCGGCCCCTCCCCGATCTGCTCGGAGGGGTCGGGATTCAGCCTTGCCGAATCACCAGTCTGCCACCCTGCCGCTGGGCGACGACTTTGCCGGGGAGATTGATGGCCCCCTGGCCGCGCCAGCCGGTGATCAGCCGGTCGACCTCCTCGATGTGCCGGGCGAACAGCGAACCGGCCGGGGCGCCCGCCTCGATGGCGGCTCTCCGCAGGATGCGGCGGCGCACGGCGGGCGGGAGGGCGTAGAGCTTGGCGCACTCCAGCAGGCCCGCGGAGTCCCGTACGGCGGCCTCGGCCTGGCGGGCCCAGGCGTCGAGGGCGTCGGCGTCGTCACGGGAGAGCTGGGCGGTCCGGGCGAGGGCCTCGACGACGCCCTTGCCGAGGGCCTTCTCCAGAGCGGGCAGGCCTTCGTGGCGCAGCCGGGAGCGGGTGTAGGCGGGGTCGGCGTTGTGCGGGTCGTCCCAGACCGGCAGGGACTGGACCATGCAGGCCTTGCGGGCGGTCTGCCGGTCGAGTCCGAGGAAGGGGCGGCGGTAACGGCCGCCGGCCCCCGAGACCGCGGCCATTCCGGACAGGGAGCGGATGCCCGAGCCGCGGGCGAGGCCGAGGAGGACGGTTTCGGCCTGGTCGTCGCGGGTGTGGCCGAGCAGGACGGCGGCGGCGCCGTGGCGTTCGGCGGCGGTGTCGAGGGCGGCGTAGCGGGCGTCGCGGGCGGCGGCCTCGGGGCCGCCTTGGCGGCCGACGGTCACGGCAATGGACTCGACCGGGTCGAGGCCGAGTTCGCGCAGGCGCAGGACGACTTCCTCGGCGCGCAGGTCGGAGCCGGGCTGCAGACCGTGGTCGACGGTGATGCCGCCGGCGCGGATGCCGAGTCTGGGGGCTTCGAAGGCGAGGGCGGAGGCGAGCGCCATGGAGTCGGCGCCGCCGGAGCACGCCACGAGCACGAGCGGCGGGGCGGGGCGCTCGTGCGGGGGGACGCCCGGGGAGGCGTCGGGGGTGCCGGTGTGTTCCGTGCCGGCGTGTTCGATGAGGAGGTCGTGGAGGACGCGGCGGACCGCCAGGCGTATCGCCGCGACCGCAGGATGGGGACCCATGTCCGGTTCCCTTCATGAAGTTTTCGGGGGGTGATCCCGAGCTCGGTCACGCAGAGTGTGTAGATGGTGACAGAACCGGGCCGTTCCCCGAGCATTGCACGCCTGCACGGGGCTCACGGTCCCTCGGACGGGTGATTGCGGGGGCGTGTGCCTGCCGTCTGCCGGAATCCGGCTCACCGGGATTCACGACGGATCACGAGGGGATCACGCCGGGCCGTGGGCGCTCACGACTCGGCCTTGCGGTGCACCCGTGCGACCCAGTCCGCCGGTTTGGCGATCTCGGCCTTGGTCGGGAGGGTGTTGGGGGAGGTCCACACGCGGTTGAAGCCGTCCATGCCGACCTGGTCGACGACCGCCCGCACGAAGCGTTCGCCCTCCTTGTACTGCCGGAGTTTGGCGTCCAGACCCAGCAGCTTGCGCAGGGCCATGTCCAGCCGGGAGGCGCCCTTGGCGCGGCGCTGCTGGAACTTCTCGCGGATCTCGGAGACGGTCGGTACGACGTCTGGACCCACTCCGTCCATGACGAAGTCGGCGTGGCCCTCCAGGAGGGACATCACGGCGGTGAGGCGGGCGAGGATCTCGCGTTGGGCGGGGCTCTGCACGAGTTCGACCAGGGAGCGGCCGCCGTCGTCCTCCTCGCCCTCGGGGCGGCCGCCGGCGAGGGACTGGGCGGCTTCCCGGACGCGTTCCAGGAAGGTCATGGGGTCGACGTCGGTCTCGGCCAGGAACGACTGGATTTCACCCTCGAGGTGGTCGCGCAGCCAGGGCACCGAGGAGAACTGGGTGCGGTGCGTCTCCTCGTGCAGGCACACCCAGAGGCGGAAGTCGTGCGGGTCGACGTCGAGTTCGCGCTCCACGTGGACGATGTTCGGCGCCACGAGGAGGAGGCGGCCGCCGCCGTTGCCGCCGGCGGGCAGGTCGCGGGTGGGCGGGGCGAAGGTCTCGTACTGGCCGAGGACGCGGGAGGCCAGGAACGACAGCAGCATGCCGAGCTCCACGCCGGTGACCTTGCCGCCGACGGCTCCGAGGACCGTGCCGCCCGGGCCGTTGCCGCGGCGCTCCTGCATCTTGTCGAGGAGGGGCTTGAGGATCTCGCGGAAGCCGGCGACGTTCGCCCGGACCCAGCCGGGGCGGTCGACGACGAGGACGGGCGTGTCGTGGATCTCCTCGGTGCCCATACGAGTGAAGCCCCGGACGTGTCCCTCCGAGGCCTTGGCGTGCCGACGTAGTTCCGCGACGACGGCGCGTGCCTCGTCGCGGCTCACCTCGGGACCCGGCCGTACGAGCCGGGTCGCGGTCGCGACCGCGAGATTCCAGTCGACCATCCCGGAAGAGGCACCACCGATGCTCGTCATGTGTCAACCGTACGTGAGCGCTGCCGCTGGGGGCAGGTCGCGGGAGGTTGGTGGGGGGCGCGTCCGGGTTGGGGGCGGGGAGGTTGGGCGGGTGAGCGGTGTTGCGGGGGCCGTCGGGGTGGGGGTTGGGCCGGCTTGGTGGCCGGTGACCGCTGGGCCGGTGGCCACCGCCGACGACCCGGCCGGCACCACCGGCCGCCGACGACCCGGTCGGCACCACCGGCCGCATGCGACGGGTGCCGCCCGCGAAGGGACGGCCGGAGTGGTCGGGGCCACCACCGCGACACCCGCGGAGGGACGGCCGGAGTGGTCGGGGCCACCACCGCGACACCCGCGGAGGGACGGCCCGACTGCACCGGCCGGCAGCGGTGCGTCCGCCGAGAGGGTCGAGCGGTCGGGGGTGCCGTCGCGTTGGACCACAGGTGGGGACGAAGGCGTGGTCGCGCAGGCCGGCACGCCCCACCGGCGATGAGCGGCCCAAGGAGTGCCCGCCCCCTTACGGGCCCGGTCTCACCGGCACCCGCATCCCGCCAACGCCGTGGCCGCCCGGTCCAGTGCCGACTGGGCCGCGGTGGGGTCCGTGGTGTGGGAGGTGAGGAGGGCGAAGGCGAGGAGGCGGCCGTCCTGGTCGACGACGGTGCCGGCCAGGGTGTTGACGCCGGTCAGGGTGCCGGTCTTGGCGCGGACGACGCCGGCCGCGCCGTCGGTGTAGCGGGTGCTGAGGGTGCCGGTGAAGCCGGCGACGGGCAGGCCGGTGAGGGCCGGGCGGAGGTCGGGGTGGGCCGGGTCGCCGGCCTTGGCGAGGAGGGCCGTCAGGAGGTTCGCCGTCAGACGGTCCCCGCGGTCGAGACCGCTGCCGTCCCTGAACTCGACGCCGGTCATGGGCAGCCCGAGGCGCGACAACTGGGTGTGGATCGCCTTGCCGGCGCCGGCGAAGTCGGCGCGCACGCCGGTCGCGACGGCCGTCTGGCGGGCGAGCGCCTCGGCGATGTCGTTGTCGCTGTTGGTCAGCATGCGCTCGACCAGGGTGGACAGGGGCGGGGAGGAGACCGTGGCGAGGGTTTCCGCCCTCGCGGTCGCCTTCGACGGGCCGGGGGCCGTGGTCGTGACGCCGTGCGCCCGCAGGAAGTCCGCGAACTTCCGCGTCGCGTCGGCCGCCGGGTCCGGTACGCGGGTCACCGGGCCGCTCGTCGAGTCGTCGGTGCGGCCCTCGTCGGCGGTGAGGGCGGTGACGCGGGCGAGGTTGGGGTTGGCCCCGATGGGGTGAACTTCGGAACCGGCGTACAGGGTCGTGTCGTAGGAGAGCGTCGCCCGGGTGATGCCCCGTTTCTTCAGGGCGGTGGCGGTGGCGGCGGCGAGGGTGCGGAGGCCGGCGAAGCCCTCGGCGTCCGCGCGGGCGGTGAGGGTGGGGTCGCCGCCGCCGACCAGCACGACTTCCTTCGTGCCGGGTTCGAAGGCGACGCGGGTGGTGAGGCGGTGGTCGGCGCCCATCGTGGCGAGCGCGGCGACCGCGGTGGCGATCTTGGTGGTGGAGGCCGGGGTGAGCGCCTCGTCGGCCGCGGCGCCGTACAGGCGCCTGCCGGTGGCCACGTCGACGACCGCGGCCGTACGGCGGGCGCCGAGGGCCGGGTCGGCGAGAAGGGGGTCCAGGACGCGGGCGAGGGCGGTGGTCGCGGGGGCGGACTTCACGGTGGTCGTGGCGCCGCCGAGGCCGGTGAGGACGGAGGCGGCGCTGGGGGCGGGCCGCGGAGCGTCGGCCGCCGCACCGGACGTACCGGACGCTTCGGTCGTACGGCCGTGATCTCTGCCACCCGCCCGCTCCAGTGCGGCGGCCCGCTGGCGCTCGGCCGTACGCTGACCGGTGGAGTCCCAGGGGCCGGCGGCGGTCACCACGCCGACGGCCAGCGCCAGTCCGGCGGTCGCCGCACCCGCGGTGTACGGCCAGGCCCGGTCGGCCTTCGACCTCGTGATCCGCGCGAGCTGCGGTTTCGCCGCCTGCGTGAGCCGTGCGACCCGCGGCTTCGCGGCCGCCGCGGCGCGTGCGAGACGGGGTCGTACGATCCCTGCGGCCCGTGCCAGACGCGGTCGTACGGCGTCCGCGGCCCGCACCACATGCGGTCTCGCGGCCCGCCAAGGCCTCAGCTCTGGCACGACCACCAGCCCCTTTCGCGATCACACACCTGCGTGAGGGACACTTAACCACCAGAACTATGTGCTGATCATGGAGGAGCCACCGGTGGAGTTCGACGTCACGATCGAGATCCCGAAGGGTTCGCGGAACAAGTACGAGGTGGACCACGAGACCGGTCGGATCCGCCTGGACCGTCGACTCTTCACCTCGACCGCCTACCCGACCGACTACGGCTTCGTCGAGAACACCCTCGGCGAGGACGGCGACCCGCTGGACGCGCTGGTCATCCTGGACGAGCCGACCTTCCCGGGCTGCCTCATCCGCTGCCGCGCGATCGGCATGTTCCGCATGACGGACGAGGCCGGCGGCGACGACAAGCTGCTGTGTGTCCCGGCGACCGACCCGCGCGTGGAGCACCTGCGTGACATCCACCACGTGTCGGAGTTCGACCGCCTGGAGATCCAGCACTTCTTCGAGGTCTACAAGGACCTGGAGCCCGGCAAGTCCGTCGAGGGCGCCAACTGGGTCGGCCGCACCGACGCCGAGATCGAGATCGAGCGGTCGTACAAGCGCTTCAAGGAGCAGGGCGGTCACTGACCTCCTGTGACCGAGGGGCCGCACGCGTGCGTGTGCGGCCCCTTTCGCATGTCCGTGGAGGACGTCTGCGCATACTGAGGCCTACGGAATGTGTCGTTCAGGGAGCGTTGCTCAGTGACGGAGGCGGAGGACCGCAAGCCGCAGTCGGACGAGGCGAGGAGCACGTTCGATCCCGAGATCACCTCCGAGTTCGCGATCCCGCGGGGGCTGGCCGTGCCCCGGGTGGGGGGTGATCCCGAGACCACGTCGGAGTTCGCCGTTCCGGAGGGGCTGGACGCCCCGCAGCCGGCCTCGGGGGAGCCCGAGGGGTCGGCGTTCACTCCGCCGAGTACGTACAGCGCCCGGCACGCCCCGGTCGCGTTCACGCCCCCCGAGGGCATACCGGTGGTCAGCCTGACCAAGGACGTGCCCTGGCAGGACCGGATGCGCACGATGCTGCGCATGCCGGTGGCCGAGCGGCCCGCGCCGGAGCGGGTGCCCAAGGCGGAGGAGGGCGGTCCGGCCGTCCCGCGCGTGCTCGACCTGACACTGCGTATCGGCGAGCTGCTGCTGGCGGGCGGGGAGGGCGCCGAGGACGTCGAGGCCGCGATGTTCGCGGTCTGCCGCTCGTACGGGCTCGACCGCTGCGAGCCGAACGTCACCTTCACCCTGCTGTCGATCTCCTACCAGCCGTCCCTGGTGGACGACCCGGTGACGGCGTCACGGACCGTGCGGCGCCGGGGCACCGACTACACGCGGCTGGCGGCCGTCTTCCAGCTGGTGGACGACCTCAGCGACCCGGAGACGAACATCTCCCTGGAGGAGGCCTACCGGCGGCTCGCGGAGATCCGCCGCAACCGGCACCCCTACCCCACCTGGGTGCTGACCTCGGCGAGCGGGCTGCTGGCGGGCGCGGCCTCGGTGCTCGTCGGCGGTGACGTCATCGTGTTCGTGGCCGCCGCGCTCGGCGCGATGCTCGGCGACCGGCTCGCCTGGCTGTGCGCGGGGCGCGGGCTGCCGGAGTTCTACCAGTTCCTGGTGGCCGCGATGCCGCCGGCCGCGATAGGGGTCGCGCTGACGCTGACGCACGTCGACGTGAAGGCCTCCGCGGTCATCACCGGCGGACTGTTCGCGCTGCTGCCCGGACGGGCGCTCGTGGCGGGCGTCCAGGACGGTCTGACCGGCTTCTACATCACCGCGGCGGCGCGCCTGCTGGAGGTCACGTACTTCTTCGTGGGCATCGTCGTCGGTGTGCTGGTGATGCTGTACCTCGGTGTGCAGCTCGGCGCCCATCTCAACCCCGACGCCGCCCTCGGCGCCACCCCGCGGCCGCTGTGGCAGATCGGCGCCTCGATGCTGCTGTCGCTGACCTTCGCGGTGCTGCTCCAGCAGGAACGATCCACCGTGCTGGCCGTGACGCTGAACGGCGGTGTCGCCTGGTCGGTGTACGGGGCCATGCACGACGCCGCCGGCATCTCGCCGGTCGCCTCCACAGCCGTCGCGGCGGGGGTGGTGGGGCTGTTCGGGCAGTTGCTGTCGCGCTACCGGTTCGCGTCGGCGCTGCCCTACACGACGGCGGCGATCGGGCCCCTGCTGCCCGGGTCGGCGACCTATTTCGGGCTGTTGGCGATCGCGCAGAACGAGGTCGACGCCGGGTTGGTGTCCTTGACGAAGGCCGCGGCGCTGGCCATGGCCATCGCCATCGGGGTCAACCTGGGCTCGGAGATCTCCCGGTTGTTCCTGCGGATCGGCTCCGCCGAGAAGAGGCGGGCGGCCAAGCGGACGCGGGGATTCTGAGCGGCGGCGCCGTCCGAGCCGGTGGCCCGTGCCGATGGGCGGCTGCGGGTGCCGTGTTGTGTGTCTCACCCGCGCGGCGGGGCCGCATGGCGATGCGGCCCCGCGCCCCTTGGGCGTTGGCCCTCGGGGCGTTTCAGTAACCCTGGTTGTGCGGGTACTGGCCGTTCTGGTGCTGCTGGCCGCCGTACGGCTGCTGCTGGGGCTGCCAGTCCTGCTGCTGCGGGTACGGCTGCTGGGGGTAGGCCTGCTGCTGGGGGTACTGCTCGCCGTAGTACTGGCCCTGGTCATAGCCCTGGGACCGGTCGTAGCTCTGCTGCTGCGGCTGGTTGCCGTACGGCTCGTGCTCGTCGATGCGGCGGAGCTGGGTCGTGGCGTCGTCCATGACCGGCGCGTGGGCCTGGGACTGGGCGGGGCCCGAGGGCTGTTCCGCCGCCGCGCGCTTCTTCTTACCCCGCTCGCGCACGTACTCGATGATGATCGGGACGACGGAGAGGATCACGATGAGGACGAGGATCGCCTCGACGTTCGTCTTGATGAGCTCGATCTGGCCGAGCCAGTAGCCCGCGAGGGTGACGCCCGAGCCCCAGGCGATGCCGCCGATGATGTTGTACGACAGGAACGTGCGGTACTTCATGCTGCCGGCGCCCGCGACGATGGGCGCGAAAGTGCGCACGATGGGCACGAAGCGGGCCAGGACGATCGCCTTGGGGCCGTACTTCTCCATGAACTCGTGGGCCTTCTCCAGGTTCTCCTGTTTGAAGAGCTTGGAGTTGGGCCGGTTGAAGAGCCGGGGACCGAGGAACTTGCCGATCATGTAGCCCACTTGGTCGCCGACGACGGCGGCGATCACGATGAGCGTGCAGACCAGCCACAGGGGCTGGCTGATGTACTGCCCCTCGGCCACGAAGAGGCCCGCCGTGAACAGCAGGGAGTCGCCGGGGAGGAAGGCGAAGAGGCCGGACTCGGCGAAGACGATCAGCAGGATGCCGGGGAGGCTGAAGGTCTCGATCAGGTAGTCCGGGCTGAGCCACTCGGGGCCTAGCGCAAGCGTGGTCACGGGGATGTGGCTCCTGCTGTGGGGTACGGGCTGGGACTGGCTGCCCAAACGTATCAACGCAGCCGACTCTCCCCAGGTTCCATGGGGCTCCCCAGGATGCACTGTGCCCCCGATTGGGCAAACCTGTGGGCATGGGCATCGAGGAATACGGCGGCGGGCAGGGCCCTCAGCCGGACGTACTGGTCGTCACCACGAACGACGTACCCGGACACCGGGTCGAGCAGGTCATCGGTGAGGTCTTCGGGCTGACCGTGCGCTCGCGGCACCTCGGCAGCCAGATCGGGGCGGGTCTGAAGTCGATGATCGGCGGTGAGCTCAGGGGCCTCACCAAGACCCTCGTCCAGACCCGCAACCAGGCCATGGAGCGTCTGGTCGAGCAGGCACGCGCGCGTGGGGCCAACGCCGTACTGGCGTTCCGCTTCGACGTGACGGAGGCCGCGGACGTGGGGACCGAGGTGTGCGCGTACGGGACGGCGGTGGTCCTGGCCCGGGAGTGACCCCGGGCCGCGACCTCACGACGCGGTGTGCCGGGCCGCGTTGGCGGCGATCGCCTCCTTCAGGTGCTCGGCGAGGCCCGGGCGCATGGAGTCGTAGAACGCCTTGAAGCGCTCGTCGGCGACGTACATCTCGCCGAGCCCCTGGTGCACCTCGTACGGGCACTCGTAGAACCACCCGCAGATGTGCTGCCGGTGCTCCTCGGCCAGGTCCATGGCCGCCTCCGCGGTGGGCGGTTCACCGGCGGCCATGACGGCGTCGTAGCGCTCGCTCCAGGCGGCCACCTCGGCCTGCATGCGCTTCCAGTCGTCCTTGGTGTAGCCGGCGGCCCGGCGCTGCGACTCGGCGTAGGCCTCGGTGCCGCCCCAGCGCCGTTCCGCCTCCTCGGCGTACTGCTCGGGGTCCTTGTCGCCGAAGACCTCGAAGCGTTCCTCGGGGGTCAGGTTGATGCCCATCTCGCGTGCCTCCATGGCGTGCTCCACGGCCGCGGCCATCTTCCGCAGCTTCTCGATCCGGGCGGTCAGCAGTTCGTGCTGGCGGCGCAGGTGCGCGCGCGGGTCGACGTCCGGGTCGTCGAGCAGGGTCGCGACCTCGTCGAGCGGGAAGCCGAGCTCCCGGTAGAACAGGATCTGTTGCAGCCGGTCGAGGTCGGCGTCGCCGTAGCGCCGGTGACCCGCGTGGCTGCGCTCGCTCGGGACGAGCAGGCCGATGTCGTCGTAGTGGTGCAGGGTGCGCACCGTGACTCCGGCGAAGCCGGCCACCTGTCCGACGGAGTAGCTCACTTCGTCCGCTCCCTTCTCGGTACGCGCTCCACAGTGGGTCCTCACGTGACGTGAGGTGCAAGCCCGGTTCTCTCGCCGGTTTCCTCTCCGGCTCTTCTCCGGTCCCGCTTCGGGCTCTCTCCGGCTTCCCGCCGGTTTCCCTCCGGCTGCCCGCCGGCTTCTCTCCCGCTTCTCTCCGGATGTTGCGTCAGATTTGCACCCTTTGTCCGCTTATCGTGAGCCCGTGGCCCAGGACACCCCGCGGCAGGCGCTCCCCGCTCCGGCGACCCCGGCGCGCGCCCTGTCGGCGTCGATCCTGCCCGCTCTGGTCGTCGGGGTGGCGGCGAGTCTGCTGCTCCTGCTGGTGAGCGCCGCGGCCGAGCGGCTGCGGGACGTGCTGTGGCGGAGCCTGCCGGACGCGCTGGGCGTGGGCCGTTACTCGGTGTTGTGGATGCTGGTCGTGCTGACCGCGACCGGGGTGCTGGTCGGGCTGGTGGTGTGGAAGGCGCCGGGGCACGCGGGGCCCGACCCGGCGACCACCGGGCTGGACGCGCCCGTGCTGCCGCCCGTCGTCCTGCCGGGCCTGTTGCTGGCGACGATGCTGATGCTGGCGGGCGGGCCGAGCCTCGGTCCGGAGAACCCGGTCATCGCCGTGAACGTCGGGCTCGCCTACTGGCTGGGCCGGCGGCTGCTGCCGCGGATGCCGGGCGGGGTGTGGCCGGCGCTCGCGGAGGCGGCGACGATCGGCGCGCTGTTCGGGACACCGGTGGCGGCGGCGCTGCTGATCTCCGAGGCGCTGGCGGGGCGGCGGACCGAGGGGCCGCTGTGGGACAACGTGTTCGCGCCCCTCGTCGCCGCCGCGGCCGGGGCGATGACGACCACCCTGGTGGCGCGGCCGGCCTTCGACCTGCGCCTGCCCGCGTTCGGGCGGCCGGGCTGGGGCGACCTGTCGGCGGCGCTCGTGCTCGCCTCCGTGGGCGCGCTGCTCGGTATGTGCGCCGTGCGCGCCCTTCCGTACGCCCACGGCGCGTTCGCGCGGCTGCGGCACCCCCTGGTGGCGCTGCCGGCCGGCGGGCTGGTGCTGGGCCTGCTGGCGGCTCGGCGGTCATCTGACGCTCTTCAAGGGGATGGACGAGATCGGGGAGCTGGCGCGCGATCCCGAGGGCTGGTCGGCGGGAGAGTTCGCCACGATGACGGTGGTGAAACTGGCGGCGCTGGTGGTGGCCGCGTCCTGCGGCTTCCGGGGCGGGCGGATCTTCCCGGCCGTCTTCGTCGGTGCCGCCCTCGGTCTCACCGCCCACGCGCTCGTGCCGGCGGTGCACCCCGCGGTGGGTGTGGCGGCGGGCGTACTCGGTGTGCTCCTCGCCATCACCCGGCAGGGCTGGGTGAGTCTGTTCGTCGCCGCCGTCCTGGTCTCCTCACCCGCCGTCCTCGCCCTGCTCTGCATCGCCTCGCTGCCGGCCTGGCTGCTGGTGACGGGGCGGCCGCAGATGCAGTTGCGGGAGGACGGAACCCCGGTCCGTTGAGCACCGTTGATCCCTTTGAGCCTCTTTCATCCTTTGAGGAGTGACGTCCATGCCGCTGCACGAGGGTCCCGGGCCCGATGAGCGCCCGCTGTCCGTCAACCCGTTCTACGGCGTGGCGGACCCGGTCGCCGGCATGACCGAGGCGCCGCCCAAGCACCGGCTGCCGGACACCCCGACGCCGCCGTCGACGGCGTACCAGCTGGTGCACGACGAGCTGATGCTGGACGGCAACTCCCGGCTGAACCTGGCCACGTTCGTCACCACGTGGATGGAGCCGCAGGCCGGGGTGCTGATGGCGGAGTGCCGGGACAAGAACATGATCGACAAGGACGAGTACCCGCGCACCGCCGAGCTGGAGCGGCGCTGTGTGGCGATGCTCGCCGACCTGTGGAACGCGCCCGACCCGTCGGCGGCCGTGGGCTGTTCGACGACCGGGTCGAGCGAGGCGTGCATGCTCGCCGGGATGGCCCTCAAGCGGCGCTGGAGCAGGCGGAACCCGACGCCGGGCGCCCGGCCCAACCTGGTGATGGGTGTCAACGTCCAGGTGTGCTGGGACAAGTTCTGCACCTTCTGGGAGGTGGAGCCCCGTCAGATCCCCATGGAGGGCGACCGCTTCCATCTCGACCCGCAGGCCGCCGCCGAGCTGTGCGACGAGAACACCATCGGGGTCGTCGGCATCCTCGGCTCCACCTTCGACGGTTCCTACGAGCCGATCGCGGACCTGTGCGCGGCCCTGGACGCCCTCCAGGAGCGCACCGGCCTCGACGTCCCGGTGCACGTCGACGCCGCGTCGGGCGGGATGGTCGCGCCCTTCCTCGACGAGGACCTGGTGTGGGACTTCCGCCTCCCGCGCGTGGCGTCGATCAACACCTCGGGGCACAAGTACGGGCTCGTCTATCCCGGCGTCGGCTGGGCGCTGTGGCGCGACCAGGAGGCCCTGCCCGAGGAGCTGGTCTTCCGTGTGAACTACCTGGGCGGCGACATGCCGACCTTCGCGCTGAACTTCTCCCGCCCCGGCGCCCAGGTCGTCGCGCAGTACTACACGTTCCTGCGGCTGGGGCGGGAGGGCTACCGGGCCGTGCAGCAGTCCACGCGGGACGTGGCCCGGGGCATCGCCGCCCGGGTGGCGGCGCTGGACGACTTCCGGCTGCTGACCCGGGGCGACGAGCTGCCCGTCTTCGCCTTCACCACGGCCCCGGGCGTCGAGGCGTACGACGTCTTCGACGTCTCGCGGCGGTTGCGCGAGAGCGGCTGGCTGGTGCCCGCGTACACCTTCCCGCGGCACCGCGAGGACCTGTCCGTCCTGCGGGTCGTGTGCCGCAACGGCTTCTCGGCCGACCTGGCCGACCTGTTCGTGGAGGACCTGACCCGGCTGCTGCCGGAACTGCGCCGGCAGCCGCATCCGCTGACGCGGGACAAGGAGGCGGCGACCGGGTTCCACCACTGACTACCGGCTCATGCGCGCGAACCTCCGCACCGCCAGCGGGAAGAAGACCGCCAGCAGGGCCAGCGGCCAGGCGACGGCCGCCCACACGTGGTCCGACTGTCCCGCCGGGCCGAACAGGTCCCGTACCGCCGACGCCGTCCGGGACATCGGGTTCCAGTCGACGGCCGCGCCCAGCCAGGCGGGCATGGACTCGGGGGTGGCGAAGGCGTTGGAGAGGAATCCGACCGGCCAGACAAGGATCTGGACGGCCTGGACCATCTCCGGCCGGCCGGCGACCAGCGCCAGGTGGATGCCGATCCACAGCATCGCGAAACGGAAGAGGAGCAGCAGGCCGACGGCGCCCAGGAAGGCACCCACGCCGCCCTGGGCGCGCCAGCCGAGCGCGCAGCTCACGCCGATCAGCACGGCCAGACCCAGCACCGACTGGAGCATGTCGGCCGCCGAACGGCCCACCAGGACCGCCGCGTCGGCCATCGGCATCGACCGGAAGCGGTCGATCACCCCCTTGTCGAGGTCCTGGGTCACGGCGAGCATCGTGCCCTCCAGACCGAAGGCCATGGTGAGCGCGAGCATGCCGGGGACCAGGTAGTCGAGGTAGTCGCCGCGCACCCCGCGCCCGCCGCCGACCAGGTAGCCGAACATCAGCAGCAGCATCACCGGGAAGACCAGCCCGACGACCAGCCGGCCGGGCTGCCGTGCCCAGTGGGCGAGTTCACGCCGGGTCATGGTCCAGGAATCGGTCAGCGCGTACGTACTCACACGGCCTCCTTCGTACGGTCGTCCGGTCCCGTCAGGTGCAGGAAGACCTCGTCCAGGGTGGGGCGGCGCAGGGCCACGTCCTCCGCCTCGATGCCGGCCTCCTCCAGGGCGCGGACGACGCCGGACAGGGCGGCCATGCGGTCGGTGACCGGGGCGCTGAGCAGGCGGCGGTCGGGGTCGACGGACACGTCGTCCCCGGGCACGGGCAGCAGGGCGAGGGCGGCGCCCAGGTGGCCCTCGTCGCGCAGGACGACGTCGATGCGGTCGCCGCCCGTGAGGGTCTTCAGCCCGTCCGCGGTGCCCTCGGCGATGACCCGGCCGCGGTCGACGACGCTGATGCGGTCGGCGAGCTGGTCGGCCTCCTCCAGGTACTGGGTGGTGAGCACGACCGTCGTGCCGCCGCCGACCAGCGAGCGGACGGCGGACCACACCTCCGTGCGGCCGCGCGGGTCGAGGCCGGTGGTCGGCTCGTCCAGGAAGAGCACCTCCGGGTCGGTGATGAGGGAGGCGGCCAGGTCCAGGCGGCGCCGCATGCCGCCGCTGTAGGCGCGCACGGGTTTGCGGCCGGTGTCGGTGAGGTCGAAGCGCTCCAGGAGTTCGTCGGCGCGCACGCGCGCCTGGCGGGCACCGAGGTGGTGGAGCCGGCCGAACAGCTCCAGGTTCTGACGGCCGCCCAGCCCCTCGTCGAGCGCCGCGTGCTGGCCGAGCAGGCCGATGCGCAGGCGGACCTCCCGGGCCCGGCGCACCACGTCGTACCCGGCCACCTCGACCCGGCCACTGTCGGGTCGCAGCAGCGTGGAAAGGATTCTGACCAGGGTGGTCTTGCCCGCGCCGTTCGGGCCGAGCACCCCGTGCACGGTGCCGCGGGCGACGGTGAGGTCGAGTCCGTCCAGTGCGTGGGTGTCGCCGTATCTCTTGCGTACGTCGCTGACGGTGATCGCTGTGTCGGCCATGCCGCCCCCGGAATCTCCATGAGTCAACCACTAATCAAACTTGATTACTGGCCCACCCAAGGTATCCCCGCTCCATCAACTCGTCAAACTTGATTAGTGAGCGTCCCCGGGATGCCGCTCCCCCGTCGCGTACGGGTTCTGCCGGCCCTCCGGGAGGACGCCGACGAAGGGCTCGCCCTCACCGGCGAAGGTGTAGGCACCGCCCTCGATGCGGGTGATGAGCCCCTGGGTCCACTCGGCCTCGGCGTCGGCCGTGTGGAGCCAGAGGTTCATGATCTCCCCGATGTGACCGAGCTGCTCCGGGCCCTGCTCGGGCACATAGTGCTCGGTGACGGCGGAACGCCACTCCTCGATCCCCCGGATCCGCTCCTTCAGGAGCGCCACCGCCTCGGTGCGCGGCAGGTCGACGATGAAGCCGATGGCCGCCGACTTGATGTCCATCTTCTGGTCGTAGGAGGTCAGCGCCTCGCGCACCAGCCGGAAGAACTCCTCGGTGCCCCGCTCGGTGATCTCGTACTCCGTGCGGGGCGGGCCGCCGGCGGTGGACGGGGCGATCTCGTGCGCGAGCAGCAGTCCCTGCTTCGCCATCTGCTTCAGGGCGTGGTAGATCGAACCCGGTTTGGCGGTGGACCACTCGTGGGCGCCCCAGTACTCCAGGTCGTTGCGCACCTGGTAGCCATGGGCCCGCCCGTGCTGGCGGACGGCGCCGAGCACGAGGAGACGGATCGCTGACATGGGGCCCAGGTTATGACCTCGGTCGCCGGGCGAGGGCCGGCGGCCGCGGTCTGGAACCGTCCGTCCGTCGCGGGACGACCGGGCGCCCGGTCGGGCCTCCCACGCCCGGCGTGGTCGAAGCGGAGTGTGCGCGCCTCCGGATCGAGGCGGTCAAGGCTGCGGGACCGCCGGGTCGAGAGACCCGCTCAGAACGGGAACCCGCTCCGGCCGTGCTGCACCGAGATCCACTTCGTCGTCGTGAAGGCGTCCAGCGTCGTCTCGCCGTTCAGGCGGCCGACGCCCGAGTTCTTCTCGCCGCCGAAGGGGACGAGGGGCTCGTCGTGGACGGTGCCGTCGTTGACGTGGAACATTCCGGTGTCGATCTGCTGGGCGAAGCGGACGCCGCGCTCGATGTCGCCGGTGTGGACGGCGCCACTGAGGCCGTACGGGGTGTCGTTGACGAGGCGGACGGCCTCCTCCTCGCCGTCGAAGGGGATGAGGAAGGCGACCGGGCCGAAGATCTCCTGACGCAGGAGAGGGGAGTCGGCGGGGACGTCGGTGAGGACGGAGGGCTCGACGAGGTTGTCGGTGGTGGTGCCGTGCACCAGGGCCGTCGCGCCCTCGGCTATCGCCTGCTGGACGGTGCCCGAGACGGCCTCGGCCTGCGAGGAGTTGATGAGCGGGCCGATCACCGTCCGCGGGTCGCGCGGGTCGCCGGCCTTGAGGGACCGCACCTTGGCGACGAACTTCTCGGTGAACTCGTCGGCGATCGAACGGTCGACCAGGACGCGGTTGGCGGCCATGCAGACCTGGCCCTGGTGGACGTAACGGCTGAAGACGGCCGCGTCGACCGCGTAGTCGATGTCGGCGTCGTCGAGGACCACGAGGGCGCTGTTGCCGCCCAGCTCGAGGATGACGCGCTTGAACTGCGCGGCGCAGACGGTGGCGACGTGGCGGCCGACCTTGTCGGAGCCGGTGAAGGAGATGACCCGCGGGACCGGGTGCTCGATGAAGGCGTCGCCGATCTCGGCGACGTCGGTGAGGACGACGTTCAGCAGGCCGGCGGGCAGGCCCGCGTCCTCGAAGAGCTTCGCGACCAGTGTGCCGCCGACGATCGGGGTGTCCTGGTGGGGCTTGAGGACCACGGCGTTGCCGAGCGCCAGGGCGGGCGCGACGGACTTCAGCGACAGCAGGAAGGGGAAGTTGAAGGGGCTGATCACGCCGACGACACCGACCGGCACGCGGTAGACGCGGTTCTCCTTGCCGTCGACCGGCGAGGGGATGATCCGGCCCTCGGGGCGCAGCGCCAGGTGGATCGACTCGCGCAGGAACTCCTTGGCGAGGTGGAGCTCGAAGGCGGCCTTCAGGCCGGTGCCGCCGAGTTCGGCGATGATCACCTCGGCGATCTCCTGCTCGCGGTCCTCGATCAGGCGCAGCACCTTCTCGAAGACGGCCCGGCGGGCGTAGGCGTTGGTCGCGGCCCAGGCCTTCTGCGCGCGGGCGGCCGCCTGGTAGGCCTGATCGACCTCGTCGACCGTGGCTATCGTGATCGAGGCCAGCTTCTCGCCGTCGTAGGGGTTGAGGTCGATGATGTCCCAGGAGCCTGTCCCCGGGCGCCACTCACCGTCGATGTACTGCTGGGCCAGGTCGGTGAAGTAGGACGACATGTGATCCCTCAATCCCCTGCGCTGCGATCGACGTCACGAGCTGATCGCACGTCATCGTACGTGTGTTGCACAGGAGTTGGGGTGCGCCTGGGTTTCTCGAGGGGAAACCCTAGGAAAGCTGGAGCAGGCCGCGCAGCAGGTCCCGGCTCTCGTCGGGTCCGGGGCTGTCCTGCTGGAGTTCCTTCAGCGCCTGTTCGTACTGGGCGACGTCCTCGCGTTTGTCCAGGTAGAGGGCGCTGGTGAGCTGCTCCAGATAGACGACGTCCGACAGGTCGGACTCCGGGAAGCTCAGGATGGTGAAGGCACCGCTCTCCCCGGAGTGCCCGCCGAAGCCGAACGGCATGATCTGGAGCCGCACGTTGGGGCGTTCGGAGATGTCGATCAGGTGCTGGAACTGCCCGCGCATCACCTCGCGGTCGCCGTAGGGCCGGCGCAGGGCGGCCTCGTCGAGGACGATGTGGAAGTCGGGGGCGTTCTCGGCCACGAGGTACTTCTGCCGCTCAAGGCGCAGCGCCACCCGCCGGTCGACGTCGGCCGTGCTCGCGCCCTTCATGCCCCGCCGCACGACCGCGTGCGCGTACGCCTCGGTCTGCAGCAGACCGTGCACGAACTGCACCTCGTACGCCCGGATCAGCGAGGCCGCGCCCTCCAGGCCGACGTAGGTGGGGAACCAGTTGGGCAGCACGTCCGAGTAACTGTGCCACCAGCCGGCCACGTTGGCCTCGCGGGCGAGGGAGACGAGTGCCTGGCGCTCCGACTCCTCCGTGATGCCGTACAGCGTCAGCAGGTCTTCGACGTCCCGCGTCTTGAAGCTCACCCGGCCCAGTTCCATCCGGCTGATCTTCGACTCCGACGCCCGGATCGAGTACCCGGCCGCCTCGCGCGTGATGCCGCGCGCCTCACGCAGTCGCCGTAGTTGCGAACCGAGCAGCATCCGCCGCACCACCGATCCGGGCTCTCCCGCGCTCACCTTCGCCAGCCTCCCCAACCGTCTTCAGGGCCCGCAGTCTGCCACTAAAACACTTCGAGCAGTACTCGTCCGATTACAGAGATGGAATGAAGCCAAAGGATACGTACAGCGCGGCGCAAGGGAAGAGTGAGAAGAAAGCAAGGGAAGTGCCCATGAACGGCGAGAAGATGGCGGAAAAAATGGCCCAGAAGCGGTACGGTCAGGTCCATTTCGGTCACGTGCACGTGCATCTGCCCTTGCATCTGCCCTGCGCATCGGAAACCATGGTCCCGCGCCACCGCTGCATCGCAACGACCGCGAATCCCGGGAGTGCCTCGCATGGGGACGAATGGATCAACCATGCTCGAGCCGTTACGGCAGGGCCTTCCGCCGCTTGATCCCGCGGCCGTCTCCAACGCGGCCTCCTGCGCACTGCCCGCCCGCTTCGAAGCCGTGCGCGAGGCACGGCAGTTCACCCGCAGAACGCTCGCCCAGTGGGACGTCGGCGACCGCTTCGACGACGTCTGTCTGGTCGTCTCCGAACTGGTGACCAACGCCCTGCGGCACGGACTGTCGCCCGACTCCACCTTCTGCGGGGTCGGCGAGCAGGCGCCGCCGGTGCGGCTGCACCTGATGCGGTGGACCGAGCGGCTGGTGTGCGCGGTGCGCGATCCCAGTCACGACAGCCCGCTGCCGCGCGAGGCGGACGACTTCGCCGCCGAGTCCGGCCGGGGCCTGTTCCTGGTCGACTCGTTCACCGACGGCTGGGGCTGGCACCCGCTGACCGGCGCGCTGGGCGGCAAGGTCGTCTGGGCGCTGTTCCGGCTGCGCACGGCCGGCGAATGACGAACCTCGGCACCTTCTGGTGCCGAGGTTCTACGCGCGTCGTCACGGCTTTTCCACCGATTTCTCCGGCGCGCCGCACGCCGGAGCGGGCGGATGTCAGCTCGCGATCAGGTGGTCGAACTCGCCGTCCTTGACGCCCAGCAGCATCGCCTCGATCTCGGCCCGCGTGTAGACGAGAGCGGGGCCGTCCGGGAAACGCGAGTTGCGCACGGCCACGTCACCGCCGGGCAGCCGCGCGAACTCGACGCAGGAACCCTGCGAGTTGCTGTGTCGGCTCTTCTGCCAGGCAACCCCGGACAACTGTGTGGCCGCCATGCCGTTGTACACGTCGTGCCCCCCGTCAACGTCGTGGTCCACAGGTCGCTCCCTGGTGGTGCACTGGCTCGTGTGGCCATTGGTGCCATGGTCAACTGTTTCCGGATCATAGCCCCGTTCATATGCAGATGCAGGAGCAGATGCACGTGCACGCCGGGTGCTTGCGTGGTTACAGCTTTGACGCCCGCTTTACCGAAATCTTTCGATGCTTCGAGCCCTCGCGCGTCTGCCCCGAAGCCTGCGGCCCATGCGGCCGCTGGTCCTCGTGGTCGGCCTGCGGCACGGCCGCCGTGCGAGGTAGTCCGGATCGAACCACTCGTGCACAGGAGGAGACGCACCGGATGGCGTTCGTGTTCCGCCGTCGCGGACCCGGTTCGGCGGACGACGGGGCGTGAGCGCCGTAGGGCCCGACCGTACGGGGCCCCGCCTGGGCGGACCGCGGCCGTCCACTCGGCGCGGCGGGCGCGGCGCCGGCAACCTCCACCGGCCCCTCGCCCCGAGCCGGCCGACCTCCCGTCCCTCCCCACACCCCCGGTGCGAGCAGGGCCGGACGGCCACCCCGCCGCGGAGGTCGCGACAAGCGCTCGCCCCCGTGGAGGACGGTGGGATCGTCCACGGGGGCGAGGTCGGACCCAGCCCGAACACGGGGAGGCTCAGGGCCGGTTGGCGGATATCGAACCGGAGGATGCGGCCAGTCGACTGGGACGGTTGGCGTAATTTCGCTCATACGAACGACAGTGACGTCGTACGACGTCGGCGGGTCCGTCCGTACGGAGGTGGCCGATCCGTGCTGATGCCGTCGGCGCGGTCAGCGGCTGCTGTACGGCAGGAGGGCCATCTCGCGGGCGTTCTTGATCGCGCGGGCCAGCTGGCGCTGCTGCTGGGCCGAGACACGGGTGACCCGGCGGCTGCGGATCTTGCCGCGGTCGGAGATGAACTTCCGCAGCAGGTCCGTGTCCTTGTAGTCGATGTACGTGATCTCGGCCTGGTCCAGCGGGTTGGGCCGGCTCTTGGCGGGCTTGCGGTCGCTCTTGCGGGGCATGGGGTCAGACCTCCAGGAGGGTGTCGAAGGCGGGCGGCAGCCGCTTCCAGGCGTCGCGCCCGGCGGCGTACTCGGTGTCGGTGAGCAGGCAGGACTCCAGCAGCCGTTCGAGGCCGTCCCGGTCGAGGCCGGGGGACGTGAAGACCAGGTGCTGGCAGCGGTCGCCGTGCTCGGGGTGCCAGTCCAGCGCGGCGGCGGCGCGGCGCACGGGCGGGACCATGTCCCAGGCCGCGTCGGGGAGGGAGGCCAGCCAGGGCCCGGCCGACTCCACGCACAGCGCTCCGCCGGCCGCGTCCCAGTGGAGCAGCACGTCGGACTTGTCGGCGAGCCAGAACCGGCCCCGGCTACGGGCGGCGGCACACGTCAGGTCCTCCAGCGCCGCGTACAGCCGCTCCGGGTGGAAGGGGCGGCGGCGGTGCCAGACGAGGGTGGAGACGCCGTGCGCGTCGGCCTCGGCGGGGAGCAGGGCGCAGGCCGGGTGCTGGGCGGCGGCGGCCGCCTCCACGTCGAAGCCGGCGAGGGCGGCCTCGGCCAGCGCTGAGCGGGCGCCGGGCGCGACCGCGTGTGCGGCGGCCGGGGCGGGTGCGCCCGCCGGGTCCCCCAGGTGGCCGCCCGGGACGGGGACCCGGCGGGCCGTCGGATGGAGCTGGGCCAGCAGCTCGTGGTCCTCGTCGTCGGCCTCCGGGGAGTCGACGACGGCCAGGACCGGGGCGTACTCCAGTTGCCGGGCGAAGGTGTCGGCGACGGTCCGCTGGTCGGTGGCGGCCGCGGCGAGGCCGGCGTCGGCGAGATCGTCGCCGTTGCCGAGGCAGGGCAGCAGCAGCGCCGGGTCGACGGCGGTGATCACACCGGTGACGGTGAGGTCGCCGGCGACGACCACCTCGGCCATGGCCTTGGGTTCGACGGAGTCCCACAGTTCGACGACCGCGAGCCGGGTGGTGCCGTCGTCGGCGAGGCGGCGCAGTTCGGGCACGAGGTCCTCGCGCAGGGCGCAGCAGGCGCAGTCGTTGACGAGGGGCGCCTCACCGGCGGAGAGGATGCCGGTGGCGTCCCGGACGGTCCGTACGACCGTGCCGGCGGCGGCCGTGGCCAGGTCGTGGTGGAGGACCACACTGCCGGGCACGTCGGCGAGCAGCCGCTCGACGGTCGCCTTGCGGGCCTCCGCGTGCAGCCCGCCGACGATCACCACCGACAGGCTCACGCCTTGCCCCGCTTCCCGTACCGGAGCTCGAAGCGCTCCACGCGGCCGGCGGTGTCCAGGACGCGGGCGGTGCCGGTGTAGAAGGGGTGGCTGACGTTCGAGATCTCGACGTCCACGACCGGGTAGGTGTTGCCGTCCTCCCACTCGATCGTCTTCTCGCTGGTCATGGTCGAGCGGGTGAGGAAGGCGTGGTTCGCGGCACGGTCACGGAAGACGACGGGACCGTAGGCCGGGTGGATTCCCTTGCGCATGGCGGTGGTCAGCGCTCCTCTCGGAAGTCGACGTGACGGCCGACGACGGGGTCGTACTTGCGCAGGGTCATGCGGTCCGGGTCGTTACGGCGGTTCTTGCGGGTGACGTAGGTGTAGCCGGTCCCTGCCGTGGAGCGGAGCTTGATGACCGGGCGCAGTTCGTTGCGTGCCATGCTGGTATCTTACTGAAAATGAATTCCATTAACAGCAACGTTCGAGGAGAGGTACGTCACCCGTGTCCGCGCACTGCATGCTGACCGGCGCCCAGCCCGGCTTCGGCAACCGCATCTCCCACTCCCACCGGCGCACTTCGCGCCGCTTCGACCCGAACATCCAGTCCAAGCGGTACTGGCTGCCCAGCGAGGGCCGTCACGTACGGCTGCGGCTGAGCACGAAGGGGATCAAGACCGTCGACGCGATCGGCGTCGAGGCGGCCGTGGCCCGGATCCGGGCGCGGGGGGTGAAGGTCTGAGCGGCGGCTGGGGACTTCTGCGGGGTCTGCGGGACTGATGAGCTGAGGAGCCGACATGGCGAAGAAGAGCAAGATCGCGAAGAACGAGAAGCGGCAGGAGGTCGTCGCGCGGTACGCCGAGCGGCGGGCCGAGCTGAAGGAGATCATCCGCCGGCCGTCGTCGACCGAGGCCGAACGGCTGGACGCGCAGCGCGAGCTGCGCCGACAGCCCCGGGACGCGAGCGCCACGCGGGTCCGCAACCGCGACCAGGTGGACGGACGGCCGCGCGGATACTTCCGGACGTTCGGCCTCTCACGGGTGAGCCTGCGGGAGCAGGCGCACGCGGGGTATTTGCCGGGGGTGCGGAAGTCTTCCTGGTAAGCGGGGTGTCGGCGGGGACGGGGGCCTGCCGGGGGCGGATGTCGGCCTGACGGGCGGGGGTGGGCACGGGGGCGGATGTCGTTGCGGCGGGCGCCGCCGAAGGTTGGCTGCCGGGGCGGAAGTCGTCGCGGCGGGCGCCACCCGGCGGCTGGCGGCCAGGACATGGCAGAGGTCCCGGCAGGCACCGGCCGGAGGCCGAGGCCTGAGGCCGACGGCCAAGGGTGTGGCAGACGTCCCGGCAGGCACCGTCCCGCGGCCGACGGCCAGGACACGGCGGACGCCCCGGCAGCGTCACCCTCCGCTAGGCGGACCGCGTTCTGGTCGGCGTTCGGGGGGTGGCCGTCGGTGGGGGGCGGGCTGGTAGCTTGCTGCGGACCTTCCGGCCGACCGGGCCGTCCGGCTATCGCTTGGGAGCAGCAGTGACTACGGCGAACTTCTCGCGCTCCGCGCCCTCCTCTCGCCCGTCGCCTTTTTCGCCTCCCGCGCGCGGGACGTCCCGTCGGGCGGTGCGGGCCGCCGCCGTGGCCGCCGCGTTGGCGGGCGCGCTCGCGCTGACCGCGTGCAGCGGCGACGACGGCGGCTCGGACGGCAAGCCGTCGGCCACGCCCCGTACCACGGCGAGCGCGGACGCCACGGGCGGCTCGGTCTCCGCGACGGCCTCCCGCGAGCTGGAGGGCAGCTGGCTCGCCACCACGGACGGCAAGGCCGTCGCCCTGATCGTCACCGGTGAGCAGGCCGCCCTCTTCGCGACCGGCGGGACCGTGTGCAGTGGGACCGCCGGCGAGGAGGCGGGCATGCGGATGATCCGTCTGAAGTGCACGACGGGTACGAAGGACCGCACGACCGGCATGGTCGACTCCGTCGACGCGAAGTCCCTCCAGGTGACCTGGGACGGCGGGGTCGGCAAGGAGACGTACACCAAGGCGGAGGGCGGTCAGTGGCCGTCGGGGCTGCCGACGGCTGGCCTGGGCTCGTAGCCGGACGCCCTGGTCGGGTGCCGGGGGCGGGCGCCGTGGGCGGGCGCCGCGGGCGGGCGTCGTAACCGTACGCCGTGGTCGGACGCCGTAGCCGAACACCGTGGACGGACGCCGTAACGGTGCCCCGTGGGCGGACGTCGTGGGCGGCCTCGTGGTCGGGCGTCGGGGAGACGGGGGTGTGCGGTGGTTGGGGGTGGGCATGCGTGATGATCCTCCAAGCACCGTCACGTCATCCAAGGGATCCCCACATGCGCGCCGTTCCGATCACCGTCACCGCCCTCGCCGCCGCGTTCGTCCTCACCGCCTGCGGCGGCGGGGACGACAGCTCCTCCGGTGGCGAGAAGAGCAAGGCCGCCTCCGGCTCCGCCTGCGCCGTCGGTGACCTGGGCATGGAGGTCGGCCCGGTCAACGCCGCCCCCGCCGCCGGGGACACCGGCAACGTCACCGTCACCCTCACCAACAAGGGCGCCGAGTGCACCCTGGAGGGTTTCCCGAAGGTCGAACTCGAGGCCGGCGACAGCACCACCGCCGTCCCCCGGGACGAGGCCGCCGAGGCCCCGAAGCTGACCCTGCCGGAGCAGGGCACCGCCTCCTTCACGATCACGTACGTGCGTGCCGAGGAGGGCGGCTCGCAGAGCCTCGCCGTGAAGACGGTGAAGTACGGGCTGTCGGAGGGCTCGGCGGACCAGGACTTCCCCTGGTCGTACGGCGATGTCGCCCTGAAGGACGAGAAGACCCCGGACGCCTCGGTGAGCGCCTTCCAGCAGGCGGGCGACTGAGCGTCGGACAGGCCTGCGTCGGCAGGCCGGTGCGCCACCCCGTCAGGGCAGGCGGGGCCTGGTACTCATCCGGGCCCTGTCCGCCGCCTCCACGCCCTGCGTCCAGCCCGCCTCGTCGGTGACGCCGCGCAGGCGGGTGGTGGTCGTCTCCGGGAACATCCGGTCCGTCGCGGCGGTGACCGCGAGGTCGCGGGAGGCGAGGACCGGGAGCAGGTCGTCGGTGAGCTGGGTGTCGGCGGCGGTGGTCAGGCGGGCGCCGATGCGGTGGGCGTAGGCCGCGAGGAAGGACTGCCGGAAGGTCTTGGTGCGCTTGCGGCCGGCGGTTCGCTGGGCCGCCTCCGCCTTGGTCATCGCGGTCTGGGCCTGCACCAGCAGGGAGGTGTAGAGCAGCTCCACCACCTCCAGGTCGGCCTCGAAACCGACCACCGTGGAGAAGCAGAAGGGTTCGTTCCAGACCGCGCGGCAGTGGTTGGCGTCGGCGACCGCGTCCAGCAGCACCGCCTTGGCCTGCTCGTACGGCGGCTCCACGCCGATGCGGCAGGCGCCGGGGGCGTCCGGGGCCGGCGCCTGGGCGTCGAGCAGGGCCTCGTCGACGCTGTGCCGGGTCATCAGCTCCTGCGCCTTCGCGGTGAGCGCCTCCGCCTCCTCCGGATACCCCGTCGCCTCCGCCTTGGCGAGCAGCGCGCGGATGCGGGTGAGCATGCGCGAGTCGGAGCGGGGCTGCCGGCCCCGCCGCGGCTCCTGGAGCGGGTCGAGGGTGGGCAGGCGCAGCAGCAGGCGGTACAGCTCCAGGACCGTGGTGGCGTGGGAGAAGCGGTCGGCGCGGGGCGGGGACTCGGCGGTGAGCTCCTCCAGCTGAGCCGTCCAGCGCCGGCCGCGCGGGGGCTCCTGCCGCGCCTGTGTGCGGATCAGGGAGGCGAGCAGACGTACGTGGGCCTCCTCCAGGTCGCGCCGCACGAGCCGTACGACGTCCGCGGGCTGCCAGCCGCGCCGCCAGGCCGCCGCCACGAACTCCTCGCCCCGGCGGGCGAGTTCGGCGTCCGCCGCGGGGTCGGCGGCGAGGAGGGACGCACCCGTGTCGAGGGCGGCGTCGCCGGATTCGTAGAGGGCGGCCCGGAAGGCGCGGTCGACGGTGGGGGACGTACTGCTCATCCGGTGATGGTGTCACGCGCGCGTGACGTCGCTGTCGCCGATGACCGGGTCAGGGGCTCGTCGGCCCGCTTCCGGCGTTCACCAGGGACAGTGCCGTGTCCAGGGCCGCCGGGCGGGGCAGGGCGACCGCGAGCACTGTCAACTCAAGGTTGACGACCGACGGGTGTCAACCTACGGTTGACACATGACCTCACGACAGGACCCCACGTCGTCCATCCGGCTCGACGACCTCATCGACGCCATCAAGCAGGTGCATCCGGAACCGCTCGACCAGCTCCAGGACGCGGTCATCGCGGCCGAGCACCTCGGGGACGTGGCCGACCACCTGATCGGCCACTTCGTCGACCAGGCCCGGCGCTCGGGCGCTTCCTGGACGGACATCGGCAAGAGCATGGGCGTGACCCGGCAGGCCGCGCAGAAGAGGTTCGTGCCGAAGGAGTCGGCCGACCTCGACCCGAGCCAGGGCTTCAGCCGGTACACCCCGCGCGCGCGGAACGTGGTCATGGCGGCCCACAACGAGGCCAGGACCGCCCGCACCCCCGAGGGTCTGCCCGTCCATCTCGTCCTCGGCCTGCTCGCCGAGCCGGAGGGCCTCGCGGCGAAGGCCCTCGCCGAGCAGGGCGCCTCCCCGGACGTGGTGCGCGAGGCCGCGACGGCCGCGCTGCCGCCCGCCGCCGCGGAGGTGCCCGAGCTCATCCCCTACGGCTCGGACGCCAAGAAGGTCCTGGAACTCACCTTCCGCGAAGCCCTCCGCCTCGGCCACAACTACATCGGCACCGAGCACATCCTCCTGGCCCTCCTGGAGTTCGAGAACGGCAAGGGCGTCCTGAGCGGGCTCGGCGTCGAGAAGACCGGCGTCGAGCAGTACGTCGAGCGGGTACTGGCGGAGCTGCTGAAGACGCGGGAGGAGGAGTAGGGGCCGAGCGGCTGTCGCAGGCGCGCTCGCGTGCGCCGGGGCCAGGGCCGGCGGCGGCCGCGGCCGTCACACCGGGGCGTTGTCAGACCCCCCTGGCAGACTCGCGGCATGGTCGATCGGTGGGTGGTTGCTCCGGTCGAGGGCGGTGGTGTGGAGCTGGTCGCCCTCGGGGGTGACGGGCTGCCTGTGGGGCCGGTGGTGCGGGAGCCGGATCTGGTGGCGGCGGTGCGGGGGCGGCCCGGTGTCACGCGGTGGGTCTGGCGTTCGACGGCCGAGGTGTATCCGCGTCTGCTCGCCGCGGGGGTGCGAGTCGAGCGGTGCTACGACGTCGAGGACGCCGAGACCCTCCTGCTCGGCCACGAGGGGCGGTACGGCGAGCCCCGTTCGGCCGCCGCCGCCCTGGCCCGGCTGCGCGGCGGGCCCGTACCGCCGGACCCGCCGCAGCGCTCCGCCGCTCCCGGCGCGCAGTCCCCGCTGTTCGAACCGCAGGACGCGGGGCTGCCGCTCGCCGACCTGCTCGCCGTGTACGCCGAGCAGCAGCGGCGGCACGACCGGGCGGAGCACCCGGAGCGGATGCGACTGCTGACGGCGGCCGAGTCGGCGGGGATGCTGGTGGCCGCCGAGATGAACCGGGCGGGGCTGCCGTGGAGCGCCGACGTGCACCGTGCGGTGCTGCACGACCTGCTCGGCGAGCGGTATGCCGGCGGGGGCGAGCCCCGGCGGCTGGCGGAGCTCGCCGACGAGGTGTCGGCCGCCTTCGGGCGCCGGGTGCGGCCGGATCTGCCCGCCGACGTGATCAAGGCCTTCGCGCAGGCCGGGATCAGGATCAGGTCCACGCGGCGCTGGGAGATCGAGTCGATCGACCATCCGGCGGTGAAGCCGCTGGTCGAGTACAAGAAGCTCTACCGGATCTGGGTGGCCCATGGCTGGGCCTGGCTGCACGACTGGGTGCGCGAGAGCCGGTTCCGGCCCGAGTTCCTGGCGGGCGGGACGGTCACCGGGCGATGGGTGACCAACGGCGGGGGCGCCCTGCAGATCCCCAAGGTGATCCGGCGGGCCGTGGTCGCCGACCCCGGCTGGCGGCTCGTCGTCGCCGACGCCGACCAGATGGAACCGCGGGTGCTCGCGGCGATCTCCCGCGATCCCGGGCTGATGGAGGTGGCGGGCCGCGAGAGCGACCTGTACCAGTCCGTCTCCGACCGCGCCTTCTCGGGCGACCGTGCCCAGGCCAAGCTCGCCGTGCTCGGCGCGGTCTACGGCCAGACCTCCGGCGACGGCCTGAAGAACCTCGCCGCGCTGCGCCGCCGCTTCCCGCGCGCGGTGGCCTACGTCGACGAGGCGGCCCGGGCCGGCGAGGAGGGGCGGCTCGTGCGCACCTGGCTGGGGCGGACCTGTCCGCCCGCGGCCGGGGCGACCGACGGCACGGCGGAGGAGGCGGGCATCCCCTCGGGGGACGACGAGACCGAGGGCCGGCCGTGGGTGCCCGGGTACGCCTCCTCCGACGCCCGCGCCCGCGGCCGCTTCGCCCGCAACTTCGTCGTCCAGGGCAGCGCCGCCGACTGGACCCTGCTGCTCCTCGCCGCGCTGCGCCGCAGCTGCGCTGACATGGCGGCCGAGCTGGTCTTCTTCCAGCACGACGAGGTGATCGTGCACTGCCCGCAGGAGGAGGCCGAGGCGGTCGTGGCGGCGATCCGCGAGGCGGCGGAGCTGGCCGGACGGCTGACGTTCGGCGAGACCCCGGTGCGGTTTCCGTTCACGACGGCCGTGGTGGAGTGCTATGCCGACGCCAAGTGACCAGCCCCCGTCGGTGAGCGGCTCCCCGAGCTTCCGTACGACCGTCTTCTCGTCCGCCCCGTCCAGCGCGGCTGGCCCCCACGGCGAACCGGCCGCCACCGACGACCGCGGCGGGAGGGGCAAGCGGGTTCCGACGGCGCGCCGGACGACTCAGATGACCGGGGGCCGGCCCAGCCGGGTCAGTCGCCACACCGTGCTCCAGCGCATGGGCCGCCGTTCGCCCGCCGGCTTGCGCACGCCCTCCGCGAACCCGCCGAACCAGGCCTTGAGCCCGCCGAGCGAGCGGGTGCGCAGCAGCGTGACGGCGATCCACACGCCCAGGTGGACGGGGATGAGCGGCAGCGGGAGGTTGCGCCGGACCAGCCAGACGCGGTTGCGGGCGGTGACGCGGTGGTAGATGGCGTGCCGGGCGGGCGAGGTCTTGGGGTGCCGGAGGAGCAGTTCGGGCGCGTAGAGGATTTTCCAGCCGGCGTCCGTGGCGCGCCAGGCCAGGTCGGTCTCCTCGTGCGCGAAGAAGAACTCGGCGGGCCAGTCGCCGGTCTCCGCGAGCATGGCCATGCTGAGCGCGTGGCCACCCCCGAGGAAGCCGGTGACGTATCCGCCCTGCATCGGGTCGGAGGCGCCGACCCTGGGCACGTGCCGGCGCTGGGTCTCGCCGTTCTCGTCGGCGATGCGGAAGCCGACGATGCCCAGGCGCGGGTCGGCGGCGTACAGGTCGCGTACGCGGCGCAGGACGTCGGCGTCGACGAGCAGTCCGTCGTCGTCCAGGTCGACGACCACGTCGACGTCGCCGTACTCGCGGAGGCGGGCGAGGGCGACGTTGCGGCCGCCGGGGCAGCCGAGGTTCTCGTCGGTCTCGATGACGGTGACCTCGCCGGGCAGGGAGAGCCGGCGGGCGAACTCGGGCAGCCGGCAGCCGTTGCCGACGATCACGATGCGCGCGGGCGGGAGGTCCTGTTTGGCCACGGACTCCAGCAGGGCGTCGACCTCGGCGGGCCGATTGCCCATCGTCACCACGGCAACGGCGATCCTCGGCTCCACCACGTCCCACACTCCGTCCGGCCCGCGACGGCGGCCACGGCCCGTTCCCGTGGGGCCCGTCGTTCACCTAGATGTTGCCTCAGATGGGGAGGTTGCCTGGGCACTGCTTCACTTCGCGCCGAGTTTGCGGCGGTTTCGCCGACGAAGGCCGTCCGGAGATGATCAGATGAAACGCCCGCCCGCATCCGCGCGCCCGAAGGACCCGCCATGCCCTTCCGCTGTGCCGTACTCGACGACTACCAGAACGTCGCGACGTCGGTCGCCGACTGGTCGGTGCCGGGCGAGGAGCTGGAGGTCGTCTCCTTCACCGAGCACTTCGGGAGTGAGGACGAACTTGTCTCCGCTCTGGCCGGCTTCGACTGTGTCGTGACCCTGCGCGAGCGCGTCCCCTTCCCGGCCACCGTGCTGGACCGGCTCCCCCGACTGCGCCTGCTGATCGCCTCCGGCATGCGCAACTCGGTGATCGACTACGCGGCGGCGAAGGCGAACGGCGTGACCGTGTGCGGCACGGAGAGCTCGTCGACCCCACCGGTGGAGCTGACGTGGGCACTGTTGCTGGGCCTCGCGCGTGGGCTGGTGCAGGAGAACACCGCGCTACGGGAGGGCGGCCCGTGGCAGTCGACGGTGGGCGCCGACCTGCACGGGCGCCGGCTGGGTCTGCTGGGCCTGGGGAAGATCGGCAGCCTCGTCGCCCGGGTGGGGCTGGCCTTCGGCATGGAGGTGAGCGCGTGGAGCCAGAACCTCACGGAGGAGCGGACGGCGGAGGTCGGCGTGCGGCGCGCCTCCTCCAAGGAGGAGTTGCTCTCCGTGAGCGACTTCGTCTCCGTCCACCTCGCGCTGAGCGAGCGGACGCGAGGGCTGATCGGGGCGGCCGAGCTGGCTCTCCTCAAGCCGACGGCGTACCTGATCAACACCTCGCGGGCGGCGATCGTCGACCAGGACGCGCTGCTGGCGGCGCTGCGGGAGGGGCGGATCGCGGGGGCGGGGGTCGACGTCTTCGACGTGGAGCCGCTGCCGGCCGACCATCCGATGCGGACGGCTCCACGCCTGCTGGCGACTCCCCACCTGGGGTACGTGTCGCGCGCGAACTACGAGCGGTACTACGGGCAGGCGGTGGAGGGGATCCGGGCGTATCTGGCGGGGGCGCCGGTGCGGGTGCTGGGCTGAGGGGCCGAGCACCCGAGGTCCTCAGGGCTGGAAGAGGTGTTCCGGGTCGGTGACGTGGTAGGCGCGTTCACGCCAGAGCCGGAGCTGCGCCAGGTCTTCGGTTTCCCGCACCTTCTTCCTGACGGACGGCGGCACCTCGATGCTCCGCCAGAAGAAGAGCCGGAGAATCACCGACTGCTCCAGACGCGCACGGAAACTTTCCTCGTAGCCCTCTCTGAAGGCCTCTTCCGCCAGTTCGAGCCACATCTGGCGCATCCAGTCCTGCCAGATGTACTCAGGCAGCCGCCAGGGAACCCGCCGGTCTCCCTGGGCACCGACGGTGACGTCACGTCCCTCCTCACCTGCCGGACCTTGGTGTCGCGCCTCGTGCGACGAGCCGACCATCGGCTCTCCTTTCTGTCCGACGTGATCAACGAGCTACGCCGCCGGGAGTTCGCACCACACCAGCTTGCCGCGGTGCCCCAGGCGGGACAGCGGATGCCAGCCCCACACGTCGGCGCAGGCACGCACGAGGGCGACGCCCCGCCCGCTCTCGGCGTTCGCCAGCTCCTCGAACTTGCCCGGCGGCTCGGGAGGTTCGGGGTCGGCATCCCAGGCACCGATCTGCAGGACGCCGTCGCGGTGGCGGACGCGCAGGCAGGCGGGGCCCTTGGTGTGCAGTACGGCGTTGGAGACCAGCTCCGAGGCCAGCAGCTCGGCGGTGTCGGCCAGGTGGGTCAGGCCATGGAGGGTGAGGATCAGGCGGAGGGTGCGGCGGGAGACGGTGACGGCTCTGGGGTCGGTAGGGATGTAGAGGGAGTACTCCCAGGGTTCGGACATGACGGAACTCCGTTCGGTGTGGGTGATTGAGGGCGCGGTGGCAGTGCCGCAGCCGTCGTGGCTGGACGGGGCGGTGCGCTTCCGCAGAGTGAGCGATGCGCCACCGACGGTACGAGTAAAATTTGGGACGCCGCAAGCCGTTGCCGTAATCTGCCCCTCGAACGGGTCACTTGTGCAGCGCAGTTGGCGACGAGGAGGCAGCGATGCCACGCAGGCGGCAGCCCACGGCACGCCAGGAACGTTTGGGTGCTGAACTGCGAAAACTTCGCGAGGCTGCCGGTCTGAAGGCGCGTGAAGCAGCCGCCTTGATCGGATCCGACTCGGCGCAGATGAGCCAGATGGAAGCCGGAACCGCCGGGGTGAGCGAGGAGCGTCTACGCAGCCTCGCCGCCCATTACTCCTGCGAGGACGAGGAGTTGATCGAGGCGCTGACCGTAATGGCGACCGACCGCACTCGGGGCTGGTGGGAGGAGTACCGGGGCAAGCTGCCCACTCCGTTCCTGGACATCGCCGAGCTGGAGCATCATGCGACCTACCGGCTGGACCTGGAGTTCCTGAACATCCCAGGCCTTCTTCAGACGGAGGACTACGCCCGCGGTGTCTTTTCGTACCGAGTTCCTGAGCTGCCGCGCTCGGAGATCGAGTTGCGAGTACAGCACCGTGTGAAGCGAAGGGAGGTCATCGAGGGGCCGACGCCCATCCCCTACGAAGCTGTCATCCATGAGGCCGCGCTGCGCATCAGAGTCGGGGACCGAGCCGCCATGCGCGCTCAGCTCACCCGTGCCCTGGAACTCTCCGCGGCAGACCACCTCACCGTACGGGTCATCCCCTTCGACCTGGACGGCTTCGGTGGAGCATGGGCCACGATGATGTATGCGGGTGGTGCGGTGCCCAAGTTGGACACGGTCGTACGTGACGCGGGGGCCAACGGGACAGCGTTCGTCGATTCCGCATCCCAACTGGGAGCCTTTCGAACGCTCTTCCGTAAAATCGAGGCCGTGTCACTCGAACCTGAGCGTTCGCGTGACTTCATCCACCGACTCGCAAAGGAACTGTGAGGCGCGCCATGTCCCGTCCCGACAGCTGGCAGAAGTCATCCTTCTCCGGTGGAGGTGACGGCTCCAACTGCCTCGAACTCGCCGCCACCCCCACCACCCTCCACCTCCGCGAGAGCGACACCCCGGCCACGGTCCTCACGACCACGCCGGCGACCGTCGCCCACCTCCTCGCAGGCATACGCACGGAAGCCGTGACCACGCCCACCCCCTGCGAAGCAGTCTGACCTCTGCTGCAACGCGAGCAACATGCAGACAGGCATGCCCAGGGAAGCCACCATCAGAGCGGCCCCAACACGCCCAACTCAACTTCGTCGAAGACGTTCGACCACCACGTCTCCTCGTCGGAGAATGCCGCTCCATCCACCCTCTCCAGGGATTCCTTCAAGCGCATCCCCTCCTCAATCACGGCATCTTCGTCCACATCACCTGAAGAATCGACCGGGGCGGGATTCGACACGAATCCGTTCCATGCACTCATGAACGCGAAGAAGTGATCCAGCCTTGCGTTCACAAAGCGCAGCTCATCCCCCTCCGGCCCCTGGATAAACACCTCTCCCGCCTCCGAGAGGAGGTATCGCCCAGCAATATCCTCCTCATTTTTACCCAGCGTGAGGTGCGTCAGCCCACGCACCTCGACCGGAGCAAGCATGACGGACGGATCTGTATAGAACATCCCCTCAACGGCACTAGGAAGCGCGGAATCTTTCAGGACCGCCATAAGTGCATCGGAGATGTCACGAATACGGCTGGCGTCAACAGCCCTGACGACGTCGCCGACCGTTGCAAGATTACCTTGACCCATAGCGCGGACTCTATCATCCAGGCCGCCAAACGCCAGTGAAGCCGGACCAGCGAGGTGGCGTTTTCACCTCGTCGGTCCGGCTTCGCCTCACTCAGGAAGGATGCGGAGTCAGTCGAAGACCCCTCTCCTGATTTTCGTCAGCCCCCGTTTGAGCGCATTGATTCCTGATCGTCGCGACGCAGAGGTGGCGCCATATTCAAAGCTGTGCGTCACCGAGGCGTTCGTGAACTGATTCAAGAAGACAGTGCAGTATCCGTAGGTGCAGGGCTCAAGCTCTGTGTACACGCGCGTGACGGAGCCAGCATCCACGCCCAGCGCCTGAAGCTGATCCCAGGCCTTCCTCTCGGCATGCTTCGGCCCACTTCTTGTCACGACCGTCTGCAAATCTCCGTTGCCGTCCTTGTATTCCCAGACGGAGACATTGCGCGCACTTCTCGTCCAGCCATTCGCCTTTCGGGCGTCAATTGCCATCATGCTCAGATCTGTCGATCCGTAATCAACCTGACAGCTGTTGACGTTGTGTACCAGGACCGGAGTGGCCCCCGCCAGCACGTAGTACGTGTGCAGCATGCTGACGGTGAGGTTGTGCACCGTCGCATCCAGCGCCGTCCAACGCTTGACCGCCGTGATCTGCACGAGCGTGCCGGCGCTGGTGCGCAGCCATTCGCCCGACTTGAGGTCGGTTGCGTCGATCCAGTCGCCGAGTTCCGGGACCCAGAAGGGGTGCTTGTCCGTCGCAGTGACCTCGGCGGTCTTCGAGCCCTTCTTGCCGTCGGTGTCGATGGTGACCTTGACCAGATGCTTGACGCCCTTGCCCAGAATCTCGGCAGTGACCGTCTCCGCCGCGGTCTCGCCCGTCTCCGGGTCGGTCGCCAGGACCTTGTCACCGGCCTTGACGTCCTTGATCTGCTTGGCGGTGCCGTCGGCCATCAGGACCTTGGTTTCCGGCGTGAAGCTGTTACAGGTGGCTCCTTCTCCACCACCATCACCGCCGGACCCACCGTCTCCGCCCGAGTCCTCCTTGCCGGACCCGTTCCGCGAGCCGCCGGACTTGTTCTCGGCCTTGCCGCCGCCCTTCGTGCCCTTGGTCTGGGCCTGGGTGCGGGCCTTGACCTGGACCGGGTTGCCTCTGGCGCCCTTGGAGCCGGTGTGGGCCTTCTTCTTGGCCGCCTCGGCCGCCGCCTTGGCCGCCGCGCGTGCCTTGCGTTTGGCCTCAGCGGCAGCCGCCTCCGCGGCCTTCTTGGCCTTGATCAGCGCCGCCTTGGCCGCCTTCGCGGCCTTGATGCCGGCCTCGGCCGCCCGCTTCGCCGCGCGGAACGCCTTCACCGCGCCCAGGGTCGCCTTGAAGGCGCCCCACATCCTCTTGCCCTTGGAGAAGACGGCGGTCCACGGGATGGCGTCCATCAGGAGGCTGCCGCAGGCCCACAGGTCGCCCTGGGAGAAGCAGCCGACGACGTCGTTCCAGCCGATGAACTCCTTGAACACGGCCCAGCCGGTCGCGAGGATCACGTCGCCGATGGAGCGGTTCAGGGTCTTCTGGTACTCGGCGATCTTCTTGTCCAGCGCCGCGATCGAGGCGTCGAAGCTGGAGGCCGAGGACGTCAGACCGCTCGGGTCCGCGTGCGTCACGGGGTTGTTGTTGGCGTACGAGTAGCCGTTCGCCTGCAGAGGGTCGCTCTGGTCGAGGACCGGGTCCGCCGATATGAAGCGGCCGGTTCCGGGGTCGTACTCGCGGGCGCCCAGGTGGGTCAGACCCGTCTCGGCGTCGTCGTCACCCGTGTGGAAACCGGTGTGTGAGCGCGGAGAGAGGTTCGCGGCGCGGTCCTCGCCCCACGGGTCCTTCTTCGCGACGCGCACGGCCATGCCACTGTCGAGGCGGACCTCCGCCAGCGGGGTGCCGTTGAGGTCGGTCGACTGGGCGAACAGGTGCTCGCTGACGCCGGCCGTGGTGTTGCTGTTCTCGCGGTAGCGGATCACCGTCGGGCCGCCGACGCCCTCGTAGGAGCGCTCGGCGTAGCGGACCCTGCCCGCGGTGGTCAGGGACACCTTCGTGTCGGGCAGGTTCAGCACCGCGCCCGCGCTGGTGCGCTCCAGCAGGCGGTTGCCCATGGCGTCGTAGACGTAACTCGTCTTCGAGGCGGGCTTCCACAGCTGGGTGGCCACGGTCGAGTTGCAGGCCGCGAGGGTGAGGTCCGTGCCGACCGTCGACGCCGGGGCCGACAGGCACAGTTCCGTCGAGGCGACCTTGATCTGGCCGGTGCTCAGGGTCTGCCAGCGCTGCGCCGCCACGGTCTTGTCGCAGGCCTTGATCTGGACGGCCGAACCGGCGGCGACGCTGCTCGGCTGGACGCACTGTCCGCCGACGACCAGCTGACCGATGGTGGCGTCCTCGACCGTGCCGTCGTTGTTGGTGTCGGTGGCCTGGAGCCGGAAGTTCTGCGCCTTGCTGCCGTTGCAGACGTAGATCTGGATGGCGGTGCCGGCGGTGGTGCTGGAACCGGCGAGGTCCAGGCACAGGTCACCGGTGCCCACCCAGGCCCCGGAGCCGTCCGCGCCGAAGCCGGTCACGGACTCGACCTTGCCGTCCCACGTCCAGGTCAGGGTCTGGGCCGTGTCACCGCCGGTGGAGCGGGTCTCCAGCCGGCCCCCGCTGTCGTAGGTCTGCGTCGAGCGCGTCGTGACCGTCAGGTCCGACCCCGTCGCCGGCGTGGTGGTCGTGGTCGTGGTGGACGAGGTCAGCGTGTGCGGCTGGTCGTTCTTCGCCGTGTCGCTGGTGCCGTACTTGTAGTCGGTGACGACGTCGCCCTTGGTGACGCGCGCCCCGGTCGTCGCGTCGAAGGTCGGGTCGGCCTTGTACGCCGTCTTCTTGGTGCGGTTGCCGAGGACGTCGTACTCGTACGACTGCCAGTAGCCGGAGTTGCCGGAGGACACGTTGACCGTGCGGTCGGAGTAGACCGGCTCCGCGGTGGTCTTGCCCGTGGCGACGCAGGCGCCGCCGCCCGGCGTCGTCCACGCCTCCTTCAGCTGGCCCAGCGTGTCGTACTTGAAGCACTGCTGGTCGGTGGCCGCGCCCGTCTTGTCCTTGATGGACGTGACGTTGCCCGACGGGTCGTACGCGTAGGAGCGGGTGCTCACATAGTTGTCGGGGACGAGCGTCTTGTCGGTCGCGTCCTCCCGGACGAGCCTGCTGGTGAGCAGCTCACCGGTCGACTCGTTGAAGGTGCTCTCCTGCCACAGGCGGCGGCCCTGCTCACCGACGGTGGAGCGGAGCACCTGGCCGTAGGGCGAGTAGGAGACCTCGGACGTGTACCAGTCCTGGCCGGAGACCGAGGTCGGCAGGCCGGCCTTGTTGTACCGGGTGATCACGGCCTCGGCGCTGAGGCCGCCGGCCGCCGGGGCGGTGTACTTCTCCAGCTGGCCGTCGCTGTTGTAGTCGTACGTGTAGGTGTACTGGGTGGCGAAGCCTTCGGCGGTCAGGCCCGCGGTGGAGCCCGGGGGCAGGGCCGTGGTCATCGCCGTGGGCTGGTAGTCGGCCGTGTAACCGGCGACGGAGGTGGTGTACGCCTTGCCGTCGGTGTAGCGGGTCGCCGAGGAGAGCTGGCCCTTGCCGCCGGTCGCGGCGTCGTACACGTACGACTGGGCGAGGGTGGCGGTGGTGGAGCCCTTCGGGGTGACCTTGACCTGCTCGACGCGGTTCAGGCGCTCATAGGTGTACGAGACGGTCTGGCCACGGGCGTCGGTCGACTTGTCCACTCGGCCGTACGCGTCGTAGTCGGTGTGCGTGGCGCCGGTGTCCGGGTCGGTGGTGTCGGTGACCCGGCCCAGCGCGTCGTACTTCCAGGTGCGGGTGTGGCCGACGTCGTCGGTGCTGGTCACCATGTCGCCGCGGAGGTCGTACGCGTAGGTCGTGCTGATCGCGCCGGCCTCGGTCAGCGAGGTGTCGCTGAAGGTGTCCTGGCGCACGGTGCGGCCCAGCGCGTCCGTCCACACCCGGGAGGCGGGCGTGCCCTTCGGCTGGCGGATGACCGTGTAGTCGAGGCCGTACTCGTAGCGGGTGCGGCGGTCGGTGCTGGTGTGCGCCACCGTCCCGTCGCTCTTGTAGTACGTCTGACCCGTCTGCGCGAAGGAGCTGTGCACCGGCGTGACCGTGAGCACGCGGCCCAGGCCGTCGTACGTGTACGAGGTGGCGTTGGGGACCAGCGACTCGGAGGCGGGGACGACCAGCTCGGTGTCCGGGTCGCCCTCCATGTAGTAGGCGTTGCGGGTGTAGCGCACCTGACCGGCGGCGTTGTGCAGGGTGTCGGTGATCAGGCGGCCGCCGTCGACCGCCGGGGTCTGGCTCTGCCGTTCGCGGCCCAGGCCGTCGTAGATCGTGGTGGAGCTCTCGTACGCGCCGTCGCCGGCGGCGGCGCTCGGGTTCTCCGACAGGGACTCCGCGACCACGGACACCGGCTTGCCCGGGTCCGTGTTGTAGGTGTACTTGACGGTCGGGTCGTCCGTGGTCGGCTGGGTCGGGTCCCAGGCGGCGACGGCGCGGCCGAGCGGGTCGTACTCGTACGTCGTGGAGCGGTTGTTGGCGTCGGTCGACCTGATGGTGGTGCCGCGGCCGGGCTCCAGGGTGGTGATCTGGGTGAAGCCGGTCTCCGCGCCGTCGACGACCTTGCTGCCGGTGACCGTGTCGATCCGGTAGACCTGGCCGCTGTCCGGCGTGTACTTGGTCAGGTTGACCACGCCCGTGGGGTCGGTGACCTTGACGACGCGGCCGGTCGAGTCGTACTCCGTCCGCGACTCGGGGTTGGTCGTCTCCCAGCCCGTGCCGGCGCCGGTCGGCGCGACCGTCCTGGTCACCAGGCCCTTGGTGGGCGTGGCGGTGTGCGAGGTCGCGCCGTCGTAGAACATGCGCGAGGCGCTGACCAGGGTCGAGCCCGTCGAGCTGGACAGGTCCGTGGAGCAGGTGCTGGTGCCGGTGGTGGTGACGGTCTGGGCGACCAGGCCGACGAGGTGGTTGGTGCCCGAGGTGTTGTGTACGTACGAGGTCACGGTGCACGACTCGTCGCCGGTGGCGGCCACGTCGCCGTACTCGCGGACCTTGGTCGGCAGGCCGTACGTGGCGTCGTAGTCGGTCTCGGTGGTCACCGTCCGCAGGGTCGCGCCGTCCGCGCCCTTGCCCGAGGCCTTGGTGATGGTCGAGGTCCTGCCGAGCGTGACGCGCTCGGAGACGACGTCCGGACCGTCGGTGCGGTTGCGGGTGGCCAGGCGGACCGGGTCGTCGGGGATGTTGACGGTGCGGGAGATCCAGCCGGTGGTCGTGTCGGCGCCGGCGTCGGGGTAGGTCAGCGACTCGGCGACCATGCCGGCGTACGCCTTGCGGTCGGTCTTGAGCGTCGCGCCCGTGATGTCGGTCGTCACGACGGAGCGCTTGACGTCGTCGGACGCCGTCCCCGGGGTGTCGTCGGCGAGGACGTCGTCGCTCATGCCGCGGAAGTAGCGGGTGACCGACTTGGAGGCGACGCTGCCGCCCACGGCGTCCGTGGTGCCGGTGGTCGTGGTGACGGTCGGGAAGCCGCGGAAGTCGTCCCAGGTGCGCTTCTTGGGGCGGGAGAACTCGGACTGGCTCTTGGCCCACAGCGCGCCGTCGACGGCGTCACCGTCGGTGGAGTACTCGTACGTCGTCACGATGTCCTGCGCGTCGGCGAGGCGCGGGAACTCGGTGATCTTGTCGACGACGTACTTGTGGAACCAGGAGAGGCGCTTGTCCTCCAGCTCGCCGTCGGCGTGCCAGTACGCCGGGTAGCAGAGCGAGTGGTTCTTGTCGATGGCCGGGCGGTCCGCACCGCTGAGGCACTTGCCCTCGGGAGCCTTGTAGTCGACGTGCGTGCGGCCGCCGTACTCGGAGACGACGTCCTGGATGCGCAGCCGGGCGAACAGCGGGTTCCTGTCGGAGGAGCTCTCCTTGACGCGGTTGGGCAGCGCCGTCTCGTTGTGGCCGAAGGAGACCGGGTTGAGGCGGGAGGTGGAACCGTCCACCGCGTAGCCGGTGCGGGCGATGGACTCCAGCCAGAGCGCGGTGTACTCGCCCGTCAGGTTCCAGGGGAAGGACTGCTTCAGGGTCCAGGAGTCCACCTTGGACAGCAGCGTCGTGGTGGCCGAGTCGCCGTCCACGCCACAGGCGTTGCGCTGGCCCGTCTCGTTGCCGTCGGCGTCGGAGGAGTACTCGGTCAGGCGCACGCCCTGCTCGCGCTGGGTGCACGCGTCGACCGAGGCCAGGCGCTTGCGCGACCAGAAGGTCGGGCCGTACGTGGTGCACTTCTTGCCGGTCACGCAGGCGAGGTCGGCGGGGGTGTCGAGCCAGGGCCGGGTGCGGTCGGACTGCTTGGAGTCGAAGTTGGCGTTCGAGCACTCCACCTTGAGGGCGGGGTCGTCGAAGCAGCGCTCCTTGGCGGTGAACTTCATCCGGCCGAGGGGCTCTTCGGAGAAGAGGGTGCCGGCCCGCTGCCCGTAGTCGATGTGGGTCAGGTAGCCGCCCCGGTCGTAGGCGACCGCGCCGGCTTCCTTCATGTTCCGCGCGTAGGCGTTCTTCTCCTTCTCCCACCACAGCGTCATCGCGTTGCCGGTGGTGTCCACGACGTAGTCGAGCTGGAAGCGCCAGCCCTGGTTGCAGAAGGAGTCCGCGAACTTGGCCTGGTAGCAGGGGTCGCTGTCGTGGTTGCCGGCGACCGGCACGTTCAGCACCGAGTTGGTCTCGTCCTTGCCGGACGACCAGCCGGGCAGCCGGTTGAGACCGAAGAAGTACTGGGTGCCGTCGTCGGTGGTGACGCGCCAGAACTCGCCGTTGTCGTCACCGTTGTTGGAGCTGAAGGTGATGTCCGCGGCCTGCTTGCCGAGCGCCTTGGCGATGACCTCCTTGTAGTCGGCCTCGGTCAGCAGCTCGACCCGCATGTTCTCGCCGCGGGCGCCCTTCCACTCCTTGGTGGTGTCGTCGCGCACCAGCTCGGTGGTGGTCCCGTTGAGGGAGAGCACCGCGTTGGACGAGCCCCAGCACTGGTCGCCGGTGAAGTGGCCCTTGTTGTTGGCGTTGGCCGTGTCGGCCGCGCAGCCCACGAAGGTGCGCGTGATGGAGCCGGGGTTGTAGTCCCAGCCCTCGCCGACCCAGGAGACCTGGTTGTTGGTGGAGGACGTACGGCCGTCCGAGGTCTGCGAGTTGTAGCTGAGGGTGACGTTGGGAGCCGGGCCCGCGGGGACCTGCGGTCCGGCCATCGTGTACGAGTACGTGAAGGCGCCGGAGGAGCCGCCGGCCGTCCAGGAACCCGCAGAGACGATGGGGCTGGCGCCGAAGTCGCCGCCGGAGCCGGCGCCGTAGGAACTGCCGACGAGCAGTCCGCCGCCGGAGGAGTCGGCGATCTGCTGCACGGCGTCGGCGGCACGGCCGCCGCGCCAGACCGCGGAGCTCACCGTGGAGTCGTTCCCGGTGCTCACGGCGGGGTTGGTGGTCGAGGTGGAGGCGCTGCCGGAGACCGTCTGGAGGGCGGCGGTGTCCAGGGTGACGTTGACCAGGGTCTCCGGGACCTGCGCGGTGGCGTCCGTGGATTGCGTGACCTCGTCGGTCGCGCTGTCCTCACCGGGGTCCGCCTCGGAGCCCGAGGAGTCGCCGGCGTCCAGCGGCACGGTGACGGTGTCGCCGGTGCGCTCGACGTCGGTGGTCACCGGGATGCCCGTGGAGCACTCCTCCAGCTCGGGCGTGGTGGCGTAGCAGGACGGCATGAGGGTGAAGGAGAGCCGGTCCAGCCACTGGGCGCTGTAGGTCTCCGCGAGCTTGGTGGCGTCGAGGGAGACGACCGCGTTTCCCGTGGCGGTGTCCGGCGCGTCGACGGCGAGCATCAGGCCCTGGGCGCCGTTGGCCAGGGCCTGGTCCTCGGATGCGGCGGCGACGGACCACTGGCCTTCGAGGGCGTCGACCTGCGCGGGCGTCGCACCGTCCGGCGCTCCGACGCCGACGCTCAGGGTTCCGTCGGCCGACCGGGCGACCTCGGTCGTGCCGCCCGCGGCGAGGTTGTCGACGGTCTTGATGCCGGTGGCCTCGGGCACCTCGGCGACCGCCGCCGGTGTGTACGCCTGCTTCGGTTCGGTCGCGGCGTTGCCGGCGAGCTCTTCGAGATTGTCGGTCTTGTCGGCGTCGACCGGTACGGCGTCCGTCTCCTGGAGGTCGGCGAGGTCGACCGCCGTACGGGGGTCGCCGGGGCCGAACGCCATCGCGCTGGGCAGGAGGGTGACATTGAGGGCAAGGACGAGGCCGGCTATCAGGCCGACCCGAGTTCTACGACGGATCAGGCGCTCTTGCGGCGTTCTCGCCAGCGAACCCCTGCCGGACCACGACAGCACCGCACGCACGGCCAATCGACCCTTCCCGAGTCACAAACCATCAGAAACGTTCGGACCGATGGCACATGGTGATCAACGACTTACAGACTGAGCACGAAATAAAGACACCGTGAAGATCCGCGTCAAGGTGTGCTGAATGTGTGTTAGCTATGTCACTGATCAATTCAAGACAAAGAGCGGCAAAAAATCACCCCAGGAGTCTTCCGGGACTCTTTGCGCGGACGTTGCCAACGGTGGACCGTCCGAGGGGTGTTGATCTGGCCGGGATGAGCTGTTCATACTCCAACCGCCCAATCCGGCGCGTCGCGCGCTCATCACGGCTTGTCACCAGGCCCGAGGGCACCCCCGGAAGAGCCATGCCGCAAGCGGTACCGCCGCACCGCGGCCCAGCCTGTTGGAGAAGGGCCCGTGAGCGACCACGACAGCGCCGCCGGAGCGACCGCACCGGCGACGACATCCGAGCCAAGTCCCCCCGGACGATGGCGAGTCCGGCGACCGATCGCGGCCGCCGTCGCGCTGGCGGTGCTGGCCGGCGGCGCGGCCGTGCTCGCGCTGCGGGACGACAGCCCGGGCGCCTCCGACGCCAGGACCAAGCGCGCCGCGCAACCGGTCGACGAGGACGAGGCCCAGCTCCGGGCGCGCAAGAGCGGCAAGCAGGTCGAAGTCGCCACGCTGGCCGACGAGTTCTCCACGACGTACGCCAACCCCGACGGGACGTTCACCTACACGTCATCCGTCGCCCCCCTGCGCGCGAAGAACGCCAAGGGAGAATGGGCGCCGATCGACACCACGCTGAAGCGCGGCGGCAAGGGCTGGCGCACCGTCAACAGCCCCTATCCGGTGACCTTCGCAGCCGGTGACCCCGACCGCGCCCCGGCCGGCAAGGCGGCGGCACGCACCTCCGGCAGCACCGTCCAGTCGGCCGTCTTCCGCACCGGCAGCCGGAGCGGCACGGCGCGGCAGATCGACGACGCGCCCTCCTGGACGCCGCTGCTGACCATGACCGCCGACGGCAACGAGATCCGGATGGACTGGCCCGGCACGCTGCCCGAGCCGGTCGTCGAGGACAACCGCGCCCTGTACGAGGGCGTCCTGCCCGGCGTGGACCTGATGCTGTCCGCGCGTGACACCGGCTACACCCACGTCCTGGTCGTGCACACGCCCGAGGCCGCCGCCAAGCTCGCCGCCGAGCCGCCGCGCTACCGCGTCACCTCGCCCACCCTCTCCTTCACCCTCGACCCCGCCACCGACGTGCTGATGGCCAAGGACAGCGCGGGCACCGAGGTCGCCGTCTCCCCCACGCCGTTCCTGTGGGACTCCGCCGGCACGCACGCCGCGGACACCGCCGCGACCGACCCGGAAGCCGCGACCGGCACCAACGAGGACCCGGAGATCGTGGAGGAGGGGCCCGCGCGCGAGGACACCGGCGACGCCGCCGACAAGGTCCCGAACGAGGACCCGGACGCACCGCGGACCACGGAACCGGGCGCCGAACCCGCCGCCTACGGCGTGCCCGCCGCCGCCACCGACACCCTCGCCCTGCCCGCCGTGAACGGCCCCGGCGAGGGCGCCCACGCGGCCACGGCCGCCGCCGCCTACCAGGACGGCGTGCTGACCATCACCCCGCCGGGCACCTACCTCGCGGACACCGAGGGCCTGACCTACCCGCTGTTCCTCGACCCCTCCACGACCGGCATCCGCGCCAACTGGACCACGGTGTACAAGCGGTACCCGAACTCCAGCTTCTACGACGGCGCCAACTACAACGAGGACACCAAGGAAGCCCGTGTCGGCTTCGAGGCGCAGACCTGGGGCACCGCCCGCTCGTTCTTCCGCATGCAGCTGAAGAACTCCATCAAGGGCGCGGACGTCTCCAGCAGCACCCTGAAGGTTTTGGAGACCCACTCCTGGTCGTGCAGCAAGCGCACGGTGCAGCTGTGGCGCACGGACGGCTTCAGCTCCAAGACCACCTGGAACCGGCAGCCCGCCTGGAAGCGGAAGATCACCTCCAAGTCCTTCGCGTACGGCTGGAAGTCCAACAGCTCCTGCCCGGACGCCTACGTCAACTTCACCATCACCTCGATGGCCCAGGAGGCCGCCGACAACGGCTGGACCAGCTTCAACCTGGGCCTGGTCGCCTCCACTTCGTCCTCCGCGCCGACGACGTCCTCCAGCAGCCTGGAGACGGACACCTACTCCTGGAAGAAGTTCCAGGCCGAGGGCGGCGGCTCCCCGACGCTGAGCATCACCTACAACCGGAAGCCGAACACCCCGACGTCCGTCACCATGAGCCCCGGCTCCTGTGACACCAGCGCGTCCCCGTACATCAAGATCGGCAAGGCCGACACCATCACCATCAGCGGCAAGGCCACCGACCCGGACAGCGACCTCGCCAAGCTGGAGTTCCAGCTCTGGCAGACGGGCAAGCAGGACACCACGACGAGGACCTTCACCAAGGCCGTGGACGACGGCGAGGTCGGCGGCATCTCGATCAAGTCCTACCTGTCCAACGGCATCACGTACTCGTGGCGGGTGCGCGCCTGGGACGCCAAGGTCAGCAGCGGGTGGGCACCCACCGGCGGTGACGGCGTGTGCCGCTTCACCTACGACACCGACCTGCCCGACTCCCCCGCCCCGGTCGTCTCGACGGAGTTCCCCGGTGACGACGACGGGGACAGCGAGCCCGACGTCTGGTCCCTCAAGCCCTTCGGCAACACCGGCAGCTTCACCTTCGCCGTCGGTTCCTCCACGGAAGCCGACATCGTGAAGTTCGTCTACTCGATCAACCTCACCGACTACGCCGGCTGGGCCTGCGCCGGAACGCAGGGCACCACGGGCGGCCTCACCAAGGCCTGCACCACACCCATCAAGACGGCCACCATCACCGGCATCAAGCCGCCCGCCGCCGGCCCCAACACCCTGTACGTGAAGTCCGTCGACTCGGCGGGCAACATCTCCCCCAACCCCCGTAAGTACTTCTTCTACGTCCAGCCGCGTTCGACCCCGGACGGCCCCGGCGACCTGAACGGCGACGGCAGCCCCGACCTCGCGCACGTCACCGCCGCCGGCAACCTCTGGATCGACTCGGTGTCCCAGTACGGCCAGTGGATGTCCAGCGCGTTCGGCACCCACAACAAGGGCACCCTGATCAAGGACGGCGGCACCGCCCCGCACATCTGGGACGGCACCGGCACGTACGCCCTGGTCACCCACAACGGCGACTTCGCCCCCGCCGACGGCGCCACCGACTGGGTCGTACGCACCCCCGACGGCCGCCTGTTCATCTACCCCGGCGACGGCTACGGCGCCATCGACGTCAGCAAGCGTGTCGAGGTGCGCCTGCCCGCCAACGCGCCCGCCCCCTCCACCTTCTCGGAGATCAAGTCGGCCGGCGACATCACCGGCGACGGCCAGCCCGAGCTGTTCGCGGCGGCCGGAGTCGACGGCGCCGAGCTGTGGGTCTTCAGCGGCTACACGGGCGGGTCGTTCAGCGAGGCCACCCAGATGACCACCACCGCCTGGGCCGACGCCGAGCGGGACTTCGTGGCCATCGCGGACTACAACGACGACGGCGCGGCAGACATGACCTACCGCACCGCGGCCGGCAACATCATCCTGCGCAAGGGCATCCTCGACAGCGACGGCGTGGGCACGGTCCTCAAGAGCCTGGGCCAGTCGGCCTGGAGCCTGGACGGCGACGACACCTACGTCTCCGGCACCTTCACCCGCGCCGCCTTCCCCCTGCTCTACGGCACGCCCGACGCCACCGACAACGACATCCCCGACATCTGGGCGACCAACGCGGCCGGAGCCCTGCTCCTCTACGAGGGCGGCGCCACCAGCCTCGGCTCGGCGACCACGCTGAGGTCGAGCGGTTACGACACGATCAAGCGACTGGGCTGACCTCGGGCGCGCACGCGCACGTCAGTGACGGAAAGGGCTCCGCCCCCCACCCCGCCGGGTGGGGGCGGAGCCCTTTCCGTGCAGGGGGGCGGAGCCCTTTCCGTGCAGGGGGGCGGAGCCCTTTCCGTGCAGGGGGGCGGAGCCCTTTCCATGGACCGGGGGCGGAGCCCGGCGGAACCCTTCCGCGAAGTGGGGGCGGAGCCCCTTCCGTGAACCGGGGGCAAAGCCCTTTCCGGCGGCCGGCGTTCGGACACTGCCCGGAAATCAGAAGCAGACGGGCGGGAAGACAGAGCTCTCCCAAGCCCCTTGGCTCGGGTGACCGAGCCCTTCCATCGTGATCTGCCTCACACCGTGTCACAGCGGTGGGGTCCTCCGGTGTCTTGAGGTCGACCCCCAAGAAACGGAGGAGACACCGTGAGCGGGAACACCGATGTGGTCGTGATCGGCGGCGGATACGCCGGCGTCATGGCGGCCAATCGTCTGACGCAGCGCGACGACGTGACCGTGACCCTGATCAACCCGCGCCCGACCTTCGTCGAGCGGCTCCGCCTGCACCAACTGGTCGGCGGGTCCGACGACGCGGTCGTCGACTTCCGGAAGGTCCTGGCCGACGGCGTCCGGCTGGTGGTCGACACCGTGACACGGATCGACGCGGCCGGACGCGGCGTGACGCTGGCGTCGGGCGGCACGGTCGGCTACGACTACCTGATCTACGCGGTGGGCAGTGGCAGCGCCGACCCGCGGGTGCCCGGGGCGGCGGAGTTCGCGTACCCGATCGCCACCCTGGAGGAGGCGGAGCGGCTGCGGCCGGTCGTCGACGCCGCGTCGGCAACGGCCGCGGTGACGGTCGTCGGAGCCGGTCCCACCGGCATCGAGACCGCTGCCGAGCTGGCCGAGGCGGGCCGTACCGTGACCCTGGTCTGCGGCGGGGTGCTCGGCCCGTACCTGCATCCCCGGGGGCGACGCTCGGTTGCCGGGCGGCTGGCCGGGCTCGGGGTGACCGTGCTCGAAGGCCCCGACACGAAGGTGACGGCGGTGACGCGCGACGCCGTGCGGCTCGGCGGCGGCCGCGAGGTGCCGAGCGAGGTGACCGTCTGGACCGCCGGGTTCGGCGTGCCGGACCTGGCCACGCGCAGCGGGCTGAGCACCGACGCCTTGGGCCGCCTGCTCACCGACGAGACGTTGACGAGCGTGGACGACGTGCGCATCGTCGCGGCCGGGGATTCGGCGGCACCGTCGGGCCTGCCGTTCCGGATGGGCTGCCAGTCCGCGATCCAGCTGGGTCCGCAGGCCGCCGAGACGGTGCTCAGCCGCATCGCGGGCGCGCGGCCCGCGACCGTCGACGTGGGGTTCGCCGGCCAGTGCATCAGCCTGGGGCGCCGCGCCGGCATCTTCCAGTTCGCCCGCAGGAACGACACCGCGATAAGGCTCTACCTCGGCGGCCGCCCGGGGGCGAAGCTCAAGGAGTTCGTGGTCAAGCACACCGTCGAGCAACTGGCGTACGAGGCGCGCAAGCCCGGTAGGCGCAACCGCTGGGTCAAGGACGACAAGCGCCGGCAGTTGCTCCAGGCCAAGCCCGGCGAGGCCCCGGTCACCGCCGGACGGGCGGCCTAGCCCGGCACTCGTGGTCGATCCGGTGCGGCCACAAAGGATGCGGAGCGCATGCGTGCGACGACGCCCCTCGTCTCGGGGCACCGCCGCACGCATGCGTTCATCAGCGGCCCCGCGAGCAACGGATCGTCGTCGACCTGGCGTGTCACAGCCGTGCGCCGGGTGGTGTCCCACTCCCGACCGCACCGGACAGATGGGTCGGTCCGAACGGCTGCCCACGACAAGGACCGTGCTCTGGATGCCGGCGTGACTGCCGGCGGCAACCAGGGCCGGCCGTGAAGGAGAAGGGTCGAGACATGAGCGACCACGCCACTGACCCGGCGACGGAGACGTTCCTCGCCCACCGCAACCTGCTCTTCACCGTCGCGTACGAGATGCTCGGATCGGCGGCCGACGCCGAGGACGTCCTCCAGGAAACCTGGCTGCGGTGGGTCGAGGTCGACATGGCGCAGGTGCGAGACCGGCGCGCCTACCTGGTCCGCATCACGACCCGCCAGTCGCTCAACCGGCTGCGCACCATGACGCGCCGCAAGGAGGCGTACGTCGGCCCCTGGCTGCCCGAGCCGCTGCTCACCGCGCCGGACGTGGCCCAGGACGTCGAACTCGCCGAGAGCATGTCGATGGCGCTCATGCTCGTCCTCGAGACGCTGTCGCCGACGGAGCGCGCCGTCTTCGTGCTGCGCGAGGTCTTCGACGTCGGCTACGACGAGATCGCGGCCGCCATCGACAAGAGCCCCGCGGCCGTCCGCCAGATCGCGCACCGCGCCCGCCGGCACGTCGATGCCCGCCGCCCCCGCCAGGTGGTCTCCCCGAGCCAGACCCGGGCGGCGGTGGAGTCGTTCCAGCGCGCGTTCGAGACCGGTGACCTACAGGGCCTCCTTGACGTGCTCGCCCCCGAGGTCGTCCTGCTGAGCGACGGCGGCGGCATCAAGCAGGCCGCCCGACGCCCGATCACCGGCGCCGACAAGGTGGCCCGCTACATCATCGGCGGCTCCGGCAAGACCGACAGCACGATCACGTGCCACCCCACCGTGGTCAACGGCAACCCGGCACTCGTCGTACGCCTGGACGGCCGGATCGACGGCGTCGTGGCGGTCCGCGTCGAGGACACCCACATCACCGGCCTCTACTACGTCCGCAACCCGGAAAAGCTGTCCCACATCGAATCGGAGACCCCACTCGCCTGCGATGAACACCGACGGCAACGGAAAGCCACATGCGAAACACACACCGCTCGCCTCGACGAGCACAGTGGCACATGCAGCCACAACAGAATCGATATCGCCCTGGCCACGAGTTCCTGACGCTTCGATCGGAGGGGTCCTCCTTGAAGCCGTCGACGACGCGCTCGGGGTGGGCGGCGGCGGAGACGAGGCCAGCGCTCCCCTCCTCGCCCCGCGTCCCCGCAGCCCGACCGAGCATCAGGGATGCACAACACAAAAGACCAGGCCAGATGACATCCGACCTGGTCTGCTCCGACCCCATCGAATGTCTGCGGGCGCTGCACGCGCTCGCCCAGCAGCAGGCGCTCGAGCTGCTCCTCGACAAGATGAAGCAGACCAGGTCGAACGTCGAGTTCCCGATGCGGATCCAGAAGACGACGCCCGCGCCCGGCAACGGCGACTGATGTCGTCTTCGGTACGCGGCTCGACGCAGCCGTGCAACCGCGTGACGAGTTCGCCCCGTCACCTCAAAGGTGACGGGGCGAACTCGTTTTGTCCGTGACCCCACCCGCCACTGGCAAATCGCCAGTTGACGCGCGTATCATCACCCAATCGAGGTGGGGGGGGATTCCACCGCAGTGCCGTGAGAGGCCGGGGGGTCTCAGCTCAGGCCTGCCCGCATGTTCTTCGCGCCCCACCGATGACCCAGTTTCCACCGGTGGGGCGTTTGCGCTCTGCCGGTACAACCCGAGGGGTTACCGCGTGCAGATACGCACCCGTGGTGGTCGGCACAAGCGCCGCATGAAACTTGCGGTACCGGCCGTCGCCGCCGCGCTCGCCCTGGGCGGCACGGCGCTGATGATGTCCGGCTCGCACGCCGCGGAAGCCGGCGAGCGTCCGGAGATCACCGCCTCCCAGCAGAAGGCCGCTCCGCTCTCCCAGAACGAACTGCGCTCCCGCACGGTCGAGGCGATGAAGGCCGACGAGGCGAGCAAGCAGAAGCTCGTCACCGCGCCGCGGTCGGCCCAGACCACCGCGCCGTCCACGCGCATCATCGGCGGCAAGGAGACCACCATCTCCGCGGCGCCATGGATGGCCCAGCTCCACTTCGCGGACGCAGAGGGCAACGGCTACTTCTGCGGCGGCGTCGTCGTCGCTCCGTCGAAGGTCGCCACCGCCGCGCACTGCGTCAAGGGCATCAAGTGGTACGACACCGGCACGGTCATCACCGGCACGGACCAGCTCCCCACCGAGAACCCCGACGGCAGCTGGGACTTCCACGGCGGTGAGCTGCGCGGTGCGTACCGTCAGTGGAACCACCCGCAGTACAACCCCGTCACGATCGACAACGACGTGGCCGTGCTCACCCTGACCGCTCCGGTCAAGGCCAAGCCGCTGCCGATCATGCAGAACACCGACACGGCGCTCTACACCCCGGGCACGGACGCCAAGGTGTACGGCTGGGGCCGCACCAGCTCCACCGTCCCCGACAGCGGCTCGCAGACCCTCAAGGTCGCGGACGCCGACATCAACTCCAACGCCGCGTGCCAGGCCGCGTACGGCTCGGACTACATCGTCGGCCACATGGTCTGCGCCGGTGCCGCTCCGACCGGTGACGACTCCACCTCCGAGACCACCTGCAACGGTGACTCCGGCGGCCCGCTGGTGGCCGGCGGCAAGCTCGTCGGCATCGTCTCCTGGGGCGACGTCAACTGCTCGGCCGAGGGCAGGTACGGCGTGTACGCGAAGGTGAGCACGTACGCCGCTCCGATTCGCGCCCGGGTCAACGACGCCAACTGGAACGCCGACCACACCGCCGACCTGCTGGCGCGTCGTACGTCGGACGCCAGCCTGTTCAGCTGGCACTCCAAGGTCACGGGTCTGACCCGCACCTACAACCTCGGCAACTTCGGCAACGTCACCCTGCTCGTTCAGAACGACCTGAACGTGGACGACTACGACGACCTGCTGTACCGCGTCGGCAACGGTGACGTGTACTGGGACCACTACGTCCCCGGGGCCGACGGCGCCGAGGGCGACTGGCAGAACAAGCTCGTCGCGACGGGCTGGAGCAAGCACAAGCAGATCCTCGTCCCCGGCGATGTCACCGGCGACGACAAGCCCGACATGCTCGCGGTGAACTCCTCCGGCTACCTCCACGTCTACGCGGGCAACGGCGTCGGCGGCTTCGCCGCGCCGACCCTGGTCGGCGGTGGCTGGGGCCAGTACAACGCGGTCCGCGGTCACGGTGACTTCACCAACGACGGCAAGGCCGACATCCTCGCCCGGAGCTCCGACGGCTCGACCTACCTCTACAGGGGCACCGGCAAGGCCTCCGCTCCGTTCGAGGCCCGTCGTCTCGTCGGCAAGTTCACCACCAGCAGCTTCAATGCTCTGATCACCGTCGGTGACGTGAACAGCGACGGTCACGCCGACCTCCTGGTCCGTGACTCGACCGGCAAGCTCTGGCTGTACCCGGGCAACGGCAACGGCGCCGCGTCCGGTGGGATCTTCGCCGCACGCAAGGACTTCGGCACCGGCTGGCAGGCGTACAACCTGTTCGGCTGATCCGGCCGAAAACCGCAGGTGAACAAGGGTCTGTGCGCTTCGTGTCACACACGGGGCGCACAGACCCTTCGCTCGTTCATCTCTCGGTCACCCGTGCAGCCCCACTTCCCCGTCCGGCAGGCGCGCAAGATGCTCGCGAAGTACCTGCCCCAGGGCAGCATCCCCGCCGTGGACACGGCGACGGGCTACGGCTGCCTCGGCACGGACGCCGTGGGACTTCCGGGTTCAGCCGAGCCAGGCGAGTGGATCTTCCTCGTCCTCCCCGGATGCCCGGACCGTCGTAAAGGTGAGAGGGACTCCCAGCTCTGCAAGACCTGCAAGAACGTCTGGCGAGATGTACAGTCCCGATCCTGACTCGGCAACGCCTGACACATCAACCTTTACCGATGTTCCCGCCTTCTTCAGCGCGTCGAGCGCCGGCTTGCGGAGGCTGAGGAATCCGATAAGTTTCGCGGCCTGTTCGTCGGCGCTTTTCGAGTGTCGCTCGTCAACACTGAGCGTGGCCCAGCCGGGGCCAGAATAGATGCCCACACCTTCGGACGAAGAGAACTCTTCACTGTCGGCGAGTTCCAACTCAGCAATCAGATAAGCAGCATCCACCTCCTGACCCGACACAACCAGGGACGTGCTCAGGTCACCCCAAGGCTTCAAGTTCGCTCCAAGTTTCATGACTGCTGTTTCAACGCTCGTTCATATTGGCCGCGACCCGGAGGGGGAATCCCAGGAGTGCGATTCGTTTGAGTTCCACCGGCCGAAGAGTGAGGGTGCAGTCGTTCCCGGAGAATCCGTAGATGTCGACGATCACCTCGCATCCCTGCTCGGCCAGTTGCGCGAGCTCGGTCCTCTTGCTTTCCACAGTGGAAAGGATGTTGTCCAGCTGCTCGTGGAAGTCCCGACTGACGTTCGAGTTGCAGTTGATCCCCCACTCTCCGTCGACCTCGCCCGGGCGACTCCACTTATTGGGGCCCGGGTTGCGCACACCAGTGGGCTCGATACCGAGGAAGGATGTGATCTCCTCGGGCTGGAGATCTCTTCCCTTGATGACGAGTGACACATCCGTCAAGACCCAATGACGTTTTTCTGCTGCATCCATCCAAGGCTCCTCACAGGACAATCATCCTACTTTATCTCGCGACAGGCTGCCCAGTGAATATTTCCCATGCCGGGCTCGAGCAGCTCACTCAATGCGGTCTCTTTGCCGACGGTCGTCGAATTCTCGAACACACTGAAACCTCCACCACCCGTTGAAGCGGGAGGCGCCAGCGTGTAGTTCGGAATTACTTCACCCGGCCCGAATGTCTCCACGTAACCTCCCGGATACACGCCTCGCTCGACGGTCAGGCCGTTGAGGCCGGGAAGTGCGTCTCCGTGCTGCACGTAGAAAGATATATTGGTTCCCTCGGGAACCACGGTGTCGCCGGCCCTGCGGCCAAGATAGCCGTGACCGGCGAAGACTTTTTCCCCGTCCGGACGACCACCGGCGAGCACCCGATCCGCGTAGTAACGGCCGTCAGTGTCCGGCCAGTCCTTCTTGACGATCTCCGGCTTGGACTCGCGCAGTGCAGATCTTCATAGATCAGGCGTCAGGCGCGCCCCCATCCGAGAAAAACTCCACGCTCGTCACTGCCCAAGCCCAGGTGCCCGGGGCCCCTGCTCGCTCCACCTTGACCACAAATCCCAGCCACCGCCACAAGACCGCAGCATCCCGGGTCGCCACGCACCATAAAAGGCCAGGTCGTAGGCTTGGAGAGCCAAGCCCTGATGCGCGCCCCTTGCGTTCCCCTCCTCGCACCGCGCCACCGCAGGCTGACGGAGCATCAGGAGCACAGCACAAAAGACCAGGCCAGATGGCATCTGATCTGGTCTTAATTGGAGCCGCCTTCAGGATTCGAACCCGAGACCTACGCATTACGAATTGTCCGATCTTGGTCCGGGGGCGTCCGTGGGCGTCCGGGAAGAGTGAGTCACTCCTCGTCAGAGAGGTCTTCCAACTGCGGCGGACAACAGCGGACGTCACCGGATTCACTGCTGGTTGAGACCATCATTGAGACCATCGCTTGCATCACTTGAGAAACCGCACTCGTTGTCTTTGCTGGTCAGCGGGGCTGGTGTGATGTCTCATAGGGGCGGTCGTGCGTCCTGCGCCGCAGCGCGGATGGCTCTGCCCGCCCACGTAGTGGTGGGCGGGCAGACGTGTGAAGTGCTCAGCGAGAGCGTACCGACGCGCCGTAGCCGTCGCTGTGGCGGAGCACGGTGACGGGTGCGGTAGGTGCCGGCCATACTTGGATGAGGTACCACTCAGTCACCTCATCAGACGCGAGGTCGACTGCGGTGTCTCGGCCGCGGGCGTGAATGCGCAGCCGGTAGTCGCCAGGGCCGTTGAACGACAGGACGGGAAGTTCTTCGTCCAGGTCGTCCATCAGGCCACGGACCATGAGATCGCCCGACGCGGAGTGCGCGGAGACCTCCACGATCTCGTGCCAGTCGTCGTTGCCGGGTGCGGGGGCGGATTCGTGGGCCGTGACGGTGACGTCCACGTCGCCGGTATGGATGCCGGTGTGGACGACAGTGGCACCGTCGGTGACCTCAACGAGCCCGTTGTGCTCGTATGCCAGATCTGGGGCGGTGGGTCCCTCCTCATCGCTGATGTTGAACTGGTGGTACTGCACCGGGACACGTCCGCTGCCCCGTTCGACTTCGTCGCTCATCCGCAGTCCTCAGTCGGAGTGCCGGCTATGTGATCCACACCAGGAACCGGTCCTTCTCGATGATGCGGTTGTACAGGTAGAAGAGACTCAACGCCCGGCCGCCGCCGCTGTTCTGCTTCGCATCGATCATGCGCTGGCTGTAGCTGCCGCCCGTATTGGCGCCCTGCCACGTTGAGGCGAAGGGGTACTCATCACAGGATGCCAACAAGTGGACGCGGGAGGCTGGTGGGGCAGGCCGTGTTCCGGTTCAGTGTGATTTTACTCGGGGTCGACATGCCCACGATCATGGAGATCCTTCGGCACACCCAAATCAGCCAGACCCGCCGGTACATCCAGGGCCGATCGCACCTGTCGAAGGACGCCATGCGCCGCATGGGCGACACCTTCATGCCCCGCCCGGCGCCCGCCCCGGAAGCTCAGCGGGAACCCCGTCCGGAACCCTCCGTTGAGACCAGAATTGAGACCATGGACAGCCGCGCGGCCCGCGCTCGCCGCCGTCGGGTCCGCTGAACGAGAAAGCCCAGCTCAGACACTGTCTGGGCTGGGCTTCAAAGAGAGCCGCCTTCGGGATTCGAACCCGAGACCTACGCATTACGAGTGCGTTGCTCTGGCCATCTGAGCTAAGGCGGCGCGCCGTCGCACCATGGTGCGATCAGCAACGTCGGTAAGTCTACACAGTTTTCGGAGGTGCTCTGAACCACCCCCGGAGGAGCCGGTTCCGGGGGTGGTCGTCGGTGCTACGAGCAGCGTTTTCCGTCCGCCGGAGGCGTCCCGCGGAGGAGGTAGGCGTTGATCGTGGAGTCGACGCAGGCGCTGCCGCGACCGTAGGCGGTGTGGCCGTCGCCCTGGTAGGTGAGGAGGCGGGCCGAGGAGAGCTGGCGGGAGAGGGACTGGGCCCAGCGGTAGGGGGTCGCCGGGTCGCGGGTGGTGCCGACGACGACGATCGGGGCCGCGCCCTTCGCCTCGATGCGGTGCGCCTCACCGGTGGGCGCGACCGGCCAGTACGCGCAGTTCAGGGACGCCCAGGCGAGGCCCTCGCCGAATACCGGCGAGGCTTTCTCGAAGGCGGGCAGCGCCCTGCGCACCTCGTCCGGGCCGGCGAAGGCTCCCGGAAGGTCCAGGCAGTTCACGGCCGCGTTGGCGAACATCAGGTTCGAGTAGCGGCCCTCGGCGGCACGCTCGTAGTAGCTGTCGGAGAGGACGAGCAGCCCGGACCCGTCGCTCTCCTCGATCGCCGAGGTCAGCGCCTCCCGCAACTGCTCCCAGGCGCTCTCGTCGTACATCGCGGCGATCACGCCGATGGTGGCGAGGGACTCGGTGAGCCTGCGGCCGTCCGCGTCGCCGGTCGGGAGGGGTCGGGCGTCGGCCTTGTCGAAGAACGCCTTGAGGTTCTTGCCGACCTCACCCGCCCTGCTGCCCAGCGGGCAGTCCGGCTGCCGTACGCAGTCCTTCGTGAACGACCGGAACGCCGTCTCGAAGCCCGCCGTCTGGTCCAGGTTCAGGCGCCGGGCGGGCAGCGCCGGGTCCATCGCCCCGTCCAGCACGAGCCGCCCCACCCGCTCCGGGAACAGCCCCGCGTACGTCGCCCCGAGGAACGTCCCGTACGACGCCCCCACGTACGTCAGTTTCCGGTCTCCCAGCGCCGCGCGCAGGACGTCCATGTCGCGGGCCGCCTCGACGGTGGAGACGTGGCGCAGCAGTCGGGCCGACCGCGCGCCGCACCCCTCGGCGAACTTCTTGTACGCGTCGACGAGTCCGTCCGTCTCCCGCTGGTCGTCGGGCGTGATGTCGGTCTGCGTGTACGCGTCCATCTCGGGCCCGTCGAGGCACTGCACGGGCTCGCTGCGGGCCACGCCCCGCGGGTCGACGGCGACCATGTCGTAGCGGGCGCGGACCGCGGCCGGGTAGCCGATGCCGGCGTACTGCTGGAGGTAGGCGATCGCGGAGCCGCCCGGGCCGCCCGGGTTCACGAGCAGCGAGCCGAGCCGCTGGCCCGGGCCCGTCGCCTTCTTGCGGGCGACGGCGAGCCGGACGTCGCCGGCGCCGGGCCGGTCGTAGTCGAGCGGCGCCCTGAGGGTGGCGCACTCGAAGCCGGGGACGCCGCAGCCGCGCCAGCTGAGTTTCTGCCCGTAGTACGGCGCGAGCGCGCGTGGAGTGGCGCGGGGCAGTGCGGCCAGCTCCGCCTCTGCCGCCGCCGGGCTGGCGGAACGTGTCACGCCTCCGGAGGAGCAGGCGGAGAGGAGCAGGGCGGTGAGGGAGGCGAGGGACAGGAGGGTGACGCCGGTACGGGATCTGCGGGGGGAGCGCCTGATATGCATCCAGCGAGGGTAACTCTGCGCGACGGACTGAACGCTGTACGTACACCGGCTGCCACGGACGAGTGACGCGGTCGCGGGACATCGACGCGGTGGACGTCGGCGGCTGCGACAGCTTCACGTCGACGCGACCTCGGGCCTGCGCCGGACTCAGCCCGCCGGCCTCGGCGGGGCCGTCGGTGCCGGCGCCGTCGTCATCTCGCCTCAGTCCGCTCGCAACACCATCGTCATCGCGCGCGCCATGGTCATCAACGGACTCAGCCCGCTCTCAACGCCATCGTCATCACGCGCCTCAGCCCGCGCGCAGCGCCATCGTCATCGCCTCCACCGCCAGCAGCGGAGCCACATTGCGGTCGAGGGCCTCTCTGCACGCGGCGATGGCCTCGATGCGGCGGAGGGTGGACTCGGGGGTGCTGCTGCGGGCGAGCCGTTCCAGGGCGTCCTCGGCGTCCGTGTTGGCCAGGGCGATGCGGGAGCCGAGCTGAAGGGCGAGGACGTCACGGTAGAAGGCGGTGAGGTCGGTGAGCGCGAGGTCGAGGCTGTCGCGCTGGGTACGCGTCCGGCGGCGCTTCTGCTTGTCCTCCAGGTCCTTCATCACGCCCGCCGTGCCGCGCGGCATCCGGCCTCCTGGGACAGCGCCCAGCGCCGCCTTCAGCTCATCGGTCTCCTTGGTGTCCCTCTCCTCGGCGAGCTGCCTGGCGTCCTCGGTGGCCGCGTCGACGAGTTCCTGGGCGGCCTTGAGGCAGCCGCCGATGTCCTCGACGCGCAGCGGCAGCCTCAGTACGGCGGCGCGGCGCTCGCGGGCGGCGGGGTCGGTGGCCAGGCGCCGGGCCCGGTCGACGTGCCCCTGGGTGGCGCGGGCCGCGGCTGCGGCGACGGCGGGCTCGACGCCCTCGCGCCGTACGAGCATGTCGGCGACGGCGTCGACGGAGGGCGTGCTCAGGTTGAGGTGGCGGCAGCGGGAGCGGATCGTCGGCAGGACGTCCTCGATGGAGGGGGCGCACAGGAGCCAAACGGTGCGCGGGGCGGGCTCCTCGACCGCCTTGAGGACGGCGTTGGCGGACTTCTCGTTCAGCCGCTCGGCGTCCTCGACGAGGATGACCTGCCAACGGCCGGTGGCGGGCGAGGTGAAGGACTTCCGCACCGTGTCGCGCATGTCCTCGGCGAGGATCTGCGTGCCCACGGCGGCGACCGTGGTGACGTCGGCGTGCGTGCCGATGAGCGCCGTGTGGCAGCCGTCGCAGAAGCCGCAGCCGGGGGCGCCGCCGAGCGCCCGGTCGGGGCTCACACACTGGAGCGCGGCGGCGAAGGCGCGGGCGACCTGTGTCCGGCCCGCGCCGGGCGGCCCCGTGAACAGCCAGGCGTGCGTCATCTTGGATGCCTCGGGCGGTGGCGTGTCGGACGCGACCGCGGTGACGAGCGCGTCGGCGTCCCGGGCAGCGGCGGCGAGCTGTTCACTCACCCGCTCCTGCCCGACGAGGTCGTCCCACACGGTCATGGGTTACGCCGCCCCTTTCGTCACGGTGCGCGTTGCGGGTTCCATTGTGCGGGCTGGCACTGACAGCGCGGCCCGCGGCAGCCGGGGAAGCCGCCCCGAGACCGACGGCCGGATGTCACGCCGACCGGCCGGATGTCACGCCGACCGGCCGGATGTCACGCCGACCGGGCGGGCGTCACGCCGACCGGGCGGGCGTCACGCCGACCGGGCGGGCGTCACCGCCGACCGGCCGGACGTCACCGCCGACCGGGCGGCCCGGGGTCGGCCCCGGGCCTCAGCGGCGCCGGCCCCGCCCGCGACCGCCGCCGCGGCCACCGCCTTGCCCGTCGTCGTAACCCTCGTCGTCGCCGCGCGGGCCCAGCAGTTCGTCCGCCAGCGTCGGCAGATCGTCCAGCGGGGTCTCCTCGGCCCAGTCCGAGCGCGGCCGGTGCCGGGGCGTGCCCTCCTCGTCGACCTGCGGCAGCTCGCGCGTACGGTCGTCCGACCCGTCCGGGCCCGAACCCGCCCGCTCGTCGCGGAAGTAGCCCGGCGGCACCCGGTCCGCGGGGCTCTCCCCGAGCACGGGCGGCAGCACGGCCGTCTCGTCCGCGGGGCCCTCCGCGCGCACCGGGGGCAGCACCGCCGTGTCGTCGGCGGCACCTGCGGGCGCCGGCGGCTGCGGCAGCTCGGCGGTCACCTCGGCGTCGGGTCCGGGCACCTCGGGCGCCCGGGACGTCCTGGTCGACGCGCCGGAAGACGCACCCGGAGCGTTCGCTGCCGACTCCCGCGAGTCCTCCACCGGATCCTTGTCCATCCGCACCCGGGGCAGCACGGCCGTCTCCTCGACCGGCCCGCCCGACGCGTTCGTCGGCGTCACCACGGGCGTCGGCACGGTCGCCGCGTCCGGTGCGGCCGGGGCCGCCGCGCGCGGGGTCGGCTTCGGGCCGGCCTGGGCCGCGGCAGCGGCCTGCTCCGCCGCGCGCCGCGCCTGCTCGGCCCGCAGCAGCGCCTCCTCGGCCTTCCGCTGCTTCTCCAGGCGCAGCGCCTCCGCCTCGGCGCGCAGCCGGGCCTCCTCCTCGGCCTGCCTGCGGCGCCGCTCCTCCTCCGCCTTGCGGCGGGCCTCCTCCTCGGCGCGAGCCTTCTCCTCGGCGAGGAGACGCACCCGCTCCTCCTCCGCACGCCGAGCGGCCTCCTCGGCCCGCTGCCGGGCCTCCTCAGCCTGCCGTTCGGCCTCGCGCCGCTGCGCCTCCTCCAGCTCGCGCCGCTTGCGCTCCTCCTCCTCGGCACGCAGCCGGGCGAGCTGTTCCTGGCGCTCACGCTCGAGGCGCTCCTCCTCGGCCTTGCGGCGCGCCTCCTCCTCGGCCTTCTTGCGCGCTTCTTCCTCGGCCTTCTTCCGCGCCTCCTCCTGGGCCTTGATCTCGGCCTCGGACAGCGGCAGCATCCGGTCGAGCCGGGCCCGGACGACCGCGGTCACGGCCTCCGGCTCCTGACCGGCGTCGACGACGAGGTAACGGCCGGGGTCGGCGGCGGCCAGCGTGAGGAAACCGGAGCGCACGCGCGCGTGGAACTCCGCCGGCTCCGACTCCAGCCGGTCCGGCGCCTCCGTGAAGCGCTCCCGGGCGGTCTCCGGGGAGACGTCCAGCAGCACCGTCAGATGCGGCACCAGCCCGTTCGTCGCCCAGCGGGAGATCCGCGCGATCTCGGTCGGGGACAGGTCCCGGCCGGCACCCTGGTAAGCCACGGACGAGTCGATGTACCGGTCGGTGATCACCACCGCGCCGCGCTCCAGGGCGGGCCGTACGACGGTGTCGACGTGCTCCGCGCGGTCCGCCGCGTACAGCAGCGCCTCCGCGCGGTGCGAGAGCCCGGCGCTCGACACGTCGAGCAGGATCGACCGCAGCCGCTTGCCCACCGGCGTGGCCCCCGGCTCGCGCGTGAGGACGACCTCGTGGCCCTTGGCCCTGATCCACTCGGCGAGCGCCTCGGCCTGCGTGGACTTGCCGGCGCCGTCGCCGCCCTCCAGGGCGATGAAGAAGCCGTTCGACGCCGGTGCCTGCACCGGGTCGTCGCCGCCGAGCAGCGCGTCCCGCAGGTCGTGCCGCAGGGGCACCCCGGACCGGTCGTCGACCTTGGCCAGCACCAGCGCGGCCACCGGCAGCAGCAGCGCGCCCACCAGCATCAGTGTGAACGCGGCCCCGCCGTGCGCGAAGACGAACTTGCCGCTCTCCAGGCGGTGCGGCCCGATCAGCGCCGCCACCACCGGGGCGATCAGCGCACCCAGCGCGACGAGGACCCGGACGACCGCGTGGAGATGCTCCGTCACGCGTGTGCGGCGGTGGTCCTCGGTCTCCTGGTCGAGCAGCGTGTGCCCGGTGTTGGCCGCCACGCCCGCGCCGACGCCGGCCAGGGCCGTGATCAGCAGCACGGTGGTGACGTCCGGGACGAGCCCGGCCGCCAGCAGCGCCACACCGGTGAAGGCGATCGCCAGCGCGAGCAGCCGCCGCCGCGACAGCGTCACCAGCACCTTCGGTGCCGTACGGACGCCGACGACGACCCCGCCGGTCAGCGCGAGCACGAGCAGGCCGTACGTCACCGGGCCGCCGCCCAGGTCCTTGGCGTGCAGCACCGCCACGGCGACCGCGGCCGCGATCGCTCCGGCGACGGCCGCGCAGGCGAGGACCAGCAGCGGGATCGCACTCGTGCGGCCCGCGTCGACACCCGTGGCCGTCCGGGGCCGACGCAGACCCTCGAGCGGGGACCGCGCGCGCGGGGTGCGCGTACCGGGCAGCTCCAGGAAGACCACGACGGACAGGGAGCCGGCGAACAGGCCCGCCGCGACGTACGAGGCGAGAGCCGCCTGGTGCTGGCCGAACCAGTCGATCCCGGCGCCCAGCAGATTGTTGAACAACGCCGCCACGAGGAGCATGGCCGCGCCCAGCGGGACCGCCACGAAGGTCGTACGCAGCGACAGGCGGCGCAGCGCGTCGAGGTGGTCCGGCAACGGCCGTACCGTCGCGCCCTCCGGCGGCGGCGCGGGCAGCAGCGCGGGGGCCGCGCTCTCGCGGGCGACCGTCCAGAACCGCTCGGCGACACCGGTCACGAACACGGTGACCAGCAGCAGCGCCAGAGCGTCGCCCGGGATCCAGTCGATCCACAGGGGCGCGACGATCAGCAGGGCGGCGCGCAGGCCGTCCGCGCCGGCCATGGTCCAGCGGCGGTCGAGCGGACCGTCCGGCGACGTCAGTGAGGTCAGGGGCCCGAGGAGGACGGCACCGAAGAGCAGGGTGGCGAGAATCCGCACCCCGAAGACGGTCGCCACCGCGAACGCCACGCCCCGGTAGCCGCCTCCGAAGGAGCCCTCGGCGATGGCCGCCTGGAGGGTGAGGAGGACGAGCACCAGGAGGGCGAGGGCGTCACCGATGCCGCTCACCAACTGTGCGCTCCACAACCGCTTGAGCTGCGGCTGGCGCAACAGGGCGCGAACGGCGCGCTCGCGGGAGTCCGCTACCAGGGCGTCGTCTGGGGCCGGGTGGTGGGCCGTTGGCTGCTCGGCTCGCGTCATGCGTTCAGCCTATCGGCAGCGACTGACAGCCCGAGAGGGCCGTCCGCAGGCGTGCACACCCCGACACCAAAGTGATGCCGGGGCGTGCGTTTCGCGAAGCCGGTGTGGGGAATCCCGCGTGGCTCGGGCGGCTCGGTCGGTCCGGGAACTCAGTCCTCGGTCGCCGCCCTCGAGGCCGTCGCCTTCTTCGCCGTCGTCTTCGCCGCCGTCTTCTTCGCGGCCGTGGTCGTCTTCTTCGCCGCCGTCTTCTTGGCGGCCGTCTTCTTGGCGGCCGTCTTCTTCGCCGGAGCCGCCTTCTTCGCGGTCGCCGTCTTGGCCGGAGCCTTCTTCGCCGTCTTCTTGGCGGGCCCCTTGGCCCGCTTCTCGGCGAGCAGCTCGAAGCCGCGCTCCGGGGTGATCGTCTCGACGCTGTCGCCGGAGCGCAGGGTCGCGTTGGTCTCCCCGTCGGTGACGTACGGCCCGAAGCGGCCGTCCTTGACGACGACCGGCTTGCCACTGACCGGGTCCGCGCCCAGCTCCTTCAGCGGCGGCTTGGCGGCCGCACGGCCACGCTGCTTGGGCTGGGCGTAGATCGCCTGCGCCTCCTCCAGCGTGATCGTGAAGAGCTGGTCCTCGGACTGCAGCGACCGCGAGTCCGTGCCCTTCTTCAGGTACGGGCCGTAGCGGCCGTTCTGCGCGGTGATCTCCACGCCGTCCGCGTCGGTGCCGACGACACGCGGCAGCGACATGAGCTTCAGCGCGTCGTCGAGCGTCACCGTGTCCAGCGACATCGACTTGAACAGCGAGGCCGTGCGCGGCTTGACCGCGTTCTTGCCGGTCTTCGGGGTGCCCTCGGGGAGCACCTCGGTGACGTACGGGCCGTAGCGGCCGTCCTTGGCGATGATCTGGTGGCCGGTGGCCGGGTCGGTGCCCAGCTCGAAGTCGCCGCTCGGCTTGGCGAGCAGTTCCTCCGCCAGCTCGACGGAGAGCTCGTCCGGTGCCAGGTCCTCCGGGATGTCCGCCCGCTGGTGGTTCTCGGCGTCCTTCTCACCGCGCTCGATGTACGGGCCGTAGCGCCCGACCCGCAGCACGATGCCGCTGCCCACCGGGAACGACGAGACCTCGCGCGCGTCGATCGCGCCCAGGTCGGTCACCAGCTCCTTGAGGCCGCCGAGGTGGTCCCCGTCGCCGTTGCCGGCGTCGGCGGCGACACCCTCCACGGTGCCCTCGCCGAAGTAGAACCGCTTCAGCCACGGCACGGCCTGCGCCTCACCGCGGGCGATGCGGTCGAGGTCGTCCTCCATCTTGGCGGTGAAGTCGTAGTCGACGAGCCGCCCGAAGTGCTTCTCCAGGAGGTTGACCACGGCGAAGGACAGGAAGGACGGCACGAGCGCCGTGCCCTTCTTGAACACGTACCCGCGGTCGAGGATCGTGCCGATGATCGACGCGTACGTCGACGGGCGGCCGATCTCGCGCTCTTCGAGCTCCTTGACCAGGCTGGCCTCGGTGTAGCGGGCCGGGGGCTTGGTGGCGTGCCCGTCGACCGTGATCTCCTCGGCGCTGAGCGCGTCGCCCTCGGAGACCTGGGGCAGGCGGCGCTCGCGGTCGTCCAGCTCGGCGTTCGGGTCGTCGGCGCCCTCGACGTACGCCTTCAGGAAGCCGTGGAAGGTGATCGTCTTGCCGGAGGCGCTGAACTCGACGTTCCGCCCGTCGGCCGCCGTGCCGCCGATCTTCACCGTGACGGAGTTGCCCGTCGCGTCCTTCATCTGGGAGGCGACCGTCCGCTTCCAGATCAGCTCGTAGAGCCTGAACTGGTCGCCGGTCAGGCCCGTCTCGGCAGGCGTACGGAAACGATCACCCGAGGGGCGGATCGCCTCGTGCGCCTCCTGCGCGTTCTTGACCTTGCCGGCGTACGTGCGCGGCTGCGCCGGCAGGTAGTCGGCGCCGTACAGCTGCGTGACCTGGGCGCGGGCGGCCGCCACGGCGGTGTCGCTCAGCGTCGTGGAGTCCGTACGCATGTACGTGATGTAGCCGTTCTCGTACAGCTTCTGCGCGACCTGCATGGTGGCCTTCGCGCCGAAGCCGAGCTTGCGGCTGGCCTCCTGCTGCAGCGTCGTCGTACGGAACGGGGCGTACGGCGAGCGGCGGTAGGGCTTGGACTCGACGGAGCGCACCGAGAAGCGGGTGTTCTCCAGGGCGGCGGCGAGGGCGCGGGCGTTGTCCTCGTCGAGGTGGAGGATGTTCGCGCTCTTGAGTTGTCCCAGGGAGTCGAAGTCGCGGCCCTGCGCGACCCGCCTGCCGTCGACGGTCTGCAGGCGGGCGACCAGCGACGACGGGTCCGACGGGTCCCCCGCGCGGCCGGTCGCGAAGGTGCCCGTCAGGTCCCAGTACTCAGCAGAACGGAACGCGATGCGCTCGCGTTCCCGCTCGACCACCAGGCGCGTGGCGACCGACTGGACGCGGCCGGCCGACAGGCGCGGCATGACCTTCTTCCACAGGACCGGCGAGACCTCGTAGCCGTAGAGACGGTCGAGGATGCGGCGGGTCTCCTGGGCGTCGACCAGCTTCTGGTTGAGCTCGCGCGGGTTGGCCACGGCCGCCCGGATCGCGTCCTTGGTGATCTCGTGGAACACCATGCGCTTGACCGGGATCTTCGGCTTGAGGACTTCCTGGAGGTGCCAGGCGATGGCCTCGCCCTCGCGGTCCTCATCGGTGGCGAGGTAGAGCTCGTCGGAGTCCTTCAGCAGGTCCTTGAGCTTTTTGACCTGTGCCTTCTTGTCCGCGTTGACCACATAGATCGGCTGGAAGTCGTGTTCGACGTCCACACCGAGGCGGCGCACCTCGCCGGTGTACTTCTCCGGCACCTCCGCGGCGCCGTTGGGGAGGTCGCGGATGTGCCCGACGCTCGCCTCGACAACGTATCCGGGGCCGAGATAGCCCTTGATCGTCTTCGCCTTGGCAGGCGACTCGACGATGACGAGTCGGCGGCCGCCCTTCGCGGTCTCGCTGGTCGGGGACAACTTCGCTCTTCTCTCCGGTCGACGCTGGGGCCTCCCCAGGCCTTGCTCCCGGGGTCGGGTCATGGTGACGCTGCGGAGTGTGACGGTACATCCCGCCCCCGTGTCAAACGGGAAAAGCCCGCAACGGCCACTCGAACGGTAACCCGACTACCGCCATTCCTGCCGCCCCGAGTGCCGACCGGCACTTTTCCGCCGGACCGGAGCACGACCTCTTGGTTATCCGTGTTGCCACCCTCGCGGGGTTCTCACAGGTGCTTCTGCAAGATCTTCGAAGGTGCTTCAGAGGCGGGTGAGGGACCACGTTCCGAGGGCCAGCGCGACCACGGCGAGGACCGTCGCGAGGGTCGCCGATGCGACGGTGCTGACTCCCTGGGCGACGGGTTGGCGCTGCCGTACGCGGACCACGGTCCACCCCAGCAAACCGCTTCCGAACAGCGCGAACACCACTCCGGTGAAGATCGCCGGTCCGCTCTCCATGATCGCCCGCGCCTCTCTTCCCCCACCCGCGTGTGGCCCCGCCCCGGAAGGCTGACACGCGCGGGCGGCGGCCGGGCGAATCCGAGGTGAACGTCGGGTCGACGGACGGGGGCGGCGGGCCGCCGGAAGCGACCCACGGGGATGCGACCGGCATCACACCGACTCGGGCGCGGGTGTCTTTCCCGTCGTCTTTCCGCCGTGGGTCCTGCTCACCGTACGAAGGATCTTGTCGAATCCGGCGTTCCAGCCGGTCTCACCGGTCATCCGGCCGACCGCGACCGCCCGGAACCGGGCGCCCGGGCGACTCGAATTCGTCGGCGCGAAGCTTGATCGCGTTGTCGCACCCTTCTTCCCGCTCCTTTTTGTCGGGCGTCCGAACGGTTCGATCACGGATCCGTGTGCGATATGGCGCAATCTGTGAGGGCGCCTCGCAGTCGTCGCCCCGTTTCCGTGTCCCGGGCGGGATGAGCTTCGGCGACCGCCGATCCACGCGGCGGGCACCGCCCGGCGTCCTCAGGCCGGCTCCAGGAACCCCTGTTCCACGAGCAGCCGGATCTGCGCCGGGGTGCGGTCGCGCAGCACCACGGGATCTTCGCCGACGAGTTGTGCGATGGCGTCCAGGATGCGGCCCGCGCTCAGCGAACCGTCGCACACGCCCGCGAAGCCCGCGCCGACCGTGTCCACCTTGGTGGCCCGGCGCATGCCGCGGTGCTGGCGCAGCACGACGTGCTCCGGGTCCTCGGCGCCCGGCAGCCCGACCTGCTCCTGCACGACCTCCGCGGCGAGCTTGAAGTGCCCGGTGAGCAGGGCCGCGTCGTCGTGCGCGCGCAGGTAGTCGAGGCGTTCGAAGTGCGCGCGGACCGTGTCGCCGAGGGGCTGCTCGACCGGGTGCGGCCACTCCTCGACGGTGATGACGGGCTCGGTGGACGCCGTCTTCCGCAGCGTGATCCAGCCGAAGCCGACGGCCTTCACCTTGCGGGCCTCGAACTCGTCCAGCCACGCGTCGTACCGCGCCTGGTACTCCTCCGGATCGCCCCGGTGGTCACCGGCGTCCCTGAGCCACAGCTCGGCGTACTGCGAGACGTCCTGCACCTCGCGCTGCACGATCCACGCGTCGCAGCCGCGCGGCACCCATGACCTGAGCCTGTCCTGCCAGTCCTCCCCCTCCACGTGCTGCCAGTTGCCGAGGAACTGCGCGAACCCGCCCTCGTTCAGCCGTTCCCCCGCCTGCTGAACGAGCGACCGGCACAGATCGTCCCCGCCCATCCCGCCGTCCCGGTACGTCAGCCGCGCACCCGGCGAGATCACGAACGGCGGGTTGGACACGATGAGGTCGAACGTCTCGTCGTCCCGCACGGGCTCGAACAGCGACCCCTCGCGCAGGTCGGCCGCCGGGACGCCGGACAGCGCGAGCGTGAGCGCGGTGATGTGCAGCGCGCGCGGGTTGAGGTCGGTCGCCGTCACGCGCGTGGCGTGCCGGGCGGCGTGCAGCGCCTGGATCCCGGAACCGGTGCCGAGGTCGAGGGCCGAGGTGACGGGCGTGCGGACGGTGATCCCGGCGAGGGTCGTCGACGCTCCGCCGACGCCGAGGACGACGTTCTCGTCCCGGCTGCCGATGCCGCCGGCCCCGCCGACCGCGCACCCGAGGTCGGACACGATGAACCAGTCCTCGCCGTCCGGCCCTCCGTACGGCCGGACGTCGACGGTCGCGGCGACGTCGTCCTCGCCCGCCCGCCTCAGCCAGCCGCTCTCCACGCACGCGTGCACGGGCAGAACGCCCTCCACGCGCGCGTACGGCACCGGCTGCTGGAGCAGGAAGAGACGGACGAGCGCCTCCAGCGGTGTGTCCCCGCGGGTCGCCCGCAGCGCGGGCACGACCTCGCTGCGGGCCAGGGCCGCGTACGCGGGGGCGCCGAGCAGTTCCAGCAGCCCGTCGGCGGTGAAGGAGGCCGCGAGGAGGGCCTCACGCAGCCGGGCGGCGACGTCGGGGCGGTCGGCGGAGGGCAGGGGGGACAGGGTGGCGTTACTCACGCCCCCATTGTGTCCCGCGCGCGTGCCGCACGCCCCGCCCGGATCAGCCGACCGCCCCGGGCGGCGGCCGACCCGACACGGACAACGGCACCCGGCCCAGGTAACGGCCGACCCCACAGGCGTCTGCCGGTAGCTGCCCTGCGTCAGCCGGCATCTGCGCGTCGTTGCCGCCCTCTGCCAGTGGTGGCCGGCGTCAACCGGTCGGGGCCCGACGCCAGCCCGCCGCAGCCAGGCAGTCGCTGTCACCGCCCGGCGCCTGCCGGTCGCAGCCCGGACACCGGCTGATTCGCCGCCGGCGCCGACCGATCGCGGCCCGGCCCAGACTGCTCACCGATCGCCCGGGCATCTCCTGATCGCGCCCCGCCTCAGCTGGTCGTCGCCGCCCGGGCCGATGCCGAGGCCGCGACCTTCTTGCAGCTGTCCTGCTTGGCCATGGCGTACTTGACGTCGCCGTCCTCCAGGTTCTTCAGCGCCGCGTTGCCGCTCTTGCTGAGCTTGCCCAGCTCGGTGGCGATGCCCTGGAGGCCGTCGGCGAACTTCGCCTGGTCCTTCGTGTCGAGCGCGTCGACCTGCTTCTTCAGGTCGGCGTAGGAGGCGGACAGGCCGTTGAGGGCCGTGACGGCGTCCTGCTGCTTCTTCTCGCCGCCCTCGACTCCGGGCGGCGTCCCCGCCTTCTGGACGGCCTGCGCGAGCGCCTTGTAGGCGTCGGACATGTCCTGGAAGGCCTGGGAGTCGGTCTTCTGGACGTTCGCCGGGGCGTTGTTGTCCGTGGCGGCCTTCTTGATGGCGTCGTTGGCCGCGTCGACCTTGGCGTCCTGGGCGGGCAGCGCGTCGCAGACCTGCTTGGCCCAGGCGTCGAGCTCCTTGTTGCCGTCGTCGCTGCTGCATCCCGACAGCGCCAGTACCAGTACCGCACCGCCGGACAGTGCGGCCGTGAGCTTCTTGTTCACCGGATTGGTCCCTTCCCATGGCTCTCGGCCCCGGAACATACACGCCAACCGGGCGACAACCCCAGGACGAATGTCCGCTATGAACATCCATAGGTCCATTTGCACCACGAGAGAGAAGCCTCACGGGTCGGGCGCACCCACGACGAAACGGGCGGCCGACGCGTCAACACGCGCCGACCGCCCGACCCTTGAGCTGCGGAACAGAGCGGGACCTAGGAAACCACCGCCGGATCCGCCGACTTGGCGGACGTGTCGGCGTTGCCTTCGTCACCCACAGCGATCCCGCGCCGCTTGGAGACGTACACCGCGCCGACGATCACGGCGAGCGCCAGGACCGCGATCACGATCCGTGCGCCGAGGTTCTCGTCGTCGCCGTAGCTGAAGTTGATCACCGCGGGCGCGATGAGCAGCGCCACGAGGTTCATGACCTTCAGCAGGGGGTTGATCGCGGGCCCGGCGGTGTCCTTGAAGGGGTCTCCGACGGTGTCGCCGATCACGGTCGCCGCGTGGGCCTCGCTGCCCTTGCCGCCGTGGTGACCGTCCTCGACGAGTTTCTTGGCGTTGTCCCAGGCGCCGCCGCTGTTGGCGAGGAAGACCGCCATCAGCGTGCCCGCGCCGATCGCGCCCGCCAGGAACGCGCCGAGCGCGCCGACACCGAGGGTGAACCCGACGAAAATCGGCGACAGCACGGCGAGCAGCCCGGGCGTGGCGAGCTCCCGCAGGGCGTCCCTGGTGCAGATGTCGACGACCTTGCCGTACTCCGGTTTCTCGGTGTAGTCCATGATCCCGGGCTTCTCGCGGAACTGCCGTCGTACCTCGAACACCACGGAACCCGCCGACCGCGACACCGCGTTGATCGCCAGCCCCGAGAAGAGGAAGACGACCGCGGCTCCCGCGATCAGACCGACGAGGTTGTTCGGCTGCGAGATGTCCATCATCAGGCTCATCGGCGCCCCGTCCCCGCTGAGCTTCTCGCCGACGTCCCGCGCGCCGGTGGTGATCGCGTCACGGTACGACCCGAAGAGCGCCGACGCCGCGAGGACGGCGGTGGCGATGGCGATGCCCTTGGTGATGGCCTTGGTGGTGTTGCCGACGGCGTCCAGGTTGGTGAGCACCTGCGCGCCCGCGCCCTCGACGTCGCCGGACATCTCGGCGATGCCCTGCGCGTTGTCGGAGACCGGCCCGAAGGTGTCCATCGCGACGATCACGCCGACCGTGGTGAGCAGGCCGGTGCCGGCCAGCGCCACCGCGAACAACGCCAGCATGATCGACGTACCGCCGAGCAGGAACGCCCCGTACACGCCCATGCCGATCAACAGGGCCGTGTAGACGGCCGATTCGAGGCCGACGGAGACGCCGGCGAGGACCACGGTGGCGGGTCCCGTCAGGGAGGTCTTGCCGATGTCCCGGACCGGGCGGCGGGTCGTCTCGGTGAAGTACCCGGTCAGCTGCTGGATGACGGCGGCCAGCAGGATGCCGATCGCCACCGCGACGAGCGCGAGGATCCGCGGGTCGCCGTTCTTGGCCTGGATCGCCGTGTCGGTGACGTTGTCGAGGTCCGCGTAGGTCCCGGGGAGGTAGACGAAGACGGCCACGGCGACCAGCGCGAGCGAGATCACCGCGGAGATGAAGAAGCCCCGGTTGATCGCGGACATGCCACTGCGATCCGTACGGCGCGGGGCCACGGCGAAGATGCCGATCATCGCGGTGATCACACCGATCGCCGGCACGAGCAGCGGGAACGCGAGCCCGGCGTCGCCGAATGCCACCTTGCCGAGGATCAGTGCGGCGACCAGCGTCACGGCGTACGACTCGAAGAGGTCGGCCGCCATGCCCGCGCAGTCGCCGACGTTGTCGCCCACGTTGTCGGCGATGGTCGCGGCATTGCGCGGATCGTCCTCCGGAATGCCCTGCTCGACCTTGCCGACCAGGTCGGCGCCGACGTCGGCGGCCTTGGTGAAGATGCCGCCGCCGACCCTCATGAACATCGCGATGAGCGCCGCGCCGAGACCGAAGCCCTCCAGGACCTTCGGCGCGTCGGCCGCGTACACCAGCACCACGCAGGAGGCGCCGAGCAGACCGAGCCCCACCGTGAACATGCCGACGACGCCGCCCGTACGGAATGCGATCTTCATCGCTTTGTGCGAGACGGCGGTGAGATCCTTTTCCGGTTCACCCTCCGCCGGAGTCGCTTCCCGGGCCGCCGCGGCGACACGCACATTGCTGCGCACGGCGAGCCACATGCCGATATAGCCGGTGGCCGCCGAGAACGCCGCACCGATCAAGAAGAACACTGATCGTCCGGCGCGCTGATTCCAGTCGTCCGCGGGCAGCAGCATGAGCAGGAAGAACACGACGACGGCGAATACGCCGAGTGTGCGCAGCTGCCGGGTCAGATAGGCGTTGGCGCCTTCCTGGACCGCTGCCGCGATCTTCTTCATGCTGTCGGTGCCCTCGCCGGCCGCGAGCACCTGGCGCATGAGTACGCCCGCGACCACGAGCGCAGCCAGTGCCACGACCGCGATGACCACCACCAGGAGGCGGTTGCCGTCGGTCAGCACTGCAGCTGCGAAGGTTGTGGAGTGGTCCAACCGATGAGGGGTAGAAAGCCCCGCCATTCGTCCTCCTTGACGCTTGGGCTGAGCTCAAGATGTGGACGGATTGTAGGTACCGGAACCTGATCAAAACAGTGTGCGGTAAATGGAATTCGCCTTCGCACCCGAGCGGGAAGATCGAGTGGGGAAGGTAATGCCTTGAAGGCATTGTCATTCGTGAATTGCTTCACGCAATTCACGCCATGATTCACTTCTTCAAGATTCACTTCCTGGCACCACTGTAAGCGCGGGAAGCGATCTCCGCACATGCCGAAGGGCCCCACGAGGGGGCCCTTCGGGTGGGTATGTCGCCGGGGTCGCCGGATACGGCCGCCGGCGTCAGGCCAGCGGGGCGGCCACCGGGGCGCTCGGCCAGGTCATACGGATCGACCCGCCGTGCTCGCCGACGGTGACCTCCACGTCGTCGACGAGGCCGCTGATGACCGCGAGGCCCATCTCGTCCTCCTCGACCTCCACGTCGGCCTCTTCGCCGGATCCCGCGTCGCGGTCCCCGGGGACCGCGTGCCGCGCCTCGTCGCCCACCTCGATGGAGAACTGCTTCTCCTCCTCGATGAGCAGCACCTTCACCGGCGCGGTGATGCCGCCGGCCTGGTGCAGTCCGACGGCGCGGGTGCAGGCCTCGCCGACGGCGAGCCTGACCTCGTCGAGAACGGCCTCGTCCACTCCGGCCCTGCGCGCCACCGCTGCCGCCACCAGTCGGGCGGTCCTGACGTGCTCGGGCAGCGCGCTGAAGCGGAGCTCAACGGTGGCCATGCATCCCCCTCGGAACTACGGGCGTGCTGTCGGGGGGCCGGGCCGCCGAGAGCCCGGTCCCCCGGTGTTCAACTGGGCCGACCCGGGCGCACCTGTTCGCGCGCCCGGGTCGGTGGGTCAGTCGGTGGCCGCCACCGCTTCGTCGACCGAGGTGTGAATCGGGAACACCTTGGTGAGACCGGTGATGCGGAAGATCTTCAAAATCCGCTCCTGGTTGCAGACCAGGCGCAGCGAGCCCTCATGGGCACGCACCCGCTTCAGGCCGCCGACCAGCACGCCGAGCCCGGTGGAGTCGAGGAAGTCCACGCCCTCCATGTCGACGACGAGGTGGAAATTCCCGTCGTTCACCAGCTCGACCAGCTGCTCGCGCAGCTTGGGCGCGGTATATACGTCGATTTCGCCACCGACCTCGACGACCGTACGATCGCCGACGGTACGGGTCGACAGGGACAGGTCCACGGATCCTCCAGCACCTTGCTATCGAGCGGTCGCCCCTCGGGACACCTCGGCAGGAGCCCCCGGGACGGTTCGCCAGCCGCGATGGCATTCAATCACTTACCGGCAGGCGTGCACGACGCCTTGGCTCCATTGTCCGTCACGCCAGTGACACACTCGGTGCCGATGGCCAAGAATCACCGATCCGATCGACCCACGGCACAGCCCGCCTCCCGCCTGTCGCCGGGCGCGGTCCTGGGCCGGCTCGCCCCAGGGCCGAGCCGGGCTTCGCGCATCACTCATACGGAGCACTTGCCCCCGCGCGCGGGCCGCCATGCCGTCTGGCCTGAGCGGATTCGCCCGGAGGTGATCGCGGCCGTTCAGGCCTGCGGCATCGAGCACCCCTGGGCCCATCAGGCCCGGGCCGCCGAGCACGCCCTGGACGGCGAGTCGGTGGTCGTCGCGACGGGCACGGCGTCCGGCAAGTCCCTCGCGTACCTCGTGCCCGTGCTGTCGGCGCTTCTGGACGGTTCCGAGGCCCCGAGCGGCCGCGGCACCACCGCCCTGTACCTGGCTCCGACCAAGGCTCTTGCGGCGGACCAGTGCCGATCGGTGAAAAAACTTTCACACCCTTTGGGCAGCGCCGTACGCCCAGCCGTGTACGACGGCGACACTCCGTTCGAGGAACGCGAGTGGATCCGCCAGTACGCCAACTACGTCCTCACCAACCCGGACATGCTGCACCGCGGCATCCTCCCGTCCCACCCCCGCTGGTCCTCCTTCCTGAAGTCGCTGAGGTACGTCGTCATCGACGAGTGCCACACCTACCGCGGCGTCTTCGGCTCCCACGTCGCCCAGGTGCTGCGGCGTCTGCGCCGCCTGTGCGCCCGCTACGGCGCCTCTCCCGTCTTCCTGCTGGCCTCGGCGACGGCGGCCGAGCCCGCGGTGGCCGCGGGCCGCCTGACCGGCCTCAGGGTGGTCGAGGTCGCCGACGACGCCTCACCCCGTGGCGAACTGGTGTTCGCCCTCTGGGAGCCCCCACTCACCGAGATGCAGGGCGAGAAGGGCGCCCCCGTGCGCCGCACCGCCACCGCCGAGACCGCCGACCTGCTGACCGACCTCGCCGTCCAGGGCGTACGCACGGTCGCCTTCGTCCGCTCCCGGCGCGGCGCCGAGCTGATCTCGGTGATCGCCCAGGAGCGCCTCGCCGAGGTCGACCGCTCCCTGGCCCGGCGTGTCGCGGCGTACCGCGGCGGCTACCTCCCCGAGGAACGCCGCGCCCTGGAACAGGCCCTGCACTCCGGCGAACTCCTCGGACTGGCCGCCACGACCGCCCTCGAACTCGGCATCGACGTCTCCGGCCTGGACGCCGTCCTGATCGCCGGCTACCCGGGCACGCGCGCCTCCCTGTGGCAGCAGGCCGGCCGCGCGGGCCGGGCCGGGCAGGGCGCCCTCGCCGTCCTGATCGCCCGCGACGACCCCTTGGACACCTTCCTCGTCCACCACCCCGAGGCACTGTTCGACCGGCCCGTGGAGTCGACGGTCCTCGACCCCGACAACCCCTACGTCCTCGCCCCGCACCTGTGTGCGGCCGCATCCGAACTCCCCCTGACCGAGGACGACCTGGAGCTGTTCGGCCCCGAGACCGAGGGACTTCTGCCGCAGCTGGAAGCCGCGAAACTGCTGCGCCGCCGGACGAAGGCCTGGCACTGGACGCGACGGGAACGGGCCGCCGACCTCACCGACATCCGCGGCGAGGGCGGCCGGCCGGTACAGATCGTCGAGGAGGGGACGGGCCGCCTGCTGGGCACGGTCGACGAGGGCGCCGCTCACGCGACCGTGCACGAGGGCGCCGTGCACCTGCACCAGGGCCGGACGTACCTGGTGCGGTCACTGGACCTGGAGGACTCGGTCGCCCTGGTCGAGGAGGCCAACCCGCCGTATTCGACGGTCGCCCGCGACACGACGTCGATCTCCGTCCTGGAGACGGACGTCGAAATCCCCTGGGGCGACGGCCGGTTGTGCTACGGCTCCGTCGAGGTCACCAACCAAGTGGTCTCCTTTCTGCGTCGGCGGCTCATCACCGGTGAAGTACTGGGCGAGTCGAAACTCGACCTTCCTCCTCGTACGCTGCGCACACGCGCCGTGTGGTGGACGGTCACCGAGGACCAGTTGGACGCCGCCCGCATCAACCCGGAGATCCTCGGCGGCGCCCTCCACGCCGCCGAACACGCCTCCATCGGCATGCTGCCCCTCTTCGCGACCTGCGACCGCTGGGACATCGGCGGAGTGTCGATCCCCCTGCACCCCGACACCCTGCTGCCGACGGTGTTCGTCTACGACGGCCATCCCGGCGGCGCGGGCTTCGCGGAGCGCGCCTTCCACACGGCCCGCGCCTGGCTGACCGCCACCCGACAGGCCATCGCCTCCTGCGAGTGCGAGGCCGGCTGCCCGTCGTGCATCCAGTCCCCCAAATGCGGCAACGGCAACGACCCGCTGCACAAGAGGGGGGCGGTACGACTGCTCACGGAACTGCTGCGGGCGGCCCCGGAGGAGCAGCGGGTGGATTAGCCCTCGGTGGGGCCCGGGGGACTCACCCGGCCGACGTCCGACCGGATGGACGGCCGGAGGTGAGATGTCTCCTGGGGCACCGGAAGGGACCCTCGGAGGTGCGGCCTGGGCATCAGCAGGAGCCCAGGACTCAGGAGTACGGCCCTGAACTCAGGATCACGGCCCGGGCTCCTCGGGCACCTCCTCCTCCGGCACCCGGCCCTCCAGCACTTCCTCCTCCGACACCCGTTCCTCTGGCACCCGCCCCTCCGGCACCTCCTCCTCCGGCACCCGTTCCTCTGGCGCCCGCCTCTCCGGCACCTCCTCCTCCGGCAGCCGCTCCTGGGGCCCTGGAGGGCCCGCCCGTGCCCTGACCTCCGCCGCGAACGGCCCCCGCCCGGCCGCCGCCGTCACGTCCGAGATCTCTCCCACGACCGCGCACCGCACCAGCCGCGCGCCCTGCGCCCGAGCCACCCGCTCCGCCCGTGCGCAGGCCGCCGTGGCACCGTCCGACCAGTGGTCGGCGGCCGCGAGCGCCGCGAGGTCCGCGCCGCCGGCGGCCCGGTGCCGGGCCAGGACGGCTTGCCCAAGGGCGAGCACCACGCCGAAGACCACGCACAGCACGGCGATCGCCCCGACGGTCCAGACGGTGGCCGAGCCACGATCGGAGCCACGACAGCGGTACCCACCGACGCCCCGGCCTCTCCCGAACCCACCTCGACGCCCACTCATGGCCCCGCCCCCACATCCCCCGGCACCCCCACGTCCCCCGGCACCCCCACGTCCTCCGGCACCCCCACGTCCTCCGCCGCCGCCACGGCCTCCGCCCGCACCTCGAACGGCAGCCCCCGCAACACCGGCGGCTGTGCCACGACCACCACGCGCACCTGGTCGCCCTCCCGGCTGACCGTCACGCGCGCCCCGCGCGGTGCCGTGGCCCGCGTCACCTCGACCACCGCGTCGGCCGGGTCCTGCCGGGCCGCGGCCCGGGCGCCCGTCCTGGCCGCGTCCACGCACTGGAGCTGAGCCGCCATGACCAGCAGCCCCCACACCAGCGCCATCGCGAACGCCACCAGCACCGGCAGCACGACGGCCGCCTCCGCCGTCACGAACCCCCGGTCCGCGTCCCGCCTCCGTCCGCGCTCACGTACTCGCACTGAGCGCCCGCTTCACGATGCCCTCCAACTCCGCGGTGACCGTCCCGCTCGTCACCACCTTGTAGAGGATCACGGCGAACGCGACAGCCGCGACGATCCCCATCGCGTACTCGGACGTCACCATCCCCGCGTCCCTCCGCGCCGCACGCACCCTGCACACCAGGGCACGCAGCCGCGCCCGTACCGCCTTGTTCATCTCAACCCCCGTAAAGTTCGATCCCGCTGTTTGGTCAAACCTGTTTGACCTGCTGGACCTGTGGGTCCTGCTGGTGCTGTTGGACTGTCGGTCCTGACGGTTCTGTTGGACTCGGCCCCCGCCAGTTCTGTCGGCCCTGCCGGCTCTGCCGGTCCTGCCGGCTCTGCCGGTCCTGCCGGCTCTGCCGGTCCTGCCGGCTCTGTCGGTCGTGTTGGTTCTCTCGGGCCGCGCCCTGCCGCTTCCTCGCCGCCGGGCCGCTCACCGCACGCCCTGGGGCGCTCCACTTCCCGCCCACCCAACGGCGTCCCGCTCACCGCACCGTCATGGCCCACCCCCTCCCAGCGCTCCACCGGCGAGGCCGATCACGACGGGTGCGATGCCCACCGCGATGAAGGCGGGCAGGAAGCACAGCCCGACCGGTGCGGTGACCATGACGGCCGCACGACGGGCCCGAGCCGTCCCCGCGCGTGCCCACTCGGCGCGGGCGTCGGCGGCGAGCCGGGTGACGGGTCCGGCCGCCGGCAGCCCCGAGACGTCGGCCCGTTCCAGCAGGCGGGCCAGTGCGGCCGCGCCCGGCGCGGCGGCCAGCCTCCGCCAGGCGGTGGCCGGTTCGCCGCCCAGCCGCATCTCCGCGGCACCGCGCGCCAGCCCTTCCCCGACCGGCCCGCCCAGGGCCTCACCCACCGCCTGCGCCGCGATGACCGGCCCGGCACCCGCCGCGATGCACGCGGCCAGCAGGTCCGCGGCGAGCGGAAGTTGCCGGGCGGCGGCCCGCAGGTCGGCCTCGCTCACGACGTCGGCCGCCCGCTGCCTGCGACGCCACCGTCGCATCACCACCGCGCCGATGAGCCCCAGGACGAGCCCGACGACACCGCCGCCCACCACCCAACCGGCGCCCAGGACCGCCACCTCGGGCAGCCATCGCCGCGCGAACTCCCGCACTTCAGGACGCGAGGTGTCCGGCGCCGACGACAGGGCCAGCAGCTCGGTGAGCCGCTGCCGCGTCCTCCGCTCACGTCGCACGCCCGTCAACCACCGCACGAACCACGCCAGCGCCAGCCCGATCCCCACGGCCACCCCCAGCCTGTGGACAACTTCCGTACTCATTCCGTCTCCGTCTCCCTCACCCGGCCGCACCCGGCCCGCCCGAACGATCCGCCGCCCGCTCCCGCCTCACACCTCCTCCGCGCCCCGCACAATCCGCATCGCCCACCACATCCCGACCCCCTCCAGCACCCCGCCGACCAGCAGGCACCCCCATCCCGCGCCGGTGTGCAGCAGGACACGCAACGGGTCGGCGCCCAACGCGGTGCCCAGAGCCAGGCCGAGGACCGGCAGCCCGGCGAGCATCACCGCCGTCGAGCGCGCCCCCGCCAACTGCGCGGACAGGTCGGCTCGCTGGTCACGCTCGGCTCGCAACGCCCCTTCCAGGCGGTCGAGTCCGGCGGCGAGACCCGCGCCCTGGTCCACGGCCACCCGCCAGCACGCGGCGAGCCCCAGCAGGCCGTCAGCCCCGGGTTGCCGTGCCGCTGCCGCGAGCGCACCGGGTACGTCCCCGCCGAACCGCGCCGCCGCCAGCACGGCGGCCTGCGCCGGGCCCAGCCCTCCGGAGTCACGGGCGGCCCGTTGCAACGCCTCGCCGGGCTGCCGTCCCGCGCGCACCTCCCCGGCGAGCGCCGCGCACAGCGCGATCACGGCGTCACCCCGGCGCTGTCCGGCCCGCCGTACCTCCCGCGTCCGCCGCACCCGGCGCAGCAGGGGCACTCCGGCCGCCCCCGCGACGGCCGGCAGCACCGAGGCACCCAGCACCGCCAGGGCCACTCCAACGACCGGCGCCCACCACTCGGGCCGCCACCGCCCACGGACCTTCCGCAGCTCGCAGGCCAGGTCCCGCCACGACGGAGGTCCACTGCCGACCACCCCACCTCCCGCCAGCAGCAACTGCGCCCGCCGGGCTCCGGAGTACGGCCCGCCGAGCAGCCAGATCGCCGCCCCGGCGCAGACCGCGGCCGTCGCCATCGGCACCTCAGGCATCACGCTCATCTCCCGTTCCGCTCCTCTCACTTCGCAGCAGTTCCCGCAGCCGCTCCCACCCGCGCTCGCGGCGGAACGCCTCCGCCCGCCACCGCAGCGCCGGCACCGTCCGCACCAGCCCGGACGGGTCCCGCTCCAGCACGTGCACCTCGGAGATCCGCCGCCGCCCGTCCCGGTCACGCGCCAGGTGCAGCACCACCGACAGCGCGGCCGCCAACTGGCTGTGCAGCGCCGCACGGTCGAGCCCGGCCGCCGTGCCGAGCGCCTCGAGGCGGGCGGGCACGTCCGCGGCGGCGTTGGCGTGGACCGTCCCGCAACCGCCTTCGTGTCCCGTGTTCAGGGCGGCCAGCAGGTGGACGACCTCGGGTCCGCGCACCTCACCCACGACCAGGCGGTCCGGCCGCATCCGCAGCGCCTGCCGCACCAGGTCCTCGAGCGTGACGAGCCCCGCTCCCTCCTGGTTGGCGGGTCTGGTCTCCAGCCGGACGACGTGCGGGTGATCGGGCCGCAGTTCCGCGGAGTCCTCCGCGAGCACGATCCGCTCCCCCGGTCCCACCAGCCCCAGCAAGGCGCTGAGCAGGGTCGTCTTACCGCTGCCGGTGCCGCCACTGACCAGGAAGGACAGGCGGGCCCGCAGCAGGTCCCGCAGCACCTGGTCGCCGCCCGGCGGCACCGTGCCCGCGGCCACCAGTTCGTCGAGGGTGAACGCCCGCGGCCGTACCACCCGCAGCGACAGGCAGGTGCAGCCGACGGCGACCGGGGGCAGCACCGCGTGCAGCCGGGTCCCGTCGGGCAGCCGCGCGTCGGCCCACGGCCGGGCGTCGTCCAGACGCCGTCCGGCGACCGCGGCCAGGCGCTGCGCGAGGCGTCGTACGGCTGCCGCGTCCGGGAAGGAGACGGTGGTCAGCTCGAGGCCGCCGCCGCGGTCGACCCAGACCCGGTCCGGGGCGGACACCAGGACGTCGGTCACCGAAGGGTCGGCGAGCAGTGGCTCCAGGGGCCCACTGCCGACCAGTTCGGACCGCAGGTGCTCCGCCGCACCGAGGACTTCCGCGTCTCCGAGGACCCGCCCCTGCTCCCGCAGCGCCTGGGCCACGCGCGCGGGAGTCGGCTCGGCGCCGCTCTCGGCGAGCCACTGCCGTACGCCGTCGAGCAGTGCGCCCGTGCCCCTCAGCCTTTCGAGTCCGGGGACCGTGCTCATGCGCCACCCGCCTCGACCAGCGCCCGCTCCCAGAACTCCTTGCAGAACCGGGCGAGGGGCCCGCGCGGGGCCGCGCCGGGTGGTGCCTTGCCGCCGTCCGGGCACAGCAGGCCCGACTCGACGGGTACCTCACCGACCAGTGGCAGTCCGAGCAGCCGGGCGACCTCGCGGTCGTCGAGTCCGGGCGCGTGCGGCCCGCGTACCACCACCCGCAGGTCGCGCAGGACCATGCCGACGGCGGAGGCGACCCGTCCGGCCGCCGCGACGGCGCGCAGTTCGGCGGGGACCACGAGGAGCCCGACGTCGATCTGGGCGAGGGCCTCGGCGACACCGTCGTCGATGCGGCGCGGCAGGTCGACGACGACCGTGCCGCCCCGGCGGCGGGCCGCGGCGAGCACCGCGCGCACGGCCTGGGGCGGGATGGCGACGCAGTCGCCACGGTCCCAGCTGAGCACCCGCAGCTGGTGCAGCTCGGGCAGCGATTCCTCCAGCGCGCCGCCGCCGACCCGCCCGCGCGAGGCGGCGAACGCGGGCCAGCGCAGTCCTGCCGCGGTCTCGCCACCGAGGAGTACGTCGAGTCCGCCACCCAGCGGATCGGCGTCCACGAGGAGGGTGCGGAGTCCCTCACGCGCGGAGGTGACGGCGAGCGCGCACGCGAGCGTGGACGCTCCGGCCCCGCCCCGCCCGCCGACGACACCGACGGTCAGAGCGGGCCGGCCGACGCCCTCGGCGACGTCGGCGATGCGGTCGACCAGCCACTGTTCGCCATCGGGCAGCACCAGGACGTGGTCGGCGCCGATCTCGACAGCCCTGCGCCACACTCCGGAGTCGTCCTGGTCGCGTCCGACGAGGACCACTCCGCGTCTGCGGGCGGCCCCGCGCACGCGGCGCGCGGCGTCGTCGCCGACCAGGACGAGCGGTGCGGTCTCCCAGCCGCCCCGGTGCTCCGGCACCGAGGGGTGCACCTCCGGTGTGGCGCCCGCCGCGGCGCACAGCCGCAGCAGGTCGTCGAGGAGCTCGGCGTCCTCGGTGACGATCAGCGGCCTGCCCTGCCGTCCTCCGGCGGCGGGCGGCGGGTCGTGTGTGACGGCTCCGGTCACGGCTTCCATCCCCCTTCGCCGCGTGGCGCGCACCTCTCTGCGGCCCCGCGAATCCCCTGTGTGTGAAGACCCGGTGGCCGGGCTCCATATGAACGGCCGGCGGATACCGGCCTCCGCGTCCGGCAAACGGAACCGGCCATGAACTCGGCGCGAGCGGACGCGTGGGAATCACGGTGCAACGAACCCGGAAATCGTGTGGATCTTGGTGGATAACTGTGGACGAGTGGGTGGTTGTGGATATCGCTGTCACCCATACAGGTGACCGCCACACCGCTCCCTGTGCGACTTCCGCAGAGCAGTCCGATGACTACGGACGGTGACGAGGTGTGGGCATGCGAAAGAGGCGCCCGCGATCGCCTCGACACGGCACCGCAGACGCCTGCAGAAGGGGAAAACCCATCCGGACATGCGACGACCCCCGCCGGGGGGGAGAGCGGGGGTCGTCTCCACGGCCGACTCGGGGGGGGAGGAGCCGGACCGGGTTAGCACGGTCGCGAACGATCCGTGACTTCCATGGTGTACCCGAGAGCCCTCTCAGGCAAACCCACGCGCCCACCTTACGCCGAATGGGCTGCCCCTATGCTCTGGGTTGTGGAAAACCACTCCTTGCCCCGCACAGCGGCCTTCTTTGACCTGGACAAGACGGTCATTGCGAAGTCGAGCACGCTCACCTTCAGCAAGTCCTTCTACCAAGGCGGGCTGATCAACCGCAGGGCGGCCTTGCGCACCGCGTATGCCCAGTTCGTCTTCCTCGTGGGCGGTATGGACCACGACCAGATGGAGCGGACTCGCGAGTACCTGTCCGCACTCGTGCGCGGCTGGAACGTCCAGCAGGTGAAGGCGATCGTCGCCGAGACCCTGCACGACCTGATCGACCCGCTCATCTACGACGAGGCGGCCTCCCTGATCGAGGAGCACCACACCGCCGGCCGCGACGTCGTCATCGTGTCGACGTCCGGCGCCGAGGTGGTCGAGCCGATCGGCGAACTGCTCGGCGCGGACCGCGTGGTCGCCACCCGCATGGTCGTGGGCGAGGACGGCTGCTTCACCGGCGAGGTGGAGTACTACGCGTACGGCCCGACCAAGGCGGAGGCGATCAAGGAACTGGCGGCGTCCGAGGGGTACGACCTCTCGCGCTGCTACGCCTACAGCGACTCGGCGACCGACCTGCCGATGCTGGAGGCCGTGGGCCATCCGCATGCCGTGAACCCGGACCGCGCCCTGCGCCGCGAGGCCGTCGCGCGCGGGTGGCCGATTCTCGACTTCCACCGGCCGGTGCGGCTGAAGCAGCGCATCCCGTCGTTCTCCGTCCCGCCCCGGCCGGCACTGGTCGCCGCGGCCGCCATAGGAGCGGCGGCCGCCACGGCCGGCCTCGTCTGGTACGCGAGCCGGCGCAGGGCGGCGGCGAGCGCCTGAGCCGGGCCCACAAGACCCCCACCAGAGCATCCGATTAACGCCCGTTTGCGAGTAAAAGTAAAGAACTGGTGGCGGCACTTCCGCTTGCCGGGGTCCTGGAGTACAAAGGACTCAACGGCCCGCGAGACCAAGGACATCCGAAAGGATCACCTTAATAACGCAATTGGCCCCACGGACCGCAGCATGAACATCGGGCACCCACGCGACGTCGACCCGTCGATTACGGGCCAGCCACACCAGGTGACGGGCAAAGTTCCCGACCTGATGGGCGACATTCGAGGACGCCTGGTAACTCGGTGAGCATGCCAGCGGCGGTACGAGGACTCGTACCGCCGCACCTTTGTTCAGGCCCCCTTCCGGGGGCCTTTTCCCGTTACGCCGCCCCGCGTTGCAGCGCCTCGCACACCGCCGTCGACTCGCGGGCACCCAGCTCGACCGCCCGGCCGCAGTGGGCGATCCAGGCCGCCATGCCTTCTGGAGTCCCGGAGACGTAGCCCTCCAGGGCGGCCAGGTAGGCGGCCCGGCCCAGTTCGGCGTGGCCCACCTCGGCCGGGCAGACCGACTTCGGGTCGAGGCCGCTGCCGATCAGGACGATGCGCTCGGCCGCACGCGCGACCAGGCCGTTGTGGGAGGCGAAGGGGCGCAGCGCCAGCAGTTCGCCATGGACGACGGCGGCCGTCACCAGGGCGGGAGCGGAGCTGCCCGCCACGATCAGTCCGGCCAGCCCCTCCAGTCGGCCGGAGACCTCGTCCGCGCCGGGCAGTGGCAGCTCGACCAGCGGCTCGTCGACCGGTTCACCGGCCTGCCGCGGGCGCCCGACCTCGTCACTCTTGCTCGCCGCGGCCACCAGGTGCAGCCGCGCCAGCACCCGCAGGGGCGACTGGCGCCAGATGGACAGCAGCTGACCCGCCTCGGCGGTCAGCCGCAGCGCCGCCCCGACGACGCGCGCCTCGTCGTCGACGCGGAAGTCACTGCGGCGGCGCACCTCCTCCAGGGCCCAGTCCGCGCCGGACAGCGCAGCCGAGCCACGGGCGCCGCGAAGGGCCGCCTCCGAGGTGATCGCGGTGCTGCGGCGTCGCATGATGCGGTGCCCGTAGACCCGGTCCACGGCCTTGCGCACGGTCTCCACGGACTCGGCCACACCGGGCAGTGCGCCGAGGGCCGCGAGCGGATCGGCGGTAGCGCCTGTCGTACTCATGAGTACGACACTACGCAACGGCACGGCTCACCCCTCGTAGGAGTGGTCTTCTTCACGCACCCCTGCCACGTACAGCTGTCACGGAACTACGCTTGGTGAACATGAAAATTGCTTTCGTCGGGAAGGGTGGCAGCGGCAAGACCACCCTGTCCTCCCTGTTCATCCGGCACCTCGCAGCTGACAGCGCACCCGTGATCGCGATCGACGCGGACATCAACCAGCATCTGGGACCCGCGCTCGGCCTCGACGAGGCGGAGGCCGCCGCACTGCCGGCGATGGGCGACCGGCTGCCGCTGATCAAGGACTATCTGCGCGGCTCCAATCCCCGCATCGCCTCCGCCGAGATGATGATCAAGACGACCCCGCCCGGCGAGGGCTCCCGGCTGCTGCGGGTGCGCGAGGACAACGCCGTGTACGACGCCTGCGCCCGCGCCGTGGAACTCGACGGCGGCGCGGTCCGTTTGATGGTCACGGGCCCCTTCACGGACGCCGACCTGGGGGTCGCCTGCTACCACTCCAAGACGGGAGCGGTGGAGCTGTGCCTGAACCACCTGGTGGACGGCCGTGACGAGTACGTCGTGGTCGACATGACGGCCGGCTCGGACTCCTTCGCCTCTGGCATGTTCACCCGCTTCGACATCACGTTCCTCGTCGCCGAGCCGACCCGGAAGGGGGTCTCCGTCTACCGCCAGTACAAGGAGTACGCCCGCGACTTCGGCGTCGAGCTGAGAGTCGTCGGCAACAAGGTGCAGGGTCAGGACGACCTCGACTTCCTCCGCGCCGAGGTCGGCGACGACCTGCTCGTGACGGTCGGGCACTCGGACTGGGTGCGCGCCATGGAGAAGGGCCGGCCGCCCCGGTTCGACGCCTTGGAGGACTCCAACCGCCACGCCCTGGACCGGCTGCGGACGGCCGTCGACTCGGCGTACGAGCGGCGCGACTGGGAGCGGTACACGCGCCAGATGGTGCACTTCCATCGCAGAAACGCCCAGGCGTGGGGCAACGAGCGGACTGGGGCCGACCTGGCCGCGCAGATCGACCCCGGCTTCGTCCTCGGTGAGAGCGTCACCGCCTCCGTGTGATGCCGGTGCGGCAGCTCCGCCCGACGGTTACTGCTTGGCCGCCGGTGCCCCCGGCACGCCCCTCGGGGCCGGGGCGGGGCGGCCGGACAGGAAGGACGCCCAGCCCTGCTTCGGGGCCTCGCCGACGCCGAGGGTGCGCAGCTTGTCCAGCGTCTTCGGGTCCTGGGCGTCCAGCCAGTCGGCCAGCTGCCGGAAGGAGACGCAGCGCACCTCCTCCTTGGTGCAGACCCTCTCCACGACCTCCTCGACGGCGCGCATGTACGTGCCGCCGTTCCAGGACTCGAAGTGGTTGCCGATGATCAGTGGCGCGCGATTGCCGTCGTAGGCCCGCTGGAAGCCCCTGAGCAGGCCGTCCCGCATCTGGTCACCCCAGTACCGGTGCTTGGCGGGGTTGCCCTGGGTGGTGGTGCCGGACTGGTTGACCATGAAGTTGTAGTCCATGGTGAGCTGCTCGTAGGAGTGGCCCGGGAAGGGCACGAGCTGCATCGACAGGTCCCACAGGCCCTCCTTCCTGCCGGGCCAGACCTGGTTGTTGACGCCGCTGGTGTCGTAGCGGAAGCCGAGTTCCCGTGCCGCCTTCATGAAGTTCTCCCGGCCTTCGAGGCAGGGGGTACGGGCGCCGATGAGTTCCTTGTCGTAGTCGAAGGGCAGCGGGGCCGCGTCCTTCATGCCGGTGTTGGTCTTCCAGGTCCTCACGAACTGCTTGGCCTGGGCGATCTCGTCCTTCCACTCCTCCACCGACCACTCGCCGACGCCGCCGCCCTTGCCGCAGAAGTGGCCGTTGAAGTGCGTGCCGATCTCGTTGCCCTCAAGCCACGCCAGGCGCAGTTGTTTCACGGTGTCGGCGATGCCCTGTGGGTCGTTGAAGCCGATGTCGGAGCGGCCCGGCGAGTGCTGTGGCGGCTTGTAGAGGTCGCGCTTCTCCTCCGGCAGCAGGTACACGCCGCTGAGGAAGTACGTCATCGTGGCGTTGTTGGCCTTGGCCACCTCCCGGAAGTGGGAGAAGAGCCGCTGGCTGTCCTCGCCGGCGCCATCCCAGGAGAAGACGACGAACTGCGGCGGCTTCTGGCCCGGCCGCAGGCGTTCGGGTCTGGGCAGGTGGGGCTGGGCGCCGGTGAAGGCGGTGGAGCCGTCGCCGATCAGGCGGACCGCGCTCCTCGGGGCCGGGGCCGGCTTCCCCTTCTGCGGACCGGGCGCCCCTTCCCGGGAACGGTCGGGCCCACCGGTTCCCGTCGCACAACCGGCGAGCGATGCGGCGACGGCCGCGGCGACCACGGCGCCCGCGGCGATCCTCTGGGTGGCGGCCATCTTCCGCCCACCTTCTTCCTTCTCTCGGGCCAACGCCGGCAAGGGCGTTCTCGGTGGCGTGCCGGGACGAGCCGACAGCGCCGCCAAGGTCGCACGGGGCCGAGAAGGAATTAGTACGACAAGCCGATCAAATGCTCACTTCCTCCCTGCGGGTGATCTATTGACCCATTTGCCCGCAATATCCATGCTTGGCCTTTACTCTGCATTACGATCTGTTTACCGAGCGTTGATTTTTCATCCCGCCACTGCACGCCGTGACCCACGGCCGCGACCGCCCCCGCCATCGACGGGGGACCACTTGTTCCGCGACCGCGCTGCCCCGGAGGAGACGGGAAACATGTCAGCCTGCGTCCCCACCCGCACGTCCGACTCGACGCGCATCCAACGCGTCCATCCGCCGCACAGCCCCCCACCGGCCCGGCGCCGCCGCCTCCGGATCGCCGGCGCCGACGTGTCCGCCTCGATCGCGGTCTTCCTGATCGCCCTGCCCCTGTCCCTCGGCATCGCCCTCGCCACCGGCGCGCCCCTGCAGGCCGGCCTCGTCGCCGCCGCCGTCGGGGGGATCGTCGCCGGATGGGTCGGCGGTGCGCCACTCCAGGTGAGCGGCCCCGCCGCCGGCCTGACCGTCGTCACCGCCGACCTCATCCACCGCTACGGCTGGCGGACGACGTGCGCCATCACCGTCCTCGCCGGACTCGCCCAACTCGGCCTCGGGTGCCTGCGCGTGGCGCGCAGCGCGCTCGCCGTCAGCCCGGCCATCGTGCACGGCATGCTCGCCGGCATCGGCGTCACCATCGCCGTCGCCCAGCTGCACATCGTCCTCGGCGGCAGCCCGCAGAGCTCCGTCCTCGACAACCTCCGGGCCCTGCCCGCCCAGTTGGCGAATCTGCACCCCGCCGCCGTCACCGTGAGCGCGCTGACGCTGGCCCTGCTGCTGCTCTGGCCACGCTTGCCCGGCCGGATGGGCCGCCTGCTGCGCACGGTGCCCGCGGCACTCGTCGCCGTAGCCGGGGCCACCGCGACCGCCGCGCTCGCCGGCCTGACCCAGCCCAGGGTCGAGCTGCCGTCCTGGAGCAGTCACGCCCTGGTCGGACTCCCCGAAGGGCCGGTGCTCGGTCTCATCGCGGCCGTACTCACCATCACCCTGGTGTGCAGCGTGCAGTCGCTGCTGGGCGCGGTCGCCGTGGACAAGCTGATCGCCTCCCGTCCCGGCCTGCCCGCCCGTGTCGGGCGCTCCGACCTGGACCGCGAACTGCTCGGGCAGGGCTCCGCCAACATCGTCTCCGGCGCGCTCGGCGGACTGCCCGTCGCGGGCGTGGCCGTGCGCAGTTCGGCGAATGTGCACGCCGGTGCCGTCAGCCGGAACTCCACGATGCTGCACGGCGTTTTCGTAGTAGTCGCCGCGCTGCTGATGGTCCCGATCCTGGAGTTCATCCCGCTCGCCTCGCTCGCCGCCCTGGTGATGGCCGTCGGCATCCAGATGGTGTCCCTGCACCACATTCGCACGGTGACCCGCCACCGAGAGGTGCTGGTGTACGCCGTCACCACCCTCGGCGTGGTGTTCCTCGGCGTCCTGCAGGGCGTGGCGCTGGGGATCGCCGTGGCCGTCGCCGTCTCCCTGCACCGCCTCGCCCGCACCCGGATCACGCACGACGAGAAGGAAGGAGTCCGTCACGTACACGTACGAGGACAGTTGACGTTCCTCGCGGTGCCACGGCTCAGCCGCGCCCTGCATCACGTACCCCAAGGCGCCCATGTCGTCGTCGAGTTGGACGGCTCCTTCATGGACCACGCGGCGTACGAGACCCTGCAGGACTGGCAGAAGACGCACACCGCGCAGGGCGGCTCCGTAGAGCTGACCGGCCGTCGCTCCGGACCGGGGGGCTCGATTGCCGAGCTCACCGCCGTCGAGACTCCCGACCCCACCCCGGTCGCGGGCGCCCCCCTCGCCGGCTGCCGCTGCCGCCCGTGGACACCCTGGCGCAACCACCAGTGCGAGGGCCCGCGGTCCACGCCCTCGCACTCACCCTCCTCCGGCGACCGCGCCGACCATCGCGCCGACGGGCACCTGGAGGAGGGATCGCCGCTCGGGGAACCGGGTGGGGAACCGGGTAGGGAGCCGCCTAGCGGACGGGAGCCGGGCGGAAAGCCCGGCGGGTCTCCCGCCGGGTCCGCGACAACCGACAGGTCCGCGCGGTCCGGCACCTCCGCCCGGTCTGGCACTTCCGCCGAATCCGACGCCTCCACCCAGTTCGGTACCTCCGCCAGATCCGACGCCTCCACCCAGTCCGGTACCTCCGCCAGATCCGACGCCTCCACCCAGTCCGGTACCTCTGCCAGATCCGACGCCTCCACCCAGACCGGTACCTCCGCCAGATCCGACGCCTCCACCCAGTCCGGTACCTCTGCCAGATCCGACGGCCCGGCCGGCTCGGACAGGGGCACTGGCTCGGACAGGGGCACCGGATCGGGCAGGGCCGTCGGCGTCGAGTCGAGTGGAGACCAGCTCGTCCGTGGCATCAGCGCGTTCCAGCGCCACACCGCGCCGCTGGTGCGGGGTGAACTGGCGCGGCTGGCCCGGGAGGGGCAACGGCCGTCGCAGCTCTTCCTGACCTGCGCCGACTCACGGCTGGTCACGTCGATGATCACCTCCAGTGGTCCCGGCGACCTGTTCGTGGTGCGCAACGTGGGCAATCTGGTGCCGCCGCCCGGGGAGGAGAGCGGGGACGACTCGGTCGCCGCCGCCATCGAGTACGCGGTGGACGTGCTACAGGTGCGGTCCATCACGGTGTGCGGGCACTCCGGGTGCGGGGCCATGCAGGCGCTGCTCAGCTCCGAACCCGGCGGCGCGCAGACCCCATTGAAGCGGTGGCTGCGGCACGGGCTGCCGAGCCTGGAGCGGATGGCCGACGGCAGCCGCCCCTGGACGCGGCTGGCCGGGCGGGCGCCCGCCGACGCGGTGGAGCAGCTCTGCCTGACCAATGTGGTCCAGCAGCTGGACCACCTGCGCGCCCATGAGTCGGTGGCCCGGGCGCTGCGGGCCGGGGCGCTGGAGCTGCACGGGATGTACTTCCACGTGGGCGAGGCACAGGCGTATCTGCTCGCTGAGGCGGGCGGGGGCGACGGGGGGTTGTTCGACCACGTAGGGGTGGTGGACGTGTCGGCATGAACCCGGTGCCGGTGTGCGGGCCCCGTCGGGGCGGGGGCGCACACCGGCACCGTCACCGGTGCGGACTGCGGCCACCGCTCCACCGGCACACAGGGTGCGGCTCGCCCTTGATCGCGTAGATGCCCTCCGGTACCGGCGGTCCAGAGCGCCCCGGCACGCTGGGGGCCGCGACGTCGCCGACCGCATCGGCCGGACATGTCCCATCCCAGTTCTCGATGCCGAGGGAGTCGCCGGGACGGAGGGTGGCCCTGCGAAGGTGCTCGGGCAGGCACTCGGGCGAAGCCCCGGCTCGAACGACCGGGACGAAGCGGATTCGGGCGGTTCCTCTCCCCGGAACCCGGTCGACTTCGCCATCAGAAACCCGGCGGCCGGACGACCCCCACAGGCCGTCCTGCGGCACCCCCGGCAGATAACGCTGTGGGCGATGCCGTACAGCCAGGCCGTCTCGTGCCCGACCCCGGGCGACAGGTGTGGGCGGAGTCCAGGACCGTTGGGAAGATCTCAGCCACCGCGACGGGGTCGCCTCGCACCGCTTACACGCGGTCCATGCGGGCCCCTTCCCCTAGGTGGCGCTTCACCTGTGTGTGGGCCGGGATGTGAAAGGCGTTACAGGGTCTGAACTCCGCCCGGTCGGCGTCCGTGGGTACGGATGACCCCGGTCGGCGGAAGGGGGGCGAAACACAGCCCCGACAGGTCTAAACCAATTGTCCGTCGGCCCTTGTCACCGGCCCCCCGGGTCTGATGAGCTGTGGTCTGGGACACAACGGACACCCTTCGAGAGGGAGATGTCGTGAGCAACGAGAGCCTGGCCAACCTGCTTCGTGAGGAGCGCAGGTTCGCACCCCCCGCCGACCTGGCCGCCCACGCCAACGTCACGGCGGAGGCGTACGAACAGGCCAGGGCTGACCGGCTCGGCTTCTGGGCCGAGCAGGCACGCCGGCTGACCTGGGCCAAGGAGCCGACGGAGACGCTGGACTGGTCGAACCCGCCGTTCGCCAAGTGGTTCAAGGACGGCGAACTCAACGTCGCGTACAACTGCGTGGACCGGCATGTGGAGGCCGGGCACGGCGACCGGGTAGCGATCCACTTCGAGGGCGAGCCCGGCGACAGCCGCGCCATCACCTACGCCGAGCTCAAGGACGAGGTCTCCAAGGCCGCGGGTGCCCTGCTGGAGCTGGGGGTCCGCAAGGGCGACCGGGTCGCCGTCTACCTGCCGATGATCCCCGAGGCTGCGATCGCGATGCTGGCGTGCGCCCGTATCGGCGCCGCGCACTCCGTCGTCTTCGGCGGCTTCTCGGCGGACGCGCTGGCGACCCGCATCCAGGACGCCGACGCCAAGGTCGTCATCACGGCCGACGGCGGCTACCGGCGCGGCAAGCCGGCCGCGCTCAAGCCGGCCGTCGACGACGCGGTCGCGCGCGTGGACAACGTCGAGCACGTGCTCGTCGTCCGCCGTACCGGCCAGGAGGTCGCCTTCACCGAGGGCCGGGACGTGTGGTGGCACGAGATCGTCGCGCGGCAGAGCGCCGAGCACACCCCGGAGGCGTTCGAGGCCGAGCACCCGCTGTTCATCCTCTACACGTCCGGTACGACGGGGAAGCCGAAGGGCATCCTGCACACCTCCGGCGGCTACCTCACCCAGGCCGCGTACACCCACCACGCCGTCTTCGACCTGAAGCCGGAGACCGACGTGTACTGGTGCACCGCGGACGTCGGCTGGGTCACCGGGCACTCGTACATCGTGTACGGGCCGCTGGCGAACGGCGCGACCCAGGTCATGTACGAGGGCACGCCCGACACCCCGCACCAGGGCCGGTTCTGGGAGATCGTGCAGAAGTACGGGGTGACCATCCTGTACACCGCGCCCACCGCGATCCGTACGTTCATGAAGTGGGGCGACGACATCCCCGCCAAGTTCGACCTCGGCAGCCTGCGCGTCCTGGGCTCCGTCGGCGAGCCGATCAACCCCGAGGCCTGGATCTGGTACCGCAAGCACATCGGCGGGGACCGGACGCCCATCGTCGACACCTGGTGGCAGACCGAGACCGGCGCGATGATGATCTCGCCGCTGCCGGGTGTCACCGAGACCAAGCCCGGTTCCGCGCAGACGCCACTGCCCGGCATCTGCGCGACCGTCGTCGACGACGAGGCGAACGAGGTGGCCAACGGCGGTGGCGGCTACCTGGTCCTGACCGAGCCGTGGCCGTCGATGCTGCGCACCATCTGGGGCGACGACCAGCGGTTCATCGAGACGTACTGGTCGCGGTTCGAGGGCAAGTACTTCGCCGGTGACGGCGCAAAGAAGGACGACGACGGCGACATCTGGCTGCTGGGCCGGGTCGACGACGTGATGCTCGTCTCCGGACACAACATCTCCACCACCGAGGTGGAGTCGGCGCTCGTCTCCCACCCGTCGGTCGCCGAGGCGGCCGTCGTCGGCGCGGCGGACGAGACGACCGGCCAGGCGATCGTCGCCTTCGTCATCCTGCGCGGTACGGCGGCGGAGACGGAGACCCTCGTCAACGACCTGCGCAACCACGTCGGGACCACCCTCGGCCCGATCGCCAAGCCCAAGCGGATCCTGCCCGTGGCCGAGCTGCCGAAGACCCGCTCCGGCAAGATCATGCGCCGCCTGCTGCGGGACGTCGCGGAGAACCGCCAGCTCGGTGACGTGACCACGCTGACGGACTCGACGGTCATGGACCTCATCCAGGCCAAGCTGCCGGCGGCGCCGAGCGAGGACTGAGCGCTCCCGCAGGACCGAGCACTCCCGCAGGACTGAGAACGATCCTCAGGGGCACCCGGTGACCAGTGCGCCGGGTGCCCTTTTCGCACCTAATGTGGAGATCAACGGATCCCTCCCCGCGCACCTTAGGTAAACTAAACAAAAAGGTGCGCCGGGAAGTCTGGTCGGCAACTGCTCCGTGCTGCCCACCAACCGGAGGTCCCTCCCGTGACCGCGCCTTCCCGCCCCACTACTCCCCGCAAGGTCCTCGCACGTCTGTCCCTGCCCGAGCGGACCTTCGTCACGGACGCGCTGCGCACCGAGACCGTCGGCGGTGTACTGCTGCTCCTGGCCGCGATCGCCGCACTGGTCTGGGCGAACGCACCCGCACTGCACGACAGCTACGAGGCGGTCAGCCATTACCACCTCGGCCCCGAGGCCCTCGGCCTGAACCTGTCGATCGAGCACTGGGCAGCCGACGGCCTCCTCGCCGTCTTCTTCTTCGTCGCCGGCATCGAACTCAAGCGCGAACTGGTCGCGGGTGACCTCAAGGACCCCAAGGCCGCCGTCCTGCCCGTAGTGGCCGCCCTGTGCGGCATGGCCGTACCGGCCCTCGTCTACCTCCTCACCAACGTCACCGGCGGCGGCTCGCTGAAGGGCTGGGCGGTGCCCACCGCCACCGACATCGCCTTCGCGCTCGCCGTGCTCGCCGTCATCGGCACGTCCCTGCCGAGCGCCCTGCGCGCCTTCCTCCTCACGCTCGCCGTCGTCGACGACCTGTTCGCCATCCTGATCATCGCGGTCTTCTTCACCGACACGATCGACTTCGCCGCTCTCGGCGGCGCGCTCGCCGGCCTCGCCGTCTTCTGGCTGCTTCTGAAGAAGGGCGTGCGCGGCTGGTACGTGTACGTCCCGATCGCGGTCGTGGTCTGGGCGCTGATGTACAACAGCGGCATCCACGCCACCATCGCCGGCGTCGCCATGGGGCTGATGCTGCGCTGCACCACCCGCGAGGGCGAGGAGCACTCCCCCGGCGAGCGCATCGAACACCTGGTGCGGCCCGTGTCCGCCGGCCTCGCCGTCCCGCTGTTCGCCCTGTTCAGCGCGGGTGTGGCGATATCGGGCAGCGCGCTCGGGGACGTGTTCACCCGGCCGGAGACCCTCGGTGTCGTCCTCGGGCTCGTGGTCGGCAAGACACTCGGCATATTCGGCGGGACGTGGCTGACCGCCCGCTTCACCCGGGCCTCGCTGAGCGACGACCTCGCCTGGGCGGACGTCTTCGCCGTCGCGTCGCTGGCGGGCATCGGCTTCACCGTCTCACTGCTCATCGGCGAGCTGGCCTTCCAGGGCGACGAGACCCTGACCGACGAGGTCAAGGCCGCCGTCCTGATGGGCTCGCTGATCGCGGCGACCCTGGCGGGCATCCTGCTGAAGGTGCGCAACGCCAAGTACCGGCGCCTGTGGGAGGCCGAGGAGCGCGACGACGACCTCGACGGCATCCCGGACGTCTACGAGGAGGACAACCCGGCGTACCACCTGCGCATGGCCGACATCCACGACCGCAAGGCCGCCGAGCACCGCCGGATCGCCGAGGAGATGGCCGCCGCGCGCCGCAGGCTTGCCGAAGTGGGGAGCGGGGCGGGCGAGAAGGGCGACCGTCCGGCATGATCTGACGGGACGGTACAAAAGACGGGACCGTACGCAGTCAGGCAGAAGACGGCGGAACCGTACAAGACGAGGGAGAACGCGATGAGCGCACCCGACGGCAGCCCGGTCGGCGCCGAACGCAGCATCGGCCAGTTGTTCGCCTCGGCGACGACCGAGATGTCGGCGCTGGTGCACGACGAGATCGCACTGGCGAAGGCACAGCTCAAGCAGGACGTGAAGCGCGGCGCGACGAGCGGCGGCGCGTTCACGGTGGCCGGCGCAGTGCTGCTGTTCTCCCTGCCGATGCTGAACTTCGCGCTTGCGTACGGCATCCGTACCTGGAGCGGCTGGAACCTCGCGATCTGCTTCCTGCTGTCCTTCGCGGCGAACGTCCTCGTCGCGGTCGTCCTGGCACTGATCGGCGTCGCGTTCGCGAAGAAGGCCAGGAAGAGCAAGGGCCCGCAGAAGGTCGCCGCGTCGATGAAGGAGACGGCGGGCGTCCTGCAGAAGGCCAAGCCGCACCCGCGGACCGAGCTCGCGCAGGACCGGGCCCCGCGGGCCATCGAGCCTGTGGCACGCTCATCGTCATGACGGACCCCGCCACGCCTTCGGCGCAGCCCTCCTCGGTCGTCCGGCCGGAGGGCCCCTGGACCCATCGCGAGGTCGCCGCGAACGGCGCGCGCTTCCACATCGCCGAGCTGGGTGACGGCCCCCTCGTCATGCTGGTGCACGGCTTCCCCCAGTTCTGGTGGACGTGGCGGCACCAGCTGACCGCGCTGGCCGACGCGGGCTTCCGGGCCGTCGCGATGGACCTGCGGGGCGTCGGCGGCAGCGACCGCACGCCCCGCGGCTACGACCCGGCCAACCTCGCCCTCGACATCACCGGCGTGATCCGCTCCCTCGGCGAGCCGGACGCCGCGCTGGTCGGCCACGACCTGGGCGGCTACCTGGCGTGGACCGCGGCCGTCATGCGCCCCAAGCTCGTACGCCGGCTCGCGGTCGCCTCGATGCCGCACCCCCGGCGCTGGCGCTCGGCGATGCTCGCCGACGTCCGGCAGACCACCGCCAGCTCCCACATCTGGGGGTTCCAGCGGCCCTGGATCCCGGAGCGGCAGCTGACCGCCGACGACGGGGAGCTGGTGGGCCGGCTGATCCGGGAGTGGTCCGGGCCCCGGCTGCCGGAGGACGAGGCGCTGGAGACGTACCGGCGCGCGATGTGCATCCCGTCCACCGCGCACTGCTCGGTGGAGCCCTACCGGTGGCTGGTGCGGTCGATGGCGCGGCCGGACGGCATCCAGTTCTACCGGCGCATGAAGCGGCCCGTGCGCGTGCCGACGCTGCATCTGCACGGCTCCCTCGACCCGGTGACGCGAACCCGCAGCGCGGCCGGCTCCGGGGAGTACGTCGAAGCGCCGTACCGCTGGCGGCTGTTCGACGGACTCGGGCATTTCCCGCACGAGGAGGATCCGGTCGCTTTCTCCACCGAACTGGTCAACTGGCTGAAGGATCCCGAACCCGATCGGTGACCAAGCCATCGCGCCCGGTATCCGGTTCTGAACACCTGTACTACGAACAGCCAATTGCCCGGCGCATAGGCCAATTGGCGGGCGCTCGGGCGGTTATCGACCTTGGGGCACGGGCACACGTCCGGGTATGGGCTGGACGCACGACTACAGTGACGCAGCACGCAACCGCCGCTCGGCCACCGGCCTGAGCTCCCACCAACGAGGGACCGCCCCGCAAGAGGGCAGCGACCTCCGGGTGGGCATTCCGCGCATCCTGCGCCGCCGGGCCCGATGGGTCTCGGTACGCCTGCGTCACCCGCGCGGCTGACCACTCCCCCACCGCGACACTCCCTGCCGCGCTACAGCGCGCAGTTGTCGCTGTCGACTTCCTGGTTCGCGGTACGTCCCCGGGCGATGTCCTGCTGGATCTCGTCCGCGGTGAGCGCGTAGCCGGTGTCGGCGTCGTCGAGGGACTTCGCGAAGACCACGCCGTACACCTTGCCGTCGGGCGTGAGCAGCGGGCCGCCGGAGTTGCCCTGGCGGACCGTCGCGTACAGCGAGTAGACATCACGGCGGACGGTGCCGCGGTGGTAGATGTCCGGGCCGTTGGCCGTGATGCGTCCGCGCACGCGCGCGGCACGCACGTCGTACGCCCCGTTCTCCGGGAAGCCGGCGACGATCGCGCTGTCGCCGCTCGCCGCGTCATCGGTGGTGAACTGCAGTACGGGCGCGTCGAGATCCGGTACGTCCAGGACGGCGATGTCGCGCTTCCAGTCGTACAGCACCACGGTGGCGTCGTACTTGCGGCCCTCACCGCCGATCTGGACGGTGGGCTCGTCGACGCCGCCCACGACGTGCGCGTTGGTCATGACGCGGCGCTCGTCGAAGACGAAGCCGGTGCCCTCCAGTACCTTGCCGCAGCTCTCCGCGGTGCCCATGACCTTGACGATGGAGCGCTGCGCGCGGGCCGCCACCGCACTGCCCGCGAGGGTCGGGTCGGGCGGCCGGACGTCGGTGATCGGCTCGTTGGCGAACGGGCTGAAGACCTGCGGGAAGCCGTTCTGCGCGAGGACGGAGGAGAAGTCGGCGAACCAGGTGTCGGCCTGGTCGGGCAGCGCCTGGGACACCCCGTGCAGCACCTTGGAGTTACGGACCTCCTTGCCCAGCGTGGGCAGGGTGGTGCCGGCGAGGGCGGAGCCGATCAGCCAGGCCACGAGCAGCATGGCGACGACGTTGACGAGGGCGCCGCCGGTCGCGTCCAGCGCGCGGGCCGGGGACCAGGTGATGTACCGGCGCAGCTTGTTGCCCAGATGGGTGGTCAGGGCCTGGCCGACGGAGGCGCAGACGATCACGACGACCACCGCGACGACGGCGGCCGTCGTACTCACCTCGGAGTTGTCGGTCAGCGCGTCCCAGATGACGGGCAGCAGATAGACGGCGACGAGGCCGCCGCCCAGGAACCCGATCACCGACAGGATGCCGACGACGAAGCCTTGGCGGTAGCCCACCACCGCGAACCACACAGCCGCGACCAGCAACAGGATGTCCAGCACGTTCACGAAGGACACCCTGTCATGACCGCCAGTCGAGCGGGACCTGCTTGTCGCGGTCCCAGGGACGCTCCCACCCCGCGAAGTGCAGCAGGCGGTCGATGAGACCGGCGGTGAACCCCCATACGAGAGCGGATTGGACGAGGAATGCGGGGCCGCTGTGTCCGCTGGGGTGGACGGCCATGGCGCGGTTGCCGGGGTCCGTGAGATCCGCCACTGGGACCGTGAAGACGCGGGCGGTCTCGTTGGGATCGACCACTCCGACCGGGCTGGGTACGCGCCACCAGCCGAGCACGGGGGTGACGACGAAACCGCTGACCGGGATGTACAGCTTGGGCAGCACGCCGAAGAGCTGCACGCCGGCGGGGTCGAGGCCGGTCTCCTCCTCCGCCTCGCGCAGGGCCGCCCTGAGCGGCCCGTCGCCGTGCGGATCGCCGTCCTCCGGGTCGAGGGCGCCGCCCGGGAAGGAGGGCTGCCCGGCGTGCGAGCGCAGGGAACTGGCCCGCTCCATGAGCAGCAGCTCCGGCCCGCGCTCGCCCTCCCCGAAGAGGATGAGCACGGCCGACTGCCGCCCCGCGCCGTCCTCCGGGGGCAGGAAGCGGCTCAGCTGGACCGGCTTCACCGTCTCCACGGCCTGCACGACCGGCTCCAGCCAGCCCGGCAGACCTGCTTTGGTGAGTGTCACCGAACCGCCCTGCGTGTTGCTCGCGTTGCTCGCGGGTGTCACCGCCGCACCACCCTCCGTCCTGCCGAGTACAACGCCCGAGGGGCCGTAGATCGTTCCGCGCGGCGCACCCATGCCGGGGCGGCGGGGTCCGGTGGGCGGCGGAGAGGCGGAGCCGCCGTCGGGGCCGGCTGGGGACCAGGGACGGTCGTTGGCGTGAGGGCCGGCTGGGGACCAGGGACGGTCATTGGCGTGAGGGCCGGCCGGGGCCTTGCGGACGGTCCTGCCGTACGGCCTGACCGGGGACCGGGGGAGGGTTCCGCCGTACGGCCCCACGGGGGGCATGGGGAGGGTTCCGCCGTGGGCCGCCCGGGCCGAGGGCCGAAGGCGGGCTCGGCCGTCACCCGCGACCGGGAGTCGAGGGGCGGACTCGCCATCCCCGAGGCGGGGTCGATGGGCGGGTGGCCTGTCGTGTGACCGAAAGACAGTTCGCCCGATGTGCGACCCATGTGCGGTTTATCCGATACGCGGTCGAAGACCGGTTTCGCCGACACCCGCCGCCGGAGGCCGAGGCACGGACTCGCCGCCCCCCGCGCAGAGGCGAAGCCCCGCTCCTCCAGCACCCGTTGCCGGAACCCGAGGCGCGCACCCGCCACCCCCGGCACAGAGCCGAAGCCCCGCCCCACCAGCACCCGTTGCCGGAACCCAAGACACGGACTCGCCAACCCCGGCGCCGAGCCGAAGCCCCGCTTCACCGACACCTCCCACCCGAAGCCAGGAGTCGCACTTGCCATCCCCGGCGCACCTCCCGTCACCCGGTGGCCCCCAGCGGCGGAGCCGGCCTGCCGCCCGCCTCCAGGTAGGCCTGTGGGGGGTTGAGGCGCTGGCCCGGGAAGCCGCCCTTCTCGTACTTCAGGAGCTTCTTCGCCTTCTCCGGGTCCGTCTCGCCCTCGCCGTACGCCGGGCAGAGCGGGGCGATGGGGCAGGCGCCGCAGGCGGGCTTGCGGGCGTGGCAGATACGGCGGCCGTGCCAGATGACGTGGTGGGAGAGGTCCGTCCAGTCGCTCTTGGGGAAGAGCGCGCCGACCGCGGCCTCGATCTTGTCGGGGTCGGTCTCCTCGGTCCACCGCCAGCGCCGAACGAGCCGCTGGAAGTGCGTGTCCACGGTGATCCCGGGCCGGCCGAACGCGTTGCCCAGCACCACGAAGGCGGTCTTGCGACCGACGCCGGGCAGCTTCACCAGGTCCTCCAGCTTCCCGGGGACCTCGCCGCCGAACTGCTCCACCAGGGCCTTCGACAGCCCTATCACCGACCTGGTCTTGGCCCGGAAGAAACCGCAGGGCCGGAGGATCTCCTCGACCTCCTCCGGGTTGGCGGAAGCCAGGTCCTCGGGCGTGGGGTACTTGGCGAAGAGGCCGGGGGTCGTCTGGTTCACCCGGAGGTCGGTGGTCTGGGCCGACAGGACCGTGGCGACCACCAGTTGGAAGGGGTTCTCGAAGTCCAGCTCGGGGTGGGCGTAGGGGTAGACCTCGGCGAGCTCGCGGTTGATCCGGCGGGCGCGGCGGACGAGGGCCGTACGGGACTCGGGCTTCCCGGCCGCGGCCGCGGGCTTCACAGGCGTCTTCTTCGTCACCTTTGCCGTCTTCCTGACCGTCTGCTCACCCTCACCCGAGACCTGTTCGCCCACAGCGGAATCGCGACGTACAACCACCCGCCCAGCTCCCTCGGCCTGTGCTCTCACCGGCGTTTTGGACACCCGGCCAGCCTAAAGCCCCTCACCGACATCCGCCCCGGCCCCGCAAGATCGGCCCCCAATTGGACCCCTGCCGCTTACCTCGGGACACCTGTGCGGCATCCTTGTGACAGATCACACTGTTTGGACCGTCCGGCAAAATGGGGAACACGGTCCCCTGGCACACGGGGGAGCACCATCCCCTGAGCAGGTCGACAAGGAGAGAACTCGTGGACGACGTTCTGCGGCGCAACCCGCTCTTCGCGGCTCTCGACGACGAGCAGGCCGCGGAGCTCCGCGCCTCCATGAGTGAGGTGACCCTCGCCCGTGGCGACTCCCTGTTCCACGAGGGCGACCCGGGCGACCGGCTCTACGTCGTCACCGAGGGCAAGGTCAAGCTCCACCGCACGTCCCCCGACGGCCGGGAGAACATGCTGGCCGTCGTCGGCCCCGGCGAACTCATCGGCGAGCTGTCGCTGTTCGACCCGGGCCCGCGTACGGCCACGGCGACCGCGCTGACCGAGGTCAAGCTCCTCGGCCTGGGCCACGGCGACCTCCAGCCCTGGCTGAACGCCCGCCCCGAGGTGGCCGCCGCGCTCCTGCGCGCCGTCGCCCGGCGCCTGCGCAAGACCAACGACGCCATGTCCGACCTGGTCTTCTCGGACGTCCCCGGCCGCGTGGCGCGCGCCCTGCTGGACCTCTCCCGCCGCTTCGGCGTGCAGTCGGAGGAGGGCATCCACGTCGTCCACGACCTCACGCAGGAGGAGCTGGCCCAGCTCGTCGGCGCCTCGCGCGAGACGGTCAACAAGGCGCTCGCCGACTTCGCCCAGCGCGGGTGGCTGCGCCTGGAGGCGCGAGCGGTCATCCTGCTGGACGTGGAACGGCTGGCGAAGCGCTCGCGCTGACCGCGCCGCCCGGTCACACACGTCCGTATGACCATCACGAGGGGCCCTGCCGTGGATGACACGCGGCAGGGCCCCTCGTGCCTCACCGGTGGGCCCCAGGAGGGCGGTCCGCGGGCGCCGTAAATGCGCTGCCCCCGCGCTCCTCTCCCGGCACAGTGACCCCATGGCCGAAACCGTTCACCGCCCCGGTCTCGACGCGCAGGGATACATCGAGCGCGAGGGGTCTCTCGCGCGCGTGCCCCGCGCCTTCCGTCCCGTCGTGGCCGCGGCACGCGACCGTGTGCCGGAGGTCTTCGGGGCGCGGCTGCACAGTGCGTACCTCTACGGGTCGATTCCGCGCGGCACCGCGCGCGTGGGGCGCAGCGATCTGGACCTCCTGGTCGCCCTCCGGGAGGAGCCCACGGAGGCGGACCGGGCCGGCGCCGGTGCGCTGGGCGAGGCGCTCGACACGGAGTTCCCGCAGATCGACGGGGTCGGCACGCTGCTTTACGGCCGGGCACGGCTGCTGAGCGACCTCGAGAGGTACGACCTGGGCTGGTTCGTGGCGTGCCTGTGCACCCCGCTGCTCGGGGAGGACCTCGCCGAGCAGCTGCCCCGCTACCGGCCGGACTCCCTGCTCGCGCGGGAGACCAACGGGGACCTCGCCCTGCTCCTCCCCCGCTGGCGCGCCCGCGCCGCCGAGGCCGACGACGCCGAGAGCGCCGAGAACGCCGACGAGGCCCGGCGTCCGCTGGTCCGCTTCATGTCCCGGCACCTGGTCCGCACCGCCTTCACGCTGGTCATGCCCCGCTGGAACGGCTGGACCAGCGACCTGCACGAAATGGCCGGGGCGTTCGCCGCCTACTACCCCGCGCGCGCGGAGCAGGTGCGGGCGGCGGCCGTACGCGGCTACGAGCCGACCGGGGACGCGGCCGTCCTGCGCTCGTACGTCGACGACCTCGGACCGTGGCTCGCCGAGGAGTACGCGCGCGTGCACGGCGTCAAGGCCCCCAGGCCGCCGCAGGCCGATCAGAGCCGCCCAGAGCCGCCCACGTCCGCGGCGTGATCGGAACGACAGGCCCTAGATGAGCCCGTGCTCCTCCAGGTACTCCAGCTGTGCCCGTACGGACAGCTCCGCCGCCGGCCACAGGGAGCGGTCCACGTCGGCGTACACGTGGGCGACGACCTCGGCGGGAGTGCGGAAGCCGTCCTCCACGGCCGTCTCGACCTGGGCGAGGCGGTGGGCGCGGTGGGCGAGGTAGAACTCGACGGCGCCCTGGGCGTCGTCCAGGACGGGACCGTGGCCCGGGAGGACCGTGTGGACGCCGTCGTCGACCGTGAGGGACCTGAGCCGCCGCAGGGAGTCCAGGTAGTCGCCCAGGCGGCCGTCGGGGTGCGCCACGACCGTCGTACCGCGGCCGAGGATCGTGTCGCCGGTCAGGACCGCGCGGTCGGCCGGGATGTGGAAGCAGAGGGAGTCGGCGGTGTGGCCGGGGGTCGGGACGACCCGCAGTTCCAGGCCGCCGACGCTGATCACGTTCCCGGCGGCCAGGCCCTCGTCGCCCAGCCGCAGCGCCGGGTCCAGGGCGCGCACCTTGGTGCCGGTCAGCTCGGCGAAGCGGGCGGCGCCCTCGGCGTGGTCGGGGTGGCCGTGCGTCAGCAGGGTCAGGGCGACGCGTTTGCCGGCCTCCTCGGCGGTGCGGAGGACCGTGCGCAGGTGGCCGTCGTCCAACGGGCCCGGGTCGACGACGACGGCCAGGTCGGAGTCGGGCTCGGAGACGATCCAGGTGTTCGTGCCGTCCAGGGTCATCGCGGAGGCGTTGGGCGCGAGGACGTTGACCGCCCGGGGGGTCGCGGGGCCGGAGAGGACCCCGCCGCGAGGCCGGCCGGGAAGGGCTGCTGCGTCCGTCATGCGGGGGCTCCACCTGTGGGGATGTGCTTGGTGAACTCGTCGTGGCCCGGCCAGGACAGCACGACCTCGCCGTCCACGAGACGCGCCCGCGCCAGGACGGGCGTGAGGTCGCGCGCGGGAGCGGCGGCCAGGGCCTCGGCGGCGGTGGCGCACGGGACCAGCTGGCGCAGGGTCGCGATGGTGGGCGGCATCATCAGCAGCTCGCCCTTGTCGTACGCGTCGGCCGCGTCCGCCGGGCGGATCCAGACCGTGCGGTCGGCCTCCGTGGAGGCGTTGCGGGTGCGCTGGCCCTCGGGGAGCGCGGCGACGAAGAACCAGGTGTCGTAGCGGCGGGGCTCGAACTCGGGGGTGATCCAGCGCGTCCAGGCGCCCAGCAGGTCGGAGCGCAGCACCAGTCCCCGCCGGCCGAGGAACTCCGCGAAGGACGTCTCACGGGCGACCAGGGCCGCCCGGTCGGCCTCCCAGCCGGCGCCGGTGGTGTCCCCGACGACGGAATCGGGGGTCGGCCCGGCCAGCAGGACGCCCGCCTCCTCGTACGTCTCCCGTACGGCCGCGCAGACGATCGCCTGGGCCTCCGCCTCGTCCACACCGAGCCGCTCGGCCCACCACGCGCGCGTGGGCCCCGCCCAGCGCACCTGCCGGTCGTCGTCCCGCGGGTCGACCCCACCGCCCGGATAGGCGTACGCACCTCCGGCGAAGGCCATGGAGGCGCGTCTGCGCAGCATGTGGACGACGGGACCGCCCTCGGCGTCCTTCAGGAGCATGACGGTGGCCGCGCGTTTCGGGGCGACCGGCTCGAGCGTGCCGTCCGCGAGCGCGCGGATACGGTCCGGCCAGTCCGCTGGAAACCACTGCCCATTCGCCATGGCCGGAGGCTATCCCGCGATGCGCGAATGTTCGAGAGGTGCCTGGGGCGAGGGGGATACGGCGGGCGCCGCAGGTGGCCCGCTCTCGGGCGCGGCCCGCCGAGGGACGGCAGTGGCCGCGCCGCCGAAGGCGCCCTCAGCCCGTCCGCACGGCCTCTGCCCACCGCGCCGCCGCGCCGCCGCGCCCCAAGGAGCACCGCGCGCGAGGAGTTCGGGATCGCCTGCGATCCCGCGACCGTCCGCTCGACCGGCTTCGACTTCGACTACGGCGATGCGCTCGCCGCCGGCACGCAGATCCTGCGGACCGGCGACCCGCCCACCGCCGTCTTCGCGGCCGGCGACGCGCAGGCACGCGGCGTGCGCGGCCACGGCGGCCACGCCCGCGTCCCGGGCCCGGAGGCCGTCGGCCACCCGTCCCTCACGCCGGCCCGGCTAGACCAGCTCGACCTGGATCTCCACCTCGACCGGCGCGTCCAGCGGCAGTACCGCGACGCCCACCGCGCTGCGCGCGTGCACGCCCTTGTCGCCGAGGACCTCACCCAGCAGTTCGCTCGCGCCGTTGAGGACGGCGGGCTGGCCGGTGAAGTCTGCGGCGGACGCGACGAAGCCGACGACCTTCACCACGCGCGCGATGCGGTCCAGGTCGCCCGCGACCGACTTGACGGCGGCCAGGGCGTTCAGCGCGCAGACGCGGGCGAGGTCCTTGGCCTCCTCGGCGGTGACCTCCGCGCCGACCTTGCCGGTGACGGGCAGTTTGCCGTCCACCATGGGCAGCTGGCCGGCCGTGTACACGTACGGCCCGGACTGCACGGCGGGCTGGTAGGCCGCCAGCGGAGGAACGACCTCCGGCAGGGTCAGGCCCAGCTCGGCGAGCCTCGCCTCGACCGCGCTCACGCCTTCTCCCGCTTCAGGTAGGCCACGAGCTGCTCGGGGTTGTTCGGCCCGGGGACGACCTGGACGAGCTCCCAGCCGTCCTCGCCCCAGGTGTCCAGAATCTGCTTCGTGGCGTGGACGAGCAGCGGCACGGTTGCGTATTCCCACTTGGTCATGGGCCGACTGTATCCGCTGTGGACCGCGGGGCCCCGCGCAGGCCAGGTGGCCGATCACGGCCGCGCGACGAGCGTCCGTCCGCCCCGTTGTCCACAGCCTCCCGATTGGCTCGGGCGCCGACTGGTTACGCTCGAAGACGTGAGCAGGCTCCAGGTCGTCAGCGGCAAGGGCGGGACCGGAAAGACGACGGTCGCCGCCGCACTCGCGCTTGCCCTCGCCACCGAGGGGAAGCGGACGCTTCTCGTCGAGGTCGAGGGCCGGCAGGGCATCGCGCAGCTCTTCGAGACGGAAGCGCTGCCTTATGAGGAGCGCAAGATCGCCGTCGCTCCCGGGGGCGGGGAGGTGTACGCACTGGCCATCGACCCCGAACTGGCCCTTCTGGACTACCTCCAGATGTTCTACAAGCTGGGCGGCGCCGGCCGGGCCCTGAAGAAGCTCGGCGCGATCGACTTCGCCACCACCATCGCGCCCGGCCTCAGGGACGTACTCCTCACGGGCAAGGCGTGCGAGGCGGTACGCCGCAAGGACAGGAACGGGCGGCTGGTGTACGACTACGTCGTCATGGACGCCCCGCCCACGGGCCGCATCACCCGCTTCCTGAACGTCAACGACGAGGTCGCGGGCCTCGCCAAGATCGGCCCGATACACAATCAGGCACAGGCCGTGATGCGGGTGCTGAAGTCGTCGGAGACGGCGGTGCACCTGGTGACGCTGCTGGAGGAGATGCCCGTCCAGGAGACCGCGGACGGCATCGCCGAACTGCGGGCGGCGAAGCTGCCGGTGGGCCGGATCATCGTCAACATGGTCCGTCCGGAAGTGCTGGACGGGGACGGGCTGGAACTCCTGCGGTCGGTCGGGCGTTCCTCTGTCGCGCGGTCGCTGTCCGCCGCGGGGCTCGGCGGCGCGCGGCGCGGCGGGCACGCCGAGCGGCTGGTGGACCCGCTCCTGGAGCAGGCCGAGGAGTACGCCGAGCGGTACGCGCTGGAGCACGAGCAGCGGTCCGTCCTGGCCGAGCTGGGCCTGCCGCTGCACGAACTGCCGCTGCTCGCCGAGGGCATGGACCTCGCGGGCCTGTACGAACTCGCCACCGAGCTGCGGAAGCAGGGGATGTCATGAGTCCGGACCAGACTCACGACCAGGGGAGCACCCGTCACGGCCTGTCCCCCGCGCGCGTGCTGGACATCGATCCCCTGCTCGACGATCCGGGCACCCGCATCGTGGTGTGCTGCGGCTCGGGCGGGGTCGGCAAGACGACGACGGCGGCCGCGCTGGGCCTGCGGGCGGCCGAGCGCGGCCGCAAGGTGGTCGTCCTCACCATCGACCCGGCGCGTCGGCTCGCGCAGTCCATGGGCATCGACTCGCTCGACAACACCCCGCGCCGGGTGAAGGGGGTCGAGGGGGACGGCGAGCTGCACGCGATGATGCTCGACATGAAGCGCACCTTCGACGAGATCGTCGAGGCGCACGCGGACGGCGAGCGGGCGGCCGCGATCCTGGGCAACCCCTTCTACCAGTCGCTCTCGGCGGGCTTCGCGGGCACGCAGGAGTACATGGCGATGGAGAAGCTGGGGCAGCTGCGGGCGAGGGACGAGTGGGACCTGATCGTCGTCGACACGCCGCCGTCCCGTTCGGCGCTGGACTTCCTGGACGCGCCCAAGCGGCTCGGGTCGTTCCTCGACGGGCGGCTGATCCGGCTGCTCACGGCCCCGGCGAAGCTGGGCGGACGCGCCGGGATGAAGTTCCTGAACGTCGGGATGTCGATGATGACCGGCACCCTGGGCAAGCTGCTCGGCGGTCAGCTGCTCAAGGACGTCCAGACGTTCGTGGCCGCCATGGACACGACGTTCGGGGGCTTCCGCACGCGCGCGGACGCGACGTACAAACTGCTCCAGGCGCCCGGCACGGCGTTCCTGGTGGTGGCGGCTCCCGAGCGGGACGCGCTGCGGGAGGCCGCGTACTTCGTGGAGCGGCTGGCCGCCGAGGACATGCCGCTGGCCGGTCTGGTGCTCAACCGGGTCCATGGCAGCGGCGCCGCCCAGCTGTCCGCCGAGCGGGCGCTCGCCGCCGCCGAAAATCTTGAAGAGCCCCGCATTGTGGATCAGGACGGCGGGAAAGCTGGACTTCGTAACTCTCCCGACACGTACGGCAGTTCAGAATCTCCCGCAGCTTCTCCCGCATCCGGTCCCGAGCCCGCCTCCCCAGGCACCCACAGAAGCCCAGATCGCAGCACTGATCCCGGCACGGATCAGAGCGCCGATCGGCTCACCGCGGGCCTGCTGAGGCTGCACGCGGACCGTATGCACCTGCTCTCGCGCGAGCAGCGCACGCGTGACCGTTTCACCGCGCTCCACCCCGAGGTGGCGGTCACCGAAGTGGCCGCACTGCCCGGCGATGTCCACGACCTCGCCGGCTTGCGGGACATCGGGGACCGGCTCGCGGCCAACCGGCCGGAGCTGCCCGACAACTGAGCCGAGAGGTGCTCTCAGCCCACCGCCGCGTAGTTCTCGTACACCTGGTCGTCGTCGAGCGACACGATGCCCGCGCCGCGCTCGTACTCCGAGCGCGCCGTCTCCAGTAGCCGGCGCCAGGAGGTGACGGTCGGCCGCCTGCGCAGCAGTGCGCGGCGCTCGCGCTCCGTCATGCCTCCCCACACGCCGAACTCGACGCGGTTGTCCAGCGCGTCGGCCAGACATTCGGTGCGTACCGGGCACCCGGTACACACCGCCTTGGCCCTGTTCTGCGCTGCTCCCTGAACGAACAGTTCATCCGGATCGGTAGTGCGGCAGGCAGCCTGCGCACTCCAGTCGGTTACCCAGCCCATACCGGCGCCGTCCTCTCCCGAATCGAGGCTCCCCCACGGCGGCAGCGGCATATTCACCGCCGCCAGTTGAGGACGTTACGGAAGGTGGGCACAGCGCAACACCCCCTTCGGGCCCAATCTTGAATGGCCCGAACGGACTATGCGTAAGCGGCAGATCACCCGGGGGAGTGAGCCTGCGACATGCACGACTATCCCGGCAAAAACGGGACAGTTCTGTTGGGTCACAACGGACGCCGGATGACACACAAGGCGGATTCGGACACGCCCCCAACAAGAAAGTGAGGAACCTCCGGAACGATTCGGGGTCGCCGGACGTATTGATACGTAGCCCTGCTGCTGTGACAGTTGAGAGCAGCTTAGGCCAAGGCATATACGCGTGTCCGGCGAATGAGAACGTAGGCTGCCCTCATGCCAAAGAAGCGCTCGGGCGGTGGTCTCACAACGACGCAGCAGGCCGCCAAGTTCCTCGGTGTCAGTGTGCTCTCGGGAGCCGTGCTGGCCGGCATCGCCCTGCCGGCGTTCGGCGCGCTGGGTCTGGCCGCCAAGGGATCGGTGGAGTCCTTCGACGAACTCCCGGCCAACCTCAAGACGCCACCACTGAGCCAGCGCACCACGATCCTCGACGCCAAGGGCGAGCAGATCGCCACGGTCTACTCCCGTGACCGCACGGTCGTCGACCTCAAGGACATGTCGCCGTACATACAGAAGGCGATCGTCGCGATCGAGGACTCGCGCTTCTACCAGCACGGCGCGGTGGACCTGAAGGGCATCCTGCGCGCGCTCAACAAGAACGCGCAGACCGGCGGCGTCTCCCAGGGCGCGTCCACACTCACCCAGCAGTACGTGAAGAACGTCTTCGTCGAGGAGGCCGGCGACGACCCGACGAAGGTCGCGCAGGCCACCCAGCAGACCCTCGGCCGAAAGATCCGCGAGCTGAAGTACGCGATCCAGGTCGAGGAGGAGCTCGGCAAGAAGAAGATCCTCGAGAACTACCTGAACATCACGTTCTTCGGCCAGCAGGCCTACGGCGTCGAGGCCGCCTCCCAGCGGTACTTCTCCAAGCACGCCAAGGACCTGACCCTGCCCGAGGCGGCCCTGCTGGCCGGCATCGTCCAGTCGCCCAGCCGCTACGACCCGGTCAACGACGAGGCGGAGGCCACCAAGCGCCGTAACGTCGTGCTGGAGCGCATGGCCGAGGTCGGCGACGTCTCGCAGGCCGAGGCCGACCAGGCGAAGAAGGCCCCGCTGGGCCTGAAGGTCACCCAGCCGAAGAACGGCTGCATCACGGCCGTCCAGGGCGCCAGCTTCTTCTGCAAGTACGTCGAGCGGGTCTTCAAGAGCGACCCGGTCTTCGGCAAGACCAAGGAGGAGCGCGCCAAGGTCTGGAACCAGGGCGGCCTCACCATCCAGACGACGCTCGACCCGCAGGCCCAGCAGTCCGTGCAGGACTCGCTGAAGGACCACGTCTACAAGTCGGACAAGGTCGCCGCGGCCGCCACCCTCGTCGAGCCCGGCACCGGCAAGATCCTCGCGATGGGCCAGTCGAAGCCGTACGGCTACGGCAAGAACGAGACCGAGTACAACTACTCGGTCAACGCGGCGATGGGCGGCTCGAACTTCGGCTTCCCGACCGGTTCGACGTTCAAGCCGTTCGTGGCGGCGGCCGCCCTGGAGGAGGGCCGGCCGGTGACGCAGACGTACCCCGCGCCGTACCAGATGCCGTACCCGAACCAGGTGCAGACGTGCAGCGGCAAGCCCTGGGTCAACACCGACAACGCCAAGCTGGAGAACGAGGCGGAGTCCGAGGTCGGGCCGTACGCGCTGAAGAAGGCCATGGAGCTGTCGGTCAACACCTACTTCGTGCAGATGCTCGCCGACATCGGCATGTGCCCCGTGGTGAAGATGACCGACGCCCTCGGCGTCGTCCAGGGCAACGGCGACAAGGTCCCCGAGGTGCCCTCGTCGATGACGCTCGGTTCGACCGGCCTCTCGCCGCTGACGATGGCGAGCGCGTACGCCGCCTTCGCCAGCCGCGGCATGTACTGCACCCCGATCGCCATCGAGTCGATCACCCAGACCGTGAACGGTCAGAAGAAGTCGCTGGAGGTCCCGAAGTCGACCTGCTCCCGCGCGATGAGCGAGAAGACCGCGGACAGCATCAACACCCTGCTGAGCGGTGTGGTCGACTCCGGTACGGGCAAGCAGGCCGGTCTGTCCGGCCGCGCGAACGCGGGCAAGACGGGTACGACCGACGAGCGCAAGAACGCCTGGTTCGTCGGCTACACCCCGAACCTCTCGGGCGCCGTCTGGGTCGGCAGCGCCACCCAGAAGGTCAAGATGACCAACATCACCATCGGCGGCGTCTACCACTCCCAGGTCTACGGCGGTGACACCCCCGGCCCCATCTGGCGGGACGCCATGTCCGGCGCCCTCGAGGGCAAGGAGGCCCCGTCCTTCAACCTCGTCGACATCCCGAACCCGCCCGACAGAAACCGCGGCGACGAGGACGACGAGGGCAACGACGGCGGCAACGGCAACCAGGACCTCATCGGCGGCCTGATCGACGGCGGGAACAGCAACACCGGCGGCATCACCCTCCCGGACAACCTGTTCCAGGGCCAGACCAACGGCGGAGGCAACGGGAACGGCAACGGGGGGCGTGGCTGATTCCGGGGCATGAGCCCGAGCGGGTCATGACGAACGGCCCTTGCCTCCGATACGGGGAGGCAAGGGCCGTTCGTCGTGATGGCGGAGTCGGCCGGTGCGGCGGGTCGGTCGGGCCGACGGGTTGGTCGGGTCAGCCGGGTCAGAGGCGGGCCGGACCGGGTCGGCAGGGTCAGCTGGGTCAGCCGGGTCGGCAGGGTCAGCAGGTCAGCCGGCGAGGAGCTTCTTGACCGCGGCGGCGACGCGGCCGCCCTCGGCCTGGCCGGCCACCTTCGGGTTCACGATCTTCATGACGGCGCCCATGGCCCGCGGCCCCTCGGCACCCGCTGCCCTCGCCTCCTCGACGGCCTGGGCGACGATGTCGTTCAGCTCGTCGTCGCTCAGCTGCTTCGGCAGGTACGCGGCGAGGACCTCGCCCTCCGCCTTCTCCCGCTCGGCGCTCTCGGCGCGACCACCCTGCGCGAAGGCCTCGGCGGCCTCACGGCGCTTCTTCGCCTCGCGGGTGATCACCTTCTGCACCTCGTCGTCGGAGAGCTCGCGCTTCTCCTTGCCCGCGACCTCCTCCTTGGTGATCGCGGCGAGCGTCAGCCGGAGCGTCGAGGAGCGGAGCTCGTCGCGCTCCTTGATCGCGGCGTTGAGGTCTTCCTGCAGCTTCGACTTGAGCGTGGTCATGGGTTTGATTGTCGCAGGTGCGGGCAGCACGACGCCCGTTCATTAAAAGGGCGGTGGGTCTGACACGATGGACGTATGCGCGCGCGATACGGAGTACCCGTAGGAATCGCGGCGGTTGGTGCCGCCGGTCTGTTGTACTCGGCGGGCTTCGAGGCCCGCTCCTTCCGCCTCCGACGGGTGACGGTCCCCGTCCTCCCCGCCGGGATGCGTCCCCTGCGCGTGTTGCAGGTCTCCGACATCCACATGGTCAGCGGTCAGCGCAAGAAGCAGCGCTGGCTGCGCTCACTGGCCGGCCTGCGCCCCGACTTCGTGATCAACACGGGCGACAACCTCTCCGACCCGGAGGGCGTCCCGGAGGTCCTCGACGCGCTCGGTCCCCTGATGGAGTTCCCGGGCGCGTACGTCTTCGGCTCCAACGACTACTACGGCCCGAAGCTGCGCAACCCCGCCCGCTACCTGCTGGAGAAGGCCCAGGGCCGCCACGGCCTGAACGGCAACGCGCCCGCGGTCGGCGTGGTCCACAACCCCTGGGAGGACCTGCGCGACGGTTTCGACGGCGCGGGCTGGCTCAACCTGACCAACACGCGCGGCACGCTGAAGGTCGAGGGCGTGTCCGTGGAGCTCACGGGCCTGGACGACCCGCACATCAAGCGGGACCGGTACGCACAGGTGGCCGGCGGCCCCTCGCGCTCGGCGGACTTCTCGATGGGCGTGGTGCACGCGCCGTACCTGCGCACGCTGGACGCGTTCACGGCGGACGACTACCCCCTGATCCTCGCCGGCCACACCCACGGCGGCCAGCTGTGCATCCCCTTCTACGGCGCGCTGGTCACCAACTGCGACCTGGACACGGACCGTGTGAAGGGCCTGTCCACGCACACGGCGGAGGGCCGTACGGCGTACCTGCACGTGTCGGCAGGCTGCGGGACGAACCGGTACACACCGGTACGGTTCGCTTGCCCGCCGGAAGCTACGTTGTTGACGTTGGTGGAGAAGGAGTAGGGGCGGTAGCCGACGCCCTCCCGGATTGACCAGGCCCGACCGACCAGGACACCCCGGCCGGGCCCGCCCGCATGGCCCCCTTGTCCTCCCTCCCCAGGGCGAGGACATGACCGCCCGGACACCCAGGGACCTCCCGACCTGCCGGCGATTCCGCGGACCCATGCGATCCTGCCCTCCTTCGTCCCCGCCGCGGCTGCGATTCCCCCATGCGCCGCCCCCTGCCCCCGCCTGGACCGGGGCGGCGCTGCTCCACGTCGTGATCACCGGCCTGGTGTACCACCTGCTCCTCGCGGACGAGACGAGCCCGTTCTCCGTGACGGGCACGACCGGCGCCCCGACGGGCCGGCCCGCGACCACGGGCCACCTACCGCACACGGTCACTCCGGCGTCCGCCGTCCGGGACTGGCTGCTACTGACGCCCCAGGCCGCCTGCGCCGGCGCCGGGCGACACCTGGCTGCTGCACCCCCTGGCCTACCTGGGCCTTTTCCTGATCCGCGCGGAACTGATCGCTCCGAGCACACCCGGCCGCCGCCTCTCCCCCGTCCTCGACACGGCCGCCACGGCTACAGCACACCCTCGCCAACGCACTCCTGCTGGGTTTGTCCTTCTACGCCCTGGCGACCCTCCTGATCACCCTCGACCACGCCCGCCTCAACCCGATCCGCCACCGCGCCAAAACCGGATTTCGTCTCCAGCCACCGGTGGGCTAAAGTAAACGACGTCGCCGCGACAAGCAGCGACATCGGGGTGTAGCGCAGCTTGGCAGCGCGCTTCGTTCGGGACGAAGAGGTCGTGGGTTCAAATCCCGCCACCCCGACACAGGTCAGAGGCCCATTCACGTGATCGTGAATGGGCCTCTGTCGTGCGTACAGCAGCCGGGTACAGCAACCGCTATGACTCTTGCTGGCCGTCCTTGTCCGGCTGCTCTTCCGCCCGCTCTTGCTGCTTGCGCTTGCCCTTCTTTTCCTTCTTCTGCTTGCCGCCGCCCAGGGCCTTGCCGAGCTTGCGCAGCGTTCGGCGGGTATCGGCGGAGGGCACGTGGGTGTAGACCTCCATCGTCACCGCGATTTCGGAGTGGCGGAGGATCTGCATCGCGATCCGCGGGTGGACGTCGAGCGCGGCCAGGAGCGAGGCGCAGGTGTGGCGGGTGTCGTGCACGCGGATACGGCGGACCCCGGCGCGCTCACAGCGGCGGTCAAACTCGCGGGTGACGTTCCTCGGCTCGACCGGGGTGCCGTAGCGGGTGGTGAAGACGAGGTCGGATTCCGTCCAGAGATCCTTTGCCCGCTCCTTCGCGGCTTGCTGCTCCTTCTGGCGGAGCCGGAGGGCGGTCAGGCAGATGTCCGGCAGCGGGAGCACCGCCTCCGAGGCCTCTGTCTTGGCCGTGTCGGTGTGCAGGAGACGCCGGCGGACGCGCTGCAGCTGGTGGCGGATGTGCAGCTCCCCCGTGTCCAGGTTTACGTCCGACCAGGTGAGGCCGAGGACCTCACCCTTGCGCAGGCCGAGGACGAGGATCAGCGCGTAGGCGCAGTACAGGTAGTCGCCGCCAGGTCTGGGCGGGGGCTTGACCCCGGATCTTGGACACCCGAGACACTTGGATCTTGAGTCCAGGAGAACGGATGTCCCGTGGTCATGAAGCACTATCCGCCGGAGT
>NZ_JBIBVX010000023.1:0-16043 GCF_043080745.1 Streptomyces sp. NPDC014995
TGATCCGCCCACTGCCCACCCGGCTTGCCGTTGCCGGGCAGGAGGGGTTCGATCTTCCGCCACTGCGCGTCCGTGAGTTCGTGTCGCCGCACCATACGGGCGTCCTGCCCGGCCAACTACGAGATCCACCCAGCCCAGCAAGAGCCATCAGAAACGACCTAGCGGTCGGCGTTGTTGAACTGCGACGGGCGGACGAAGATCAGAGCGGCGACGCCCAGCAGCGGCAGGAGCGTGACCTGCAGGAGCCCGGCCCGGCTCCAGCCGAAGGAGTCGACCAGGGCGGCGAAGAGCAGGCCCGAGAACGCCGCCGGTCCGTAGTAGCTGGTGACGAAGAGGCCGGAGGCGCGTCCGATCTGTTCGGGGCGGACGGCCCGCTGCATCGCGCTGTTGGTGTTCGGGTAGATGAAGCCCAGCCCGAAGGCGCCCATGAGGAAGGCGAACACGCACTGCAGGCCGAGTCCCGCCTGCGTCTCGTAGATGCTCAAGCTGATCGCCGAGACGGCCAGCAGGCTCAGGATCAGCAGGCTGCGCTGGTTCACGCGGTCGCCGAGCCAGCCCCCGAGGACGGCCGTCATGCCGCCGAAGCCGAGAAGGCTCATGGCCAGTGCGGCCTGCCCGGCGGTGTAGTGCAGCGAGCTGATGAGGTACGTCGGGTAGAGGCCGAGGAACCCGTAGATGGCCACACCGCTGACGACGGAGTGGACCGCCAGTGCCACGGTGTTGCGGTTGTAGGGGGAGGCCGGCATGTACTCGTAGGTCCTGGTGGAGACGACCTTCTCGGTCGAGTGCTCGGTCAGACCGGTTTTCACGAGGAAGAGGGAGGCGGCGGCGATCAGCAGTCCGGCTGTGCCGAACAGGTAGAAGGGCGAGTGCCAGGTGCCGTGCATGCTCATGAGCTGGACGCCGATGAGCGGGGCGATGAACACGCCGATGGAGTAGCCCACGCCGATGACGCCGAAGACCAGGCCCCGCCGGTGGGTGAAGAAGGCGCCCATCGCCGCGAAGATGGCGGCGGACTGCATGCCCTCACCGAAGCCGGAGACGACCCGGTACGCGGTCATGTCGGCGAAACCGGTCGCGAGCGGAGTGGCCATCGTGCCCAGGGAGTAGATCACGATGCTGACCAGCAGCACGGTCTTGCGCCGGAAGCGGTCCAGGAGGTAGCCCGCCGGCAGACCGGCCAGAGCCATGCCGAGGGTGAAGTTCGTCGCCAGCAGCCCGCCCTGCTCCAGGGAGAACCCGTACTCCGCACGGATGTTGGGCAGCAGCGGAGGGAAGACCTGGCGGTCCATCGCGTTGACCATGTAGGAGAGGACCACCAGCAGGAAACCCGCCCCGATCATGCCCTTGGAAAGGGGCACGCGGCTGCTTTCCGGTGTTTCTCCGGCGGGCTCTGCACTGGTGTCGACTTGCGCTGCGTGAGTCATAGCGGCTCCTGAGGAGGAATGGGCCACGGCAGGCCGCGGCGGATGTCTCGCCGGTACGGGGCCGTACGGACGATGACGAGAAGCGGTGAGCTGAACACGGACCTGAACCGACGACGCTGACGCGGTCGCCGATCGGTGGAATGGGGGCGATGGGCCGCCGTGCGGTCGGACGCCGCAGGCGGGAATTCAGTCGTGTATCGCCCGTCGGGGACGTCCGTGGCTATGACGTCGTCGACAGCCGGACCTCGCGCGGATGGATATGGGTCACGCGGTCGGCGCTGGCAGAAACCATGAAGGGAAGTCCCTGGCGCGTCAAGATGCGGACAGCGGATTTCTTCGAGGGTCCTCGATTTCCCCGCGGGGGACAGGGTCCTCGCCTCTCGGTGACCATCGGCGGGGGCGTCGGCGATCGAGTGTGCGCCCGTGCCCTTGACGCGTCGGCGGACCTGAATGCTATCGTTAGCATCACGTGGCTGTGACAGAGTGATGCGACGTGCCCCGGCATCCCGTGACCCGTTCCAGGGACGTACCGCGGCGCCTGAACCGACCACAAGTCGGCGAGCGCCGGCACCCGACCCGAGCCCAGTGACCTTCCCTCCCGCCCAGGGCGGCCGACGGCCTCATCGGACATGCCGCCGACCGCCCTGCCGGACGACGATCGAACCTGCTGACCGGATGCCAAGGGCGGGACGCCCGGCCGCCGGCCGGCGACCGCACGATTCTGCGAGGACGACCCCATGAAACCACCGAGCCGCCCAGGCACCGTGCTGCTCACCGACCACGCCTGGCCCGACGACTCCGTCGAGCGATCCGTCATCGAGGGCGCGGGCCACACCCTCGTGACCGGCCCCGCCGAGCCCGCCTCCGCCGAGGTGATCGAGGAGCTGGTCGCCGAGCACCGGCCCGCCGGGATCCTGACCTGCTGGGCGCCGGTCTCCACCGCCGCGATCGCCACCTCGCCGGATCTGCGGATCGTGGCCCGGCTCGGGGTCGGCCTCGACAACATCGCCGTGGACGCCGCCACCGAGCAGGGCGTCTGGGTCACCAACGTTCCGGACTACTGCGTCGAGGAGGTCTCGGACCACGCCGTCGGCATGGTGCTGGCCTGGACGCGTGGCCTGGCGGTGTTCGACCGCGAGGTCCGTGCGGGCCGCTGGGACCCCGCGAGCGCCCGGCTGCGCCGGTTGTCGACGCTGACCTGCGGCGTCGTCGGTTTCGGCCGGATCGGCCGCGCCACCGCGCGCAAGCTCGGGGCGTTCGGCTGCCGGATCCTGGCCCACGACCCGTACCCGCCGAAGGACGCCGCCGGTGTCGAGCCGGTGGGTCTGGAGGAGCTTCTGCGCCGCAGTGACGTGGTGATCCTCCATGTGCCGCTCACGCCCTCCACGCACCACATCATCGGAGCCGGACAACTGGCGCTGATGAAGCCGGGCGGCCTGCTGGTCAATGTCAGCCGGGGCGGCCTGGTGGACACCGACGCGGTCGTCAAGGCGCTGGACAGCGGGCACCTGGACGCGGCCGCCTTCGACGTGCTGGAGTCCGAACCCCAGGTCCCCACCGAGCTGCTGGAGCAGCCGGGCGCGCTGCTCACTCCCCACGTCGCCTTCTCCTCCGACGCCTCGGTCACGGAACTGCGCCGCCGCGCCGCCGAGGAGGTCGTACGGATCCTGGCGGGCGACGCGCCCGCCCACGCCTGCAACAGCCCACGCGGTCTGACCACCGAGCCGGGAGACCGGCGATGAGCCCGGTCTCCGCGCAGGTGGGTCCGGACCCCGTGCTGGCCGGCTTCCTGCTCGCCCACAAGCTCGCCGCACGGGGCGAAGCCGCACGCTGGACGCCGCTGGCCGGCGGTGTCTCGTCCGACCTGTGGCGGGTGGATCTGCCGGGACGATCCCTGTGCGTCAAGCGGGCCCTGGCCCGGCTGCGGGTCGCGGCCGACTGGGAGGCTCCGGTGTCGCGCAACGCCTACGAATGGGCGTGGATGCGGTTCGCGTCCCGGCACCGCCCCGACAGCGTGCCCGAGCTGCTGGCCCACGATCCCGAAGCCGGCCTCTTCGCGATGGCGTACCTGCCCCCCGAGCGGTACCCGATGTGGAAGGCGCGGTTGCTCGGCGGCGAGGTGGAGGTGGCGACCGCGGCGGCCGTCGGAGAGGTACTCGGCGCCCTGCACGCGGCGAGCGCGGGCGACGCGGCCGTCGCCGCCCGGTTCGCCACCGACGACAACTTCCATGCCCTGCGCATCGAGCCGTATCTCCTGGCGACCGCGGCAGCGCACCCCGCTCTGGGCGACACCCTCCAGGGCCTCGCCGACCGCACGGCCACCACCCGCCTGGCCCTGGTGCACGGCGACGTCAGCCCCAAGAACATCCTCGTCGGCCCGTCAGGGCCCGTGCTGCTCGACGCGGAGTGCGCCTGGTACGGAGACCCGGCCTTCGACCTGGCCTTCTGCGTCAACCATCTGCTCCTGAAGACTCTCGTGGTGCCCGGACGCCGCGCCGAACTGCTGCGGTCCGCCCACGCGCTGGCCGAGGAGTACGTCCGGCACGTCGACTGGGAGCCCCGGACGGCCCTGGAGACGCGGGCCGCATCGCTGCTGCCGGCGCTGCTGCTCGCGCGCGTGGACGGCAAGTCCCCGGTGGAGTACCTCACCGACGACCGGCACCTGCTGTTCGTACGCACCGTGGCATCGGCCCTGCTCCGGGCGCCGGCCGCCACGGTGGCGGACGTCCTGGACGTCTGGGCGACCACTCTCGCGTCCCCGACCGGACCCGGCGGCGGCCGGTCCGACTGACTGACCGATTCGACGGACCCGACGGAGGAGAAGACCCATGCGCAGAGTCGTCACCGGCCATGACGAGAACGGCAGATCGGTCGTCGTCAGCGACGGCCCCGTCCCCCGCAGCCGGGAGTTCACCAGTCTGCCGGGCTGGATTTCCCGTCTGCCGTGGGCCACCGAACCCGGCGAACAGGTCAGCCGGACCGGAGAGGACCCCACACCCGACATCACCAGCCTGCTCCCGGCGCCCGGCGGCACCCGGTTCATCGTCCTGACCTTCCCGCCGGAGACCGCTCTGGCCGACCCGGCGTTCGACCCCGTCGCCTTCGACCGGGAGCAGCGGGCCGACTCGCCCGGCATCGCCGAACTCATCGAGCCGGACGGCATGCACGCCACGCCGACCGTGGACTACGGCATCGTGCTGCACGGCGAGATCGTGCTCGAACTCGACGACGGCCACTGCACCCGGCTCTCGGCGGGAGACATCGTGATCCAGAACGGCACCCGCCACGCCTGGCGCAACCGCAGTGGCCGACCGGTCACGATGGCCTTCGTCCTCGTCGGCGCGGAGTACGACCACTGACGGCGTGGGCACCGCCGACGGTCAGCTCTTCACCGGCAACCCGCCGGCCGACCTGGTGACCCGCCGCCTCACGATGAGCGACCAGGGCTTGCGTGGAACGCACTGCGCAGCCCGGAGGGCGGCGGGTCTGCCTGGCGGGGCGCGTCAAGCCCCTCCGGATCGGCCACACCCGCCGGCGCTTCGAGTCCGCCCTGCTGCCGGGCGACGCCGTGGCCCGTGCCGCTGCTCACCGCGGAGTCGGGGAGCGGGCCGATTTCCCGGGACCCGGTCGCGCCCGCCCCGGACCGGGGACGCCATGAGCCTTCATCCCCCGTTCGTCGCGCCGTCCCCGCCCGGCCCGAGGCGCTGCCGCTGCGGCGTCACCACGTACGCGGGGTCCTGCGCGGACGCCATGCCCGCCGCGAAGATGCCGAACCGGGTGCACAGTCCCGCTGCCAGGTAGCACGCGCCGGCCAGGAGCGGGGCCGCCCGGCGATGCGGGAGGAGTGACAATCCGGCCCCGGCCGCGGTCAGTGCCTTGCTCAGGGTCAGCAGCCGGCCGGGGCGGCCCGTGACGTAGGGCTCACCGACCAGCCCGAGCCGCCGCTCGATGCGGCGCATCGCGGCGAGCTCCATGCCCGTGCCGAGGAGACCCATCCGGGTGGGCGGCCCGTGGTCCGCGCCGGGCGCGCAGAGCAGCGCGGCACCGGCGGCGCTGGTCAGCGCGCTGCCCGCGAAGACGTACGGCAGTTCCGGATACGCCTCGTGCCACGCCGGCACCGCGGTGTCGGAGAGCAGTACCGCGGTGTAGGTGCACATCGCCGGCCCGAGCACGCCGGAGCCGAGTCCGGCGAGCCGGCCCAGTCCCGGCAGCCGTCCGGTGGCCTGCGAAGCGGCGGAGGCGGTGGCCAGCGCGGAGAACGGCGCGAGGATCCAGGAGCCCACCGACAGCGGGGAGGTCGGCTTGAAGACGCGCAGCATGTGCGGGAAACGCTCGGGACGGCCGAGGTCGTGGATCAGGGCGGCGACGCTCCCCGCCGACGCGACGGCGGCGACCCACCGGCCTGCCCCGGCCAGCTCCCGACGCCCCACCAGCTCGGCGACCGCCGCCATGGACGCCGACGCGCCGGCCGTTCCGCCGAGGAACAGGTATCCCGGCACGTCCGGCACCTTCCAGGTGGGACGCTTGATGATCGGCCGGCCGTAGTACGACCGGAACTGTGCCCGCGGAACCACGGGCTGCTCCCGCTCACCGCTCCCCGTCACGGCTTCCTCCTCTGCGCACCGCCCCGTTCCGTCATCGCCGTCGCCCGTGGCCGCTTCCCCGCCCCAGGAAGGACAGCGCGACGCTCACCGCCACACCGGCGGCGGCCGTCGCCGCGTGCCGCCACATCGACGGCAGGTCACGAGTGGTGACCACCGGGTCGGGCGGCAGCCCGTACACCTCGGGCTCGTCCAGCAGAAGGAAGAACGCGCCGTCACCGCCGACGCCGTCCTGCGGATCCCGGCCGTACAGCCGCGCCTCGTCCACGCCGCGCTCGTGCAGCTCGGTGACCCGCCGGTCGGCCCGCTCGCGCAGTTCCTCCAGCGGCCCGAACTGGATGGAGTCGGTCGGGCACGCCTGCGCGCAGGCCGGTTCGCGCCCCGCCCCCAACCGGTCGTAGCACAGCGTGCACTTGAAGGCCCGGCCGTCGCCCGGGCGGATGTCGATCACGCCGTAGGGGCATGCCGGCACGCAGTACCCGCAGCCGTTGCAGATGTCCTCCTGCACCACCACGGTCCCGAACTCGGTACGGAACAACGACCCGGTCGGGCAGACGTCCAGACAGGCGGCGTGGGTGCAGTGCTTGCACACGTCGCTGGACATCAGCCAGCGCACCTGGCCTTCCGCGGCCCCCGCCTCCTGCCCGGGCGGCCCCATGGCCGGCATGCCCAGATCGACCGGCGGCCGGTCCGGTGGCGCCTGCTGCTCGGTCTTCTGTTCGATGAACGCCACGTGCCGCCAGTTGTTGGCGCTCAGCGCGCCCGTGTTGTCGAACGACTGCCCCAGCAGGTCGAGTTCCCCGGTCTCGGCCGGGACGAGGTTCCACTCCTTGCACGCCACCTGGCACGCCTTGCAGCCGATGCAGACGGAGGTGTCCGTGAAGAACCCCATCCGGGGCGGGTGGGTGTCCGGGTAACCCGCGTCCGCGCTGGGGTCGGCCAGCGGGCCGGACAGCCTGTTGTGATCGGAGGTCATCGCCGCCCCTCTCCTGTGCCCCACGGGGTGTCGTCGGGGAGGCCGGCGCGCCGCCGGTACGCCGCCACGTGGGCGGGCAGTGCCGAACCCCGTGGACGCCTGCCCGGCTGGATGTCGCAGGTCGCCGCCTTGGACTCCTGGATGCGCACATTCGGGTCGAGGACCACGGACAGCAGCTCGTTCGCCGCGTCACCCGTGGACAGTCCTTCCGGGCCCCAGTGGTAGGGGAGGCCCACCTGGTGGATCGTGCGGCCCCGGACCCGCAGCGGTCTGATCCGGTCGGTCACCAGCACCCTCGCCTCGACCGCCGTGCGGGCCGTCGTGATGGTCGCCCAGCCCAGATGCTCCAGACCGCGCTCCGCGGCGAGTTCCGGGGAGACCTCGCAGAAGAACTCCGGTTGCAGCTCGGACAGATAGGGCAGGGTCCGGCTCATGCCGCCGGCCGTGTGGTGCTCGGTGAGCCGGTAGGTGGTGAACGTATACGGATACACCTCGCTGCCGGCCGGGTGGTACCGGTTGGCCGGGCGGTCGTGCGCCTGGAGCGCCGGGTTCGTCTGCTGCCCGTAGAGCGGGTTGTCCACCGGCGACTCGTACGGCTCGTAGTGCGCGGGCAGTGGCCCGTCGGCCAGCCCGGCCGGCGCGAACAGCCAGGCGCGGCCGTCGCTCTGCATGATGAACGGGTCGGTGCCGGCCAGGGCGTCCTGCGCCTTCGCGCCCGGCGGCGGCCGGTAGTCGGGCGGCTTGTCCGCCTCGAAGTCCGGGACGTCCTCCCCGGTCCACCGGCCCTGCTCGGCGTCCCACCACACGTACCGCTTGCGCTCGCTCCACGGCCTTCCCTCGGGGTCGGCCGACGCCCGGTTGTAGAGGATGCGGCGGTTGGCCGGCCACGCCCAGCCCCAGTCGGGGGCGACCCGGCTCTGCTCGGCGCGCGGCCGGCGGTTCGCCGCGTGGTTGTGCCCGTCGGCGCGGACCCCGCAGTAGATCCAGACCCCGCAGGCGGTGGAGCCGTCGTCGCGCAGCTGGGTCGACGTCGACAGCGGCTGACCGTCCGGCCCGTACCCGTTGATCTCGGCGAGCACGGCGTCGGCGCTCGGTTCGGCCAGCGGGCCTTCGGTCGGATAGTCCCAGGTGAGGTCGAGCAGCGGGCGGTCGCGCGGGTCGGTGGAAGCGGCGAGCTTCTCCCGGATGATCCGGCCGAGGTGGTAGTAGAACCACAGGTCGCTGCGGGCGTCGCCCGGCGGGGCGACCGCGGCGTGGTGCCACTGCAGCAGCCGCTGGGTGTTGGTGAAGCTGCCGTCCTTCTCCGTGTGCGCCGCGGCCGGCAGGAAGAACACCTCCGTCGGGATCTCCTCGGTGCGCAGCTCACCGGTCTCGATCTCCGGCCCGTCCTTCCAGAAGGTCGCGCTCTCGATCATCCGCAGGTCCCGCACCACCAGCCAGTCCAGGTTCGCCAGGCCCAGCCGCTGCAGTTTGCCGTTGGCCGAGCCGACCGCCGGGTTCTCCCCGACGAGGAAGTAGCCCTTGCACTCCCCGGAGAGCTGGTTCAGCACCGTCCGGTAGGTGCCGTGGTCGCCGGTCAGCCGGGGCAGCCAGTCGAAGCGGTAGTCGTTCTCCTCGGTGGCGGCCTCTCCCCACCAGGCCTTGAGCAGACTCACCACGTACGCGCGCATGTTGCCCCAGAAGCCGGTCGTGCCGGCGTCCGCGGCCACGAACGCCTCCAGGTCCTGGTGCTGGTGGGCGTGCGGCATGGGGATGTAGCCGGGCAGCAGGTCGAACAGCGTGGGGACGTCCGTGGAGCCCTGGATGCTGGCGTGTCCGCGCAGGGCCAGGATGCCGCCGCCCGGCCGCCCCATGTTGCCCAGCAGCGCCTGGAGGATGGACGCGGTGCGGATGTACTGCACCCCGACGGTGTGCTGGGTCCAGCCGACGGAGTAGCACAGCGCCGTGGTGCGCTCGCGCCCCGAGTTGGCGGTGATCGCGTCGGCCACCCGGGCGAACAGCTCGCGGGAGACGCCGCAGACGTCCTCGACCAGCTCCGGCGTGTAGCGGGCGAAGTGCCGCTTGAGCACCTGGTACACGCAGCGGGGATGGCGCAGCGTCGGGTCCATGGCCGGCTTCCCGCCCAGGGCGGCGCCGCCGGCTCCGTACGACTCCGCGCGGGCGGTCTCGCGCAGCTCCCGCCCTCCGTGCTGCCGGGCGACGGCGTCCTTCTCGCCCTCTCCTGCCGAGGCCGGCCACCGGTCCCGGGCGCCGGCCGCGGCCGAGGCCTCGACCCCCTCGTACATCCAGCTGGTCGTCTCGTAGTGGCGGCTCTCCGGGGCGAAGCCGGAGAACAGCCCGTCCAGGTCCTCGGTGTCGGCGAAGTCCTCCCGCAGGATCGCCGGCGCGTTGGTGTAGGCGACGACGTACTCGCGGAAGTCCTTGTCGTTGCTCAGCACATGGTTGATCAGCGCGCCGAGGAAGGCGATGTCCGTCCCGGCCCGCAGCGGCACGTGGACGTCCGCCAGCGCGCTGGTGCGGGTGAAGCGTGGGTCGACGTGGATGATCGTGGCACCCCGTTCCTTCGCCTCCATCACCCACTGGAAGCCGACCGGATGGCACTCGGCCATGTTCGACCCCTGGATGACGATGCAGTCGGACTGGGCCAGGTCCTGCTGGAACGTCGTGGCTCCGCCACGGCCGAACGAGGTCCCCAGACCGGGAACCGTGGCAGAGTGTCAAATCCGCGCCTGGTTCTCGATCTGGATCGCGCCCAGAGCCGTGTAGAGCTTCTTCATCAGGTAGTTCTCTTCGTTGTCCAGCGTGGCTCCGCCGAGCGAGGCGATGCCGAGCGTGCGCCGGACGGGAACGCCGTGCTGCGTGTCCTGCCACGACTCCCGGCGGGTCTTGACGACCCGGTCGGCGATCATGTCCATCGCCCGGTCGAGCGGGATCCGCTCCCACCCCGTGCCGTGCGCGGGCCGGTGCAGGACGGTGCTGATCCGGCCCGGGCCCGTCACCAGTTGCTTGCTGGCCGACCCCTTCGGGCACAGCCGGCCGCGTGAGATCGGGGAGTCCGGGTCGCCCTCGATCTGGGTGACCTTCCCGTCCTCGACGTAGACCTTCTGGCCGCAGCCCACGGCGCAGTACGGGCACACGGACCGCACGACCCGGTCGGCGTGCTCGGTACGGGCGGACAGCCGCTCGGTGCCACGCGAGCGTGCCGCGCTTCCCCTGCCCAGCGCGTCGTCGCCGGTGAGCTGCCGGTACACCGGCCAGCCGTCGATCCACTGCCGCAGGCCCATGGCGCTCTCCCGCCTCGCGCCCTTCCGCCGTCGCAGCCAACGTAACGCCGGGGCTCGCCGGGGGCATGTCGAGCGCCGGTCACGGCGGCGTGGTACGTACCCGACGGGTGTCGTCCGGCAGCCGCTCGGTGGCACCCCGGCGGTCCAGCAGCTCCAGCAGGGGTACCGCGACCCGCCGGGTGGTGCCCAGCGCCTGCCGTGCCTGGCTGAGGGTGAACGGCTGGGGCAGTTCCGCGAGCACCTCGCGGGCCCGCGCATCGCCGCCGGGCAGCAGGAAGACACCGTCGGCCACTTTCAGCAGGCGGCCCGCGCGCACCGCGGCGGCCAGCTCCCGGGTCCCCAGCCGCAGCTCCGCCAGCCTGGCGGCGTCCGGCGCCGCGAACGGGGCGTCGCGCAACGCGGCGGTCAGCACGGCCACCGCCGCCTCGACGGGTTCGGGCAGCACCGCCGGGCGGCCCGGCACGCACACCCGCCCGTCCACCACCGGCAGCGACGCGGCACCGGCAAGCCGTTCCACCACGCCGGTGGTGGGCAGCCGCAGCCGCTGCCGTACCGCCTCCACGGGCACGCCGGACTCCAAGGGGTGATCGTCGCGCCACTGGTCGACCAGGACACGGACGGAGGCCAGCAGGTCGCGCCACACGCTCGCGTGAACCCGCAGACCGTCACCCACCGGCTCGCCCGCCTCGGGCAGCCCCATGGAGCGCAGCTCGTCCGCGGTCGCGAAGCGCCGCCGGAGCAGGATCGCCTCGGCCACCGTCCGCGCCGGCGCATCGGTCAGAGCGGCCAGCTCCGCGGCGCGGGACCGCGCGGCGCCACGTCGGCGCAGCCCGGGCGGCGTCACGTCGAGTACGTCGACGCCGGCGACGATGCGATGCCGGCCCGGGTCGCGCAGCAACGCGCGGTCGCCGACGCGCAGCGGCAGGGGCCGGTCCAGCCGCAGCCGGGCGCTGTCGGCCCCCAGCGGCCGGACGCGGGCGGCAACCGACGCGGATCCCACGTGCAGCACCAGCTCGCGAGGGAGGTCACCGCGCTCACCGGCGCCGGCCGTGGCGCCGCCGTCACCTCTTCGCAGCGCGACGTCGACCTCGGACGTGGTCAGCCACCTGCCCGGTGTGAGCAGCGCGTCGCCGCGGCCGACCGCGTGCTGCTCGACGCCGCGCAGATTGACCGCCACCCGGGCCACCGCACGGACCTCGGGCGACTCCCGGCCCAGGGTCTGCAACCGGCGTACCCGCATCACCGTCCCGGTGGACGCCAGGCGAAGCTCCGCTTCGGCGCGCAGGGTGCCGGCCGTCAGCGTCCCGGTGACCACCGTGCCCGCGCCGACGATGCTGAACGAGCGGTCCACCCACAGCCGGACGTCGGCGTCCGGATCGGCGGGTGGCAGGGCTCCCACCAGCCGCACCAGTGCGGCGCGCAGCCGGTCCAGGCCCTCGCCGGTGCGCCCGCTCACCGTCACCGAGCCGACCGGTCCCAGGCCGGCCGCCGCCATCCGGGCCAGCGCCTGCCGCCGTGCCGGTTCCGGGTCGGCCAGGTCGCAGCGGGTGACGGCGAGCAGCACGTGCCGCACGCCCAGCGCGTCGAGCGCCTCCAGATGCTCGGTCGACTGCGGCATCCACCCTTCGTCGGCGGCCACCACGAACAGCACGGCGGGGACCGGGCCGACGCCGGCGAGCATGTTGGGCACGAACCGCTCGTGGCCCGGGACGTCGACGAACGCCACCTCCGGTCCGCCGGGCAGGGTCGTCCAGGCGAAACCGAGGTCGATGGTCAGCCCGCGCCGGCGCTCCTGCTCCCAGCGGTCCGGCTCCATCCCGGTGAGCAGCCTCACCAGCGTCGACTTGCCGTGATCGACATGACCGGCGGTGGCGATCACCTGCACGGCGGCCCACTCCCGCGGTCGGCGCCCTGCGCGGCGAGTACGGCCTCCAGCACCGACCGCTCCTCCTGCGCCCCGACCGTGCGCAGATCCAGCAGGCAGCGTCCACGCTCCAGCCGGCCGATCACCGGGACCGCACCGGTGCGCAGCAGCGGGCCGTACCGCGCGGGCAGGGCGACGGCCGCGCTGGGCAGGGCCACCCCGGGCGCGCCCCCACCGCCCACGGCCGCCTCCGTGCGCAGCGCCTCCGCCGGTACTCCCTCGGCCCGCAGCCGTTCGGCCAGCCGGGCGGCGCGCTGACGCAGGACGGTCTCGTCGGCGGCCAGCGCGGCGCGTACGGGCGGCTCCGGACCGCGCAGCGTCGCTTCCAGCGCGGCCAGGGTCAGCTTGTCCACCCGCAGGGCCCGCGCCGCGGGATGCCGTCGCAGCCGTTCGACCAGCCCTGACTCGCCGAGCAGCAGCCCGGCCTGCGGACCGCCGAGCAGTTTGTCCGCGCTGGCGGTCACCAGCGCCGCCCCGGCGCGCAGCGCGGTGGCGGCGTCCGGTTCCCGGGGGAGCGACGGGTGCGGGGCGAGCAGCCCGGAACCGATGTCCACCACCAGCGGAGGTCCGAGCGCCGCCAGCTCGGTCACGTCCGCCGCCGCGGTGAAGCCGCCGATGTGGAAATTGGACGCGTGGACCTTCAGCAGGAAGGCGGTGTCGGGGCCGATGGCCTCGGCGTAGTCGCGCGCGTGTGTGCGGTTGGTGGTGCCGACCTCGCGCAGCCGCGCGCCGGTGGAAGCCAGCAGCTCCGGAATGCGGAACCCGTCGCCGATCTCGACCAGCTCGCCCCGGCTGATCACGATCTCCCGTCCGGCGGCCATCGCCAGGGCGCACAGGAGCAGCGCGGCCGCGTTGTTGTTCACCACGTGCACCGCTCCGGCGTCGGGGACGGCCTCGGCCAGCGCGGCGAGCGCCCCGCGTCCGCGGCGGGCCCGGCGGCCTTCCGCGAGGTCGAACTCGACGTCCGTGCACCCGGCCGCGGCCAGCACGGCGTCCCGGGCGGCCTCCGACAGCGGCGCGCGGCCGAGGTTGGTGTGCACCAGCACCCCGGTGGCGTTGATCACCGGCCGCAGGCCGCAGGCCCGCTCGGGCAGGTGACCGACCGCCGCGTCCACCACGTCCTCGGGGGCGATCTCACCGGCCCTCGCCCGGCGTTGGGCCTCGGCGACGGCCGCTTTCACCAGGGGGCGCCCCAGCGTCCGTACGGCGGCGGCGATGCGCGCATCGGCCAGCACGGAGTCGGTGCCGGGGATGAGCCTGCGCGGATCGCTCATGGCACCCCCTCTGCTCGTCGCGGGCCGTGGCGGAGGCGGACGGGAATCGAACCCGCCAACGGCAGCTCCTGCCGTTCAACGGTTTTGAAGACCGGGCCGGTCACCAGGCCGGATACGCCTCCCCGCGCCACGCGGCCATCTTCGCAAAAGCCGCATCTGGTCGCTAATGGAGCGTATGCGGAATCATGGTCGATGTGACCTCACCGACGTCGTCCCGGGAAACCGTCCGCCTCACCCAGTACGCGCACGGCGGCGGATGCGCCTGCAAGATCCCGCCGGGGGAACTGGAGGAAGTGCTGCGGGGCCTGGGGGCCGCCGTGCCGGTCCGCGATCCCCTGGGCGAACTGCTGGTCGGGCTGGACGACGGCGACGACGCCTCCGTGGTCCGGCTGCGGGACGGCACGGCGGTGCTGGCGACCACCGACTTTTTCACACCCGTGGTCGACGACGCCTACGACTGGGGCCGGATCGCCGCGGCGAACGCGCTGTCGGACGTGTACGCCACGGGTGGCCGTCCCCTGCTCGCGGTGAACCTGCTGGCGTGGCCGCGGGGTGTGCTCCCCCTCGAACTGGCCCGCGAGGTGCTGCGCGGCGGCCTGGACACGGCCGCTGCCGCCGGCTGTCACGTCGCCGGCGGCCACAGCGTGGACGACCCCGAGCCCAAGTACGGCATGGCCGTCACCGGCCTGGTCGACCCGGACCGGCTGCTGCGCAGCGACGCGGGCACGCCGGGTGTGCCGCTGTCGCTGACCAAACCGCTCGGCATCGGCGTGCTGAACAGCAGGCACAAGGCCACCGGCGAGGTGTTCCCGCAGGCGGTCGAGACCATGACGCGGCTCAACCGCGAGGCGGCCGAAGCGGCGGTGGCCGCCGGACTCACCTGCGCGACGGACGTCACCGGGTTCGGGCTGCTCGGACACGCCTACAAACTCGCGCGGGCCAGCGGGGTCACGGCGCTGATCGACGCCGCCGCCGTGCCCTACCTCGACGGTGCCCGGCAGGCGCTGCGCGAGGGATACGTCAGCGGGGGCACCCGGCGCAATCTGGAGTGGGTCCGCCCGCACAGCGACCTGTCGGCGGTGAGCGAGGGCGAGGCACTGCTCCTGGCCGACGCGCAGACCTCCGGCGGGCTGCTGGTGGCCGGCGAAATCCCCGGCGCGCCCGTCGTGGGCGAGCTGCTGCCGCGCGGCGACCACGTCCTGGTGATTCGCTGAGCGGCCGTCGAACCGGCGGGGTGGCCCGAACGGGCGGGTCCGTCGGGCGGCCTGGACGACGCCCTCGGCGTCGCAGGTCTCCCGGGCCGACATGCCGCCCTTGGCGACCCGGGCCGAGCCGCGCGTGTGCCGGGGGCCGTCAGCAGCCCCGTCGGCCGCAGGGCAGACGCCAGACGCTGCCGGCGAAGGCCGGCGCGTGGGTCAGGAGCAGCGTTGTGGCGACAAGCGACCCCGGGATGTTCCAGGGGAAAATGCCAAAAGCCGTCCCGTCGCCCCAGCACCTTCCGTAATCTCGGGATCACGCTCTCGGTGCGGCCGCGTGGCTGTGCGGGCGGGGGCGGTTCGGCATGCGCCGCAGCACTTCCTTCCCCAGCCTCGTGTGGCGAAAGGAGACCGGTCATGGCCGTGGAGGCCGAGGTCCTGAACGAACTGCACCGGCTGCGTGCGCGCATGCCCCGGCTGTCGGGGGCGCTGGCGGCGAGCGTCGACGGTCTCGTCCTCGCCCAGGACATGCCCGACGTCCAGCCGGAAGGACTCGCGGCCCTCACCGCGGCCGCCCTCGGCGTCGGCTACCGGATGGTGGACCTCACGGCCCGCGGCGAGTTCTGCGAACTGCTGGTCCGCGGGGCGGGCGGCTACGTCGCCACGTACGCGGCCGGCCCCTCCGCCGTCCTCACCCTGCTCGCCGACGAGCGGGTCAACGTCGGCCGACTGCACCTGGAGGGCCGGCGCAGCGGCGCCCACATAGCCGAACTGATGGCGGCACGGCAGGCGTCACGCGAGGACCCGGCCTCCCGGTTCCCCAACGGTGGCCCGTTCCCGCCTCCGCCTCCGCTCCCACCCCCGGACCGGGCGCTGGGCGCCCTGCCCGTCCGCATACCACGCCAGTTCCGACCCCAGCGCGGTCCCGAGTACGGCGCCTGAGCCAAAGCCGACGCGACGAACCGGCCGGCCGGGGGAGGAGCCGCCACCTGCACGGGCCCGCCTGGGGCTTGGGCGGCCACGGAGCGCGTCCCCGACCGCCGACACCGACCCGGCCGCCGATGTTCCCGCGCCAGGATCCCGGCCGTCAGGGCGGCAGGCCCGCTGGAATCACCCGCAGCTCGGCCTGCCGGTCGTTCTACGGTTCCCGCACGCCACCCCGGGCTCAGCCGAACGCCGGTCTCCTGTTCCCCGCACCAACGCCGACCCGTCAGGGACCGACGCCGGTCTTCTGTTCTCGGGTCGCCCGCCCGCTCGGCCTGACGCCGCTCTGCCGTTCCCGTGCGCCAACCCGGGGTTCAACCGGACGCCGGCCTCGGTTCGCTTGTGCCGACCCGGCCGGGGCCGAGGCCGGTTGCCTG
>NZ_JBIBVX010000023.1:16140-126698 GCF_043080745.1 Streptomyces sp. NPDC014995
CTGTTACCCGCGCGCCGACCCGGATGGGGACGATGCTGGTCCCCTGTTCCGCGCATTGCCACGCCCGCTCGGCCTGACGCCGCTCTGCCGTTCCCGCGCCCCAACCCGGGGTTCAACCGGACGCCGGTCTCGGTTCGCCTGTGCCGACCCGGCCGGGGCCGAGGCCGGTTGCCTGTTACCCGCGCGCCGACCCGGATGGGGACGATGCTGGTCCCCTGTTCCGCGCATTGCCACGCCCGCTCGGCCTGACGCCGCTCTGCCGTTCCCGTGCGCCGACCCGGCCGGGACCGGCGCCGGTTTCCCGTTCACCTGCGTCCGCGCCTTTTCGGGCCGCCGGCGACCCCCCTCATATCCCTCCGCCCTCCGTCTCCAGCTGACCGCGCCGCTGCCCGAGCCGCCCCCGTCGACGGCCGCCCGACCGTTCCGGTCCGGCGCCGCCCCCCGAACCGGGTGCGCTGAACCCGCCGGGGACGAGGCGCGACGGGGCCGTGGTCGGTGGGGCGACGGGTGCGGGGGGAGACGGACGGCTGTCTGTCGGCCGTGCGGCCTCCGGTGCGCCCGTGCCCGGGCCCGCGTCGGAGGCGGGGCGGGGCGCCGCGCGGCCCATCACGCGGGTGTGCGGCATCAACTGTGCGCAGGCCGCGCACACTTCGCTGAGTGTCCACACCTGGCCGACGGCCGGGTCGTGGCGCAGCACCAGGACGACCAGGCCCGCGCAGGCGATCCGGGTGCCCTCGTGGAGCGCGCACCGCTGGCGGCGGCACCAGCAGGCGGCGTCGGGCCGTACCGAGGCCGCTCGGGCGTGGGCGGCGGCATGGGCCTCGGCGAAGCGGCGCAGGGCCGCGAGGTCGCGCGAGCGCGGTGGCATCGCGCACGCCGAGGAGCAGGTGACCGAAGCGGTGCGGTTCCGGTGCCCGACCACACGGATCGTCCAGCAGCGTCCGGGACGGCGGGCTGACGGGGCGTCAGGATGCATGAGAGCCAAGACCACATGTCCTTCGTGGGAGGCGAGACGGGCGGAAGGGGCACTCCGGGCTGGTTCCGGCGCGGCGCTCCGGAAGTGACCCCGTTCACAGCATTCCCGTGCCCCCGCGGACCATTCGCGCCGTGCCCCCTCCGGCCGACGGACCGCCGTCGCGAGGACCAACGGCGCGTGAACGTACCCGTCCGTCCGTCAGTGCGGAAACGCCCGCGGCTGCCTGAGCCGGGGGAGCGCGTCGCGGAACTCCTCGATACGGGAGCTGATCTGGCGCATGAGAACCGTGTCCTCGATGCGGTCCAGATAGAGGTTGCGGCGGGCGAGGGCGGGCGCGTCCACGCAGAAGTACAGCGCCATCAGCGGGTTGACGAACAGTTCGCCGTCCTTCGTCCGCTCCGTGAACCGTACGTCGCCGAATTCGCCGCGTACGGCGGCGGCGACGGAGCCGTTGACGATGCTGGGGTGCCCCGGGGTGTGGGCCTGGGCGTGGGCCACCGCGTCGACGTACAGGGCGCCCTCGCGGCTGTCGCGCGGCAGGGAGAACGCGCCGAGGTAGGCGCCCTCCCGGTCCAGGGCGGCAAGGTTCTCCAGCACGAGGGAGTGGTTGACCCCGTGGTAGGAGTCCACGCCGAAGCCGAGGCACGCCACCAGCCGGTGCTCGACCTCGTCGAGGCCGTGCACGACGGCCAGGCTGGCCATGTCCTCCTCGGGCGTGCCCAGTCCGTGCTCGTCGCCCCGCATGAGGATGTCCGTCCCGCCGTCCACCAGGACGACGGCGTCCACCCCGCCCAGGTGGTCGAGGAGCGCGCGGTAGGCGGTCCGCAGCGGGGCCACGCCGGTGCGCGGGAACGCGTACACCGTCGAGGGCAGGCCGTGGAGATCGAGCCAGCGGGCCAGGGTGCGCTCGGGGAAGTAGTCGCCCCGGGCCGGGGTGCCGGGGTCCACGGCCGCGACGTCCGGCTCCACCCACACGTCCGCGGGCAGGCCGTACAGGTCGGAGAAGGAGAGGTTGGCCAGATGGACGTCCTTGCCCGCCGCCCGCAGGGCGAGCGCCAGCGGGAGGCCCGCGTAGACGTCGAAGCCGCCGCCCGCGCCGGCGACGAGTATCCGCCGCGCGTCGCGCAGCCGGGTGAACAGGGGTGGCTCGTGGAGGGAGAACACGCCGGGACGCTAACAGGCGTCGACCACGGGGCCCACCGAAAAAGCGGCCCACCGAAAAAGTGGACGGGTACGCCGAGGGCCCGGAAGTCCGTGACTCCGGGCCCTCGGAACAAGGCGATCACGCGCCGCAGACGCGCTCACGCGCCACCCCTGCGCTCACTCGCCGGGGACGAGCTCAGGCGCCGCTCTCGCGGAGCATGTCCTCACGCTCGACGATCTTCACGCGCTCACGGCCCTGCGGCTCGCCCAGTGCCTTCTCCGCGGCGTCCAGCTTGTACCAGCCCTCCCAGGTGGTGAAGCGGACGTCGCGCTCGGCGAGGAACGCGTCCACGGCCTCCGGGGCGGGAGACGCCGGCGTGTGCAGACGGCCGTTGGCGAAGTCGTCCAGCAGGTTCGACACGGTCTCGTTGGCGTCGCCCTTGGTGTGGCCGATCAGACCCACCGGGCCGCGCCGGATCCAGCCCGTGACGTACGTCGACTGCAGGTGCGCGCCGCTCTCCTCGATGACGCGGCCGCCCTCGTCCGGGACCGTGCCCGAGTCGATGTCCCAGGGCAGCTTGGGCAGCTTCTCGGACAGGTAGCCGACGGCGCGGTAGACGGCGGTGACGTCCCAGTCCTTGAACTCGCCGGTGCCCTTGACGTTGCCGGTGCCGTCCAGGGCGGTGCGCTCGGTGCGCAGCCCCACGACCTTGCCGTCCTCGCCGAGGATCTCGGCCGGCGACTCGAAGAAGTGCAGGAACAGCTTGTGCGGGCGGTCGCCGATGTCGCGGATCGCCCAGTTCTCCAGCGTCTTGGCGACCATGTCGGCCTGCTTGTTGCCGCGCCGGGTGGCGATCGAACCCTCGTCGTAGTCGATGTCCTCGGGGTCGACGATGACCTCGATGGTGGGGGAGTGGTCCAGCTCCCGCAGCTCCATCGGGGAGAACTTCGCCTGCGCCGGGCCGCGGCGGCCGAAGACGTGGATCTCCAGCGCCTTGTTGGCCTTCAGGCCCTCGTAGACGTTCGGCGGGATCTCCGTGGGCAGCAGCTCGTCCGCCGTCTTGGCCAGGATGCGGGCCACGTCGAGGGCGACGTTGCCGACGCCGAGGACAGCGACCTTCTCCGCCTCCAGCGGCCAGGTGCGCGGCACGTCCGGGTGGCCATCGTACCAGGAGACGAAGTCGGCGGCGCCGTACGAGCCGTCCAGGTCGATGCCGGGGATGGACATGTCCCGGTCGGCCATGGCGCCGGTCGAGAAGACGACGGCGTCGTAGAAGGCGCGCAGGTCGTCCAGGTTGATGTCGGTGGGGTAGTCGACGTTGCCGAAGAGGCGGATCTGCGGCTTGTCGAGGACCTGGTGCAGGGCGGTGATGATGCCCTTGATCCGGGGGTGGTCCGGAGCCACGCCGTAACGGATCAGCCCGAACGGGGCCGGCATGCGCTCGAAGAGGTCGATGGAGACACCGGGGTCGGTGGCCACATCGGACTTGAGCAGCGCGTCGGCGGCGTAGATCCCGGCGGGGCCGGCTCCGACTATGGCTACCCGCAGGGGGCGGGACATGATCAGTTCCCTTCGAACGACGACAGATCGACTCGACGGGAAGCCTAAACTAAGGCAAACCTAAGTCGGTACGCGGGTCCGGTCTATGAGCTCATAAACGTCATTTATGAGCCAGGGGCGGGGCCCGCTCAGGCCGTCGGGAGGGCCCGGGAACGTCCGGTGGACGGGACAGGAAGGCGAGCAGGAGGAGCAGGCCGCCCCCGGGATGTCCTTCGGCCGGGTCCTCGCCGTCAGGGCAGCGGCTGTTCCGCCCAGATCACCTTTCCGCTGGGCGTGTAGCGGGTGCCCCACCGGTCGGTGAGCTGGGCGACCAGGAACAGGCCGCGGCCGCCCTCATCCGTCATCGCCGCGTACCGCAGGTGCGGCGAGGTGTTGCTGCTGTCGGACACCTCGCAGATCAGGGTGCGGTCCCGCAGCAGACGGACCCGGATGGGCGGGCTGCCGTAGCGGATCGCGTTGGTGACCAGCTCGCTCAGGATCAGTTCCGTCGTGAAGGACAGCTCCTCCAGGTCCCAGCGCTCGAGCTGCCGGACGACCGCGGACCGCACCTCGCCCACCGCCGCCGGGTCCACCGGCACGTCCCACTCGGCGACCCGCTCCGCGCCCAGCGCCCGGGTGCGCGCGACGATCAGCGCGATGTCGTCGTTCGGGCGGGCCGGCAGCAGCGACTCCAGCACGACCTGGCAGGTCTTCTCCGGCGAGCCGTCGGCCCGCTCCAGGGCGCCGCGCAGCCGTTCCAGACCGGTGTCGATGTCCTGCCTGCGGTCCTCGACCAGCCCGTCGGTGTACAGCACCAGCCGGCTGCCCTCCGCCAGCTCCAGCTCGGCCGTCTCGAACGGCAGCCCGCCCAGCCCGAGCGGCAGCCCGGCCGGCACGTCCGGGAACTCCACCTGGCCGTCGGGGTGCACCAGGGCGGGCGGCGGATGGCCGGCGCGGGCGACGACGCAGCGCCGGGAGACCGGGTCGTAGATGGCGTACAGACAGGTCGCCCCCGAGACCGGCGCGGCCGTCCCGTCGGCCGCCTCGTCCTGGTCGATACGGGCCACCAGCTCGTCCAGCAGCCCGAGGAGCTCCTCCGGGGCGAGATCCAGGGCCGAGAAGTTGTGGACGGCGGTGCGCAGCCGGCCCATGGTGGCCGCCGCGTGCAGCCCGTGGCCCACGACGTCGCCGACCACGAGCGCGACCCGGGCACCGGACAGCGGCAGCACGTCGAACCAGTCGCCGCCGACGCCCGCCTGCGCGGGCAGGTAGCGGTAGGCGATGTCCAGCGCGCCCTGCTCGGGCAGGGTCCGCGGCAGCAGGCTGCGCTGGAGGGTGACGGCCATGCCGTGCTCGCGGGTGAAGCGGCGCGCGTTGTCGATGGAGACCGCGGCGCGCGCCACCAGCTCCTCCGCGAGGACGACCTCCTCCGGATCGAAGGGCTCGGGCCGCTCCGAACGGTAGAAGCTGACCACCCCGAGGAGCAGTGCGCCCGCCCGCACCGGCACGGTGATCAGCGAGTGGATGCCGAACTCCATCACCTGTTCGGTCCGTTCCAGGTCCTGCGCGCGCCAGCCCGGTGACTCGGCGAGCCGGGCCTCCAGGACGGGCTGCCCGGCGGCGAGACTGCGGGCCTGCGGAGCGGTGTCGACGAAACGGATGCGCTCGCCCACCGCGTACAGCGGCGCGCCCTTGCGGATCCCGCTCATCGCGGTGCGCCGCAGCACGGCCCGGGAATCCGGCTCCTCCCCCTCCAGGACGGCGTCGAAGAGGTCCACGGTCAGGAAGTCCGCGAACCGGGGCACGGCCAGTTCCGCCAGCTCCTCCGCGGTCCGGGTCACGTCCAGGCTCGTCCCGATGCCCACCCCGGCCGCGTACAGCATGTCGAGGCGTTCGCGCGCCGCCTCCGCCCGGCCCGACAGGGCGCGCAGCTCCGTGGAGTCGCGGAGCGTGGCGACGCTGCCGGCGGGTCCGCCCGCCAGATCGGTGGGCCGCTGGTTGATCGCCAGCAGCCGCTCCCCGACCAGGTGCACCTCGTCCGTGACCACCCGACCGGAGGCGAGCAGCTCGGCGGTGTCGGCGTCCAGCCCGAGCTTGCGGACGTCACGGCGTTCGGCGTCCGGCGGCAGGTTCAGCAGCCGGTGCGCCTCGTCGTTGGCGAGCAGCAGCTCCCCCTCGCCGCCGACGATGATCACCCCTTCGCGCACGGCGTGCAGCACCGCGTCGTGGTGTTCGTACATGCGGGTCATCTCGCGCGGACCCAGGCCGTGGGTCTGGCGCAGCAGACGGCGGCTGACCAGCGCCGTGCCCCCCGTCGCGAGGGCGAGGGCCGCCGCGGCGGTGGCCAGCACCAGCGGCAGCTGACGGTCCGCGTTCCCGCCGACGTGCGCGGTGGTGATGCCGGCCGACACCAGCCCCACGACCCGGCCGTCGGCCGCCTTCACGGGCACCACCGCCTGCACCAGCCGGCCGATGGTCCCCTCGATCTCCTCGACCACCGTGCCGCCGGCCTGCGCGGGTGCGAGCGTCCCGACGAACTTCTTGCCGATGCGGTCCGGCTTGGGGTGGGTGTAGCGGATGCCCTCGGTGTTCATGACGACGATGAAGTCGACCCCCGACGCCTCGCGGGCGGCCTCGGCGCGCGGTTGCAGCACCGCCGTGGGGTCGGGACCGCGCAACGCCTCGGCCATGCCCGGGGCGTTGGCGAAGGTCTCGGCGACGGCGAGGGAGCGGTTGCGGGCCTCCCGGGTGCTGTCGTGCCGCACCTGGAGCACCAGGGCGACCACCGCCGCGACGACCAGCAGCAGCACGATGACGACCTGGAGGACGAACACCTGAGCGGCGACGCTGCGCCCGCCCAGCGTGCGCTCGGGCGTCCGCCGCGCCCGCAGGCCCCGGGGACGACGGGCCGGCCGGGTATCCGATCGCCCCAGGAGTCGGACCATGTGCCATGTCTACACTGCCCGGCTCCGTGAGGCGAGGGGCGGTACGCAGAGTGATGGAGCGTTCCCGGTCCGGCGCTCACCGGGACAGCGGGGTGGCCAGCAACAGGGCGATGTCGTCGGGCCGGTCCGCGGCCTGCCGGGCCGTCGCGGTGAGCCGGTCGGCGACGTCCGCGAGGGACCGTTCGGGCGGAGCGCCGGCGGCGGCCAGGGTGGTGCGCAGGGCGGTGATGCCGTCGTCGATGTCGTGGCCGGGCCGCTCGACCAGCCCGTCCGTGTACAGCGCGAGGATCGCGCCGGGCTCCAGGCGCAGTTCCGCCACCGGGTAGTGGGCGCGTGCGTCGACTCCGAGGACGACCCCGCCCGGCAGGTCCACGGTCCGGGTACGTCCGTCGGGACGGCGCAGCAGCGGCGGCGGGTGCCCGGCGTTGACCGCCCGGGCCAGGCCGGTCGCCGGATCCAGGCGGACGTAGCAGCAGCTGGCGAACTGGCCCGGGTCGAGGTCGATGAGGAGGTGGTTGGTGCCGCCCATGACCTCCTCGGGCGGCCGGTCGCCGAGCGCGAACGCCCGCACCGCGCTGCGCAGCTGCCCCATGGTCGCCGCGGCCTGCACGCCGTGCCCCTGGACGTCGCCGATGACCAGGGCCAGGCCGTCCCCGGCCTCCACGACGTCGTACCAGTCGCCGCCCACCTCCATGCCCTCGGTGCCGGGCAGATAGCGTCCGACGGTCTCCACGCGCGCGTGCCGCGACAGCCGCCGGGGGAGGAGTGCCTGCTGGAGGCCGCGGGCCAGGGCGGCCTCGGTGTCGTAGCGCTTGGCCTTCTCCATCGCGTGGGCGATCAGGCCGGCGAGCGCGGTCAGGACCGTGCGCTCCTCGGAGCTGAAGCTGCGCGGACGGTCGAAGCCGAGGATGCAGGAGCCGACCCGGCGGCCGGAGGCGATCAGCGGCAGGAAGGCGCGGGCGCCCTCCGTCGCGTCGAGCGGGATGCCCGGATAGGCGTCCGCCAGCTGCTGCATCGAGTCGAAGAAGAGCGGGCGGCCGGTGGTGAGCGTCTCCACGCCCGGCAGCCGCGCGTCCAGCGACGCCCTCGAACGGGGCCAGGAAACCCTCGGGGAAGCCGGTCTCCCAGGCCAGGTACAGGTGCCGCTCCTGGAGCAGGTAGATGGCCAGCCGGCGGCCGCCGAACGCGGGCAGCAGTTCCTGCATGACCACCGCCGACACCTGGCGGGCGGTCACCGCCTCCGTCAGTGCGATGGCCAGGACGATCGGGCGGTACGGCGGGGCGGTGGCGGCGACGGCGTCCGGGGCGGGGGCCTCGGTCTCCGTGTCGGCCGTGTCAGCCGCGGCGGTCGCGGCGGTCGCGGGCCGGTCCGAGGCATGCGGTACGCGGTTGGCCGGAGCGGCGGTGCAGGTGAGGAGGTCGGGGCCAGGGTAGACGGCCATGCTCAGCCAGTCGCCTTCGTACGGCCGCGGCGCGGCCCCCCGGTCCTGGTCCTCGGTGGCGGGTCCGGACCGGCGGACGTGGAAGTGCACCGGCTCCTGCGGTGACAGCAGGGCGCCGCGCAGGTGCTCCTCGTACGCGGGCTGGTCCAGCCAGGGCACGGCCTCCCACAGGGACCGGCCGAGCAGCCGGGAGCGCTCGGTGCCGAGCAGGTGCGCGGCACGGTGATTGGCGTAGACGATCAGACCGAGCCGGTCCAGGCAGAACACGCCCTCGGGCAGCAGGTCGGCGGCACCGTCGGCGAGGGCGCCGGGCCCCGGGTCGACGAGGACGCCGGTGACCGGGGCCGACGGGGTCGGACCGGGCGGCCACAGCTCCAGCAGCCGCAGGCCCCCGTCGGTGGTGCGGACCTGGACCGGACGGGGCGGCGGTCTGCCCTGGGCGGCCTCGCGCAGCAGGGCGGGAAGCGGGTGGGCGTCCGCCGGGTCGACGGCCCGTACCAGGGCGTCCAGGGTGCCGGGGCGTTCGTCCGGCGCGAGCCCCAGCAGCGCCCGGGCGGGCTCGTCGGCGGTGACGGCGCCGGTCGACGGGTCCCAGGCCAGTTGCCCGACCCGCCCCGGCGGTCCCGCGGCCGGCGGACGGACGCAGAGCGGTTCGTCGTCCCAGGTGGCGGTCCCTCCCTCGGCCTCCCGGTGGAGCAGCGCGGCCGCGAGGTCGCCCGCCACGAGCGTCAGCCGCTCGCGCGGCGCCAGCACCTCCCCGGCGTCGGAGACCGCCGCGTGCAGCACGGTCATCACCCCGAAGGGCCGGCCGTCCGCCACGACGGGCACGTTGAGCGTGCCGAACTGGAAGGGCAGGCCCGCCGCGTACTGGGGGTAGCGGCGCATGGCCTCCGTGGCGTTCGCCAGGATCACCGGCACGCCGAGCCGGTGCGCGTCGGCCACCGGGAACGGCCGGTCCACGCTCACCCGCCACCAGGGCCGGAACAACGGCCCGGGCAGTCCAGCGAGCACCGCGAGGCGCAGCAGTCCGGGCGTACGGGAGCGCAGATACACGCCGCCGGCGCGGGCGCCCACGGCACTCAGCGCGTCCGCCGCGGCCCCGGCCAGCACGCCGGCCGGCACCCGCTCGTCCCCGGCGCAGCTCCCACTCATCGGCCCCACCTCGTCCGTGCGCCGCCCGACGGGCGACACAGCAAGAATGCGCCACATCGACGGCGGTATGCATCCGCGCGGGGGACCGGACGGAGCCCGGCGGAGAGGGCAGTGCGGACGGGGTGCGGATGGAGTGCGGATGGAGTGGGGACGGAGTGCGGACGGATGGGGTGAGCCGGTGGCGGTCCCCAGCTCAGCCCCGGTTCACCCGGCCGCGGGCATGGCCCAGCTCAATCCCGCTCCGTACGTCTGTCCGGCCCTCTCCCGGTGTCGCCCGGCCGCCCGCCCGGTTGCCCCCGGCCTCCCAGCCGCCGTCCCAGCCCCGCTCCGTCTGTCCGGCCCCTTCCGGGCTTCGCCCGGCCGCCCGCCCGGTGGCCCCCGGCCGCCGTCCCAGCCGCCGGCCCAGCCCTGCTCCGTCTGCCCGGCCCTCGTCCCGGGCTTCGCCCGGCCGCCCGCCCAGTCGCCCCGGCCGCCGACCCCGCCGCCCCGGCTGCCCGCTGCCCAGTCGCCCTCGCCGACCCAGCCACCCCCCGCCCTACCGAGCCGCCCGCCCAGCCTCCCGCAGCGTGCGGGCATGGGTCAGGAAGCCGGTCAGGGCCAGTTCGAAGGCGCGGTTGGCGCGGCCTTCGGCCACTGCGGCGAGGGCCTCGGCCAGGCGGGGGGTGGGGGTGCGGTCCGTCAGTTCCCACATCGTCTCGGGGGCCGCGAGGTCGAGGGCGGAACCCAGGACCAGGTTCTCCAGGGCGATGATCAGCGGCATCACCTCGGCGGCGGCGAAACCGGCGTCCAGCAGCAGGGTCACCGCGCGCTCGTACTGCTCCAGGACCCGCGGTGCGCGAACGGGTGACGTCATCAGCAGGGGGATCGCCCGCGGGTGGGCGGCGAACGCGGCGCGGTAGGAGCGTGCCCACGCCTCCAGCGCGGCGTCCCAGGGCGTGAGGTCCAGGGTCCCGGGGTCGATCGCGGACGCGACCCGCTCGCGCAGCAGTTCCACGATGCCGTCCCGGCCGTCCACATGGTGGTACACCGAGCCGGTCTGGACGCCGAGCAGCCGCGCGATCCGCGGGACGCTGAAGTCGCCCTGTTCGTCGATCAGTTGCAGCGCCGTGGTGGTGATGCGCTCGCGATCGAGGAGCGGTGTGCGCGGCCGTCCCATGGTCAGTGTGCTCCCTGCGGTCTGCCCCGGGTCTTCCCGGATGCCCAACGGAAGGCTACATTGCGGAAACCGAAAGCCTTTAGGTTTACGGGTCCCGGCGCACGTCACCCCCGGTGCGCGGGACCTCGGCGCGATCCCGCACGCCCTGGTCCAGGCCGTCGCCGTGGGCCGTGAATCCGGCCGCCCGCCCGTCCGGAACCCCTCCCGTCCGCCGCTCGAAGGGCTTCCCCCATGTCCGTGACCACCCCCGACCCCGCCCAGGAGAGAGCGCCGTCCGCGGCGGCGGGCCTGCGCACCGGCACCCTCGGCACCGCCGACATCGCCTTCTACGTCGTCTCCGCCGCCGCCCCGCTCACCGTCATGGCCGGTGTCGCCCCGCTCGCGATCCTCCTGGGCGGCGTCGGCGCCCCCGTCGGCTACCTCGTCGCCGGCCTCACCCTGGCCGTCTTCGCCGTCGGCTTCACCACCATGAGCCGGCACATCCCGCACGGCGGCGCCTTCTACGCCTACATCACCCGCGGTCTCGGCCGCCCCGCCGGCGTCGGCGCCGCCCTCCTCGCCCTGATCGGCTACAACGGCATGGAGATCGGCGTCTACGGCCTCCTCGCCACCGCCACCCAGGACACCGTGCACGCCCTCTCCGGCTCGGACGTGCCGTGGCTGCCGATCTCCCTGGCCGGCGTGCTGCTCATCGGCTACGGCGGCTACCGCTCCATCGACTTCGGCGCCAAGGTCCTCGGCGTCCTCCTCGTCGCCGAGACCGGCATCCTCGTCCTCCTCGCGGCGGGCGTCCTGATCAAGGGCGGCGCCCATGGACTGTCGGCCGCCTCCCTCGCCCCCGGCAACGTCCTCGTCCCCGGCACCGCCGCCGTCCTCGCCTTCGCGTTCGCCGCGTTCACCGGCTTCGAGTCGACCGTCATCTACCGCCGCGAGGCCCGCGACCCCCAGCGCACGGTCCCGCGCGCCACCTACCTCGCCATCGGCTTCCTCGGCCTCTTCTACGCGTTCGTCGTCTGGATCGCCATCCAGGCCTTCGGCAACGACGACGTCCTCGCGGCCGCCGCCGAGGACCCGGCCGGACTGTTCTTCACCGCCATCAGCACCTACGTCGGCGACTGGGCGGCCGACCTGATGCACGTCTTCATCGTCACCAGCGTCCTCGCCTCCCTCCTCGCCTTCCACAACGCCATCAACCGCTACGGCCTCGCCCTCGCCGAGGAAGGCGTGCTGCCCCGGCGGCTGGGACGCGTCCACCCCCGCCACCGCTCCCCGTACGTCGCCGGCCTTGCCCAGACCGTGCTCGGCGCCGTGGTCGTCGTGGCCTTCTGGGCGGCGGGCGCGGACCCCTACGGGCAGCTCCTGCTCTGGGTCAACACCCCGGGCATGATCGGCCTGCTGCTCCTCCAGCTCCTCGCCGCGATCGCCGTCCCCTGCTACTTCCGCCGCGTGCGCCACCAGGAGGGCACGCTGCGCACCCTCGTCGCGCCGCTCGCCGCGACCGCCTTGCTGGCCACCGCGATCGTCCTCGTCGTCGGCCACATCGACCTGTTCACCGGCGCGTCCCCGACGGTGAACGCCGTCCTGGTCGCCGTCGCCCCCACGGTCTTCGCCGCCGGCCTGCTGCTCGCGTGGTGGCTGCGCCGCAGACGGCCACGCGTGTACGCCCGATTCGCCGCCGAATGACCTCACCGAGCAAGGGAGCCGCACTCAATGCCCACCGCCGACCTGATCGTGACCGGAGCCCGCATCCGCACCCTCGACCCCGCACGCCCCCGGGCCACCGCCGTCGCCGTGCGTGACGGATGTGTCGCCGCGGTGGGGGAGGAGACCGACGTGTGCGACTGGCGCGGGCCCGGCACGGAGGTCGTACGGATGGACGGCGCGCATCTCGTGCCCGGGCTGGTGGACGCGCACAGCCACCCCGTGTGGGGGCTGGAGATGGCGACCGGCACCGACCTGTCGGCGGTGACGGATCCGGCCGGGCTGCGGGCCGCGCTGGCGTCCGCCGAACGCGTCGACGGCTGGGTCCTCGGCTACGGCCTGGACCACAACGCCTTCGAGGGCCGGCCCATCGACCGCGCCCTCGTGGAGGACGTCCTGGCCGGATCGCCGGCCTTCCTGCGCCTGTACGACGGCCACTCCGCCCTCGCCGACGGCAAGGCCCTGGCCGCCGCCGGGATCACCGGAGCGCGGGACTTCGCGCAGCGCTCGCAGGTGGTGTGCGACGACTCGGGACGGCCGACCGGGTACCTCGTCGAGCACGCGGCGATGGACCTGGTCGCCGCGGTCGCCCCCCGCCCGTCGCACGGGGCCCGCCGGGCCCGTCTGCTCGACCTGCTGTCCGCGATGGCGGCGACCGGGCTGACCGGCGCCCACGTCATGGACGGCGGCGACCTCGACCTGGTGACGTCCGTGGCCGAGGAGACGGTGCTGCCGGTGCGGCTGCGCTTCGCGCCCTGGTGCATGCCGGGCGCGGACGCCGACGACCTCGGGGAGCTGATCGCGGCACAGGCCCTGAAGGGCCGTCACTGGCGGGTCGGCGGAGCGAAGTTCTTCATGGACGGCACCGTCGAGGGCGGCACCGCCTGGCTGGAGCACGCCGACTGCCACGGCCAGGGCACGGACGCCTTCTGGCCGGACCCGGAGGCCTACGCCGCCGCCGTCCGCACCCTGCACACGGCCGGCGTGCCGACCGCCACGCACGCCATCGGGGACGCGGCCGTCCGCCACGTCCTGGACACCGTGGCCGCCCTCGGGCCGGGCGCGCGGGGACGGCATCGGATCGAGCACATCGAGACGGCGCCGGACGACCTGCTGCCCCGGTTCGCGCAGGTTGGGGTGGCCGCCTCGATGCAGCCCCCGCACACCGCCTACACCCGCCCCGACGGCACCGACGAGTGGTCCCGCCGGCTCGGCACCGCACGGGCCGCCCACGCCTGGCGCCTGCGCGACCTGCGCGACGCGGGCGCCACGCTCGCCCTCGGCTCGGACTGGCCGATCGCCCACCACGACGTCCGGGTGGTCCTGGCGACGGCCCGCAGCCCCCGGGGCGCGGCCTCCCGGCGACCGGGCCTGACCGGCCTCGAAGCGCTGGAGGGCTGCACCACCCACGCGGCCCGCGCGGCGGGGGAGCACGAGGTCGCGGGCCGGATCGCGCCCGGCTTCCGGGCCGACCTCACGGCCTTCTCGGTGGACCCGGTGGAGGCTCCGGCGGACGAACTGGCGGACGCACCGGTCCGTCTGACGGTGACGGGTGGTCATGTCGTCCACCGCGCCGACTGACTTAGGGGAGGAACTCCCGCTCTTCGGGGTAACCGCCCGCCATGGGCGAGATAGTGGTCGGCACCTGTTCGTGGACGGACCGGGCGCTCGTCGGCAGCGGCTGGTACCCGGCCGGACGGCGGGACGCGGAGGGCCGGTTACGGCACTACGCCGAACGTTTCCGGGTCGTCGAGGCGGACTCGACGTACTACGCCCTGCCGAGCGAGCGCACCAGCGGGCTGTGGGCGGAGCGCACCCCCGACGGCTTCGTGTTCGACGTCAAGGCCTTCTCCCTGCTGACCGGCCACCCCACCCGGCCCGCCGTGCTCCCGCCGGGACTGCCCGAGGACATCCGTTCCCCGAAGGCGCTGGACGAGGTGTGGCGGCGGTTCGCGGACGGCGTCCGGCCACTGCGGGAGGCGGGCCGGCTGGGGGCCGTCCTGTTCCAGTTCCCGCCGTGGCTGCGGCCCGGGGCGCGGGCGCGGGAGTTCCTCGCCGAGTGCGCCGAGCGCACCGCGGGGTGGCCGGTCTGCGTGGAGTTCCGCCACCCCGACTGGTGGCGCGGTGAACGGGAGCGCACGACCGCCGAGTTGCTGCGGTCGCACGGATTCTCCGCCGTCGCCGTCGACATGGAGCCGTCGCTGCCGTCCGCGGTTCCTCCCGTCACGCCCGTCACCTCGCCGCGGCTGGCGGTCGTGCGCCTCCACGGCCGCAGCCCGGCCTGGGGCACGGGCAGCAAGGAGGACCGCTTCCGCCACGAGTACACCGACGACGAACTGCGGGAGTGGCTGCCCCGGGTGCGCTCGCTGGCCGGGCGGGCCGAGCAGGTGCACGTGCTGTTCAACAACTGCTGCGCCGACGCGGCCGTCCGGGCCGCCGCGAGGATGCGCGAGCTCCTCGGGCACTGACGGGACGCCGGTGGCCCGTCAGCCGGTCGCCCTGAGGGTGTTCCTGGCGAGTTCGTACGCCGGCAGCATCGCCTCGTGCTCCTCGGTGTCCATGCCGCCGAGGTGCAGTACGACCGGGCCGTCGGGCGTGGTCACGGCGAGGGCGCGCTCCGTCTTCGTCTCCTCCAGCAGCTCGCTGGTGGTGACGTACTCCACCTCCGCGCCGGTGAGGTCGCCCGCCCTGAACGTGCGGTACGTCGCCCCGCTCGCCGCGCTCTCGGCGGTGACGAAGTCCTCCAGCACGGCGCGGGCGTCGGCGTCACCCGGCCTGCCGGTCCACACCCGCAGGAAACCGATCTTCCCGGCCGGCTTCGCGTCCACCTCGCAGGCCATGGTGACGGGGCCCTGGCGCAGCAGCGCGTCGGCGAGCTCGTCGGTCGGTTCGTCGCCGGTGCCGCCCCCCTGCGCGGCCGCGTCGACGGCCTCGGCCTTCCAGGACTCGGCGATGTCGAAGGTGACGGGCAGTTCGCAGGCGGACCCGTCGGCGCCGATGCTGCCCCCGCGCGCCGCGACCTCAGCGGTCGCCCGCGTCGTCGCCGACGCCTTGGCGGACGCTTCCCGGTCCTGCCCGGCCTCCGCGCATCCCGTCACCACACCCGTCAGCAAGGCCGCCACCGCCAGGCCCCGTCCCGCGTTCCCCGCCCCGAAGCGCACCGCTGTCTCCCCTTCTTCCCGGCACCGGTCCACCCGGTACCGGCGGAGCACTGTATCCGAGGCCTCGGGCGCCGCGGACGGGCAGGTCACGGCGGACGACGCGAGCGCGCCCTCCACTCACCCGAAGGTGCCCTGCGCCTATTCGAGCGTGCTCTCCTCGACGTTCTCCATCCGCGCGTACAGCACCTGCTCGTTCACCTCCAGGTCGTTGATCAGCCTGAGGGCGGCCGCGATGCCGTTGCCGACGAGTTCGCCGGCGATCTCGCCGTACTCCACCTGGAGGACGGTGTTGGGGGCGCGATCGTCGTCGGCGGCGCGCAGGGGGTCCCGCCAGGTGCCGTGGGCGACCGGGCTTCGGCGCCGGTTCAGGCCTTCGGGTGAGGGACGGGGTGACGATGCCGCGCCCGCCCCCGGATGCGGGAATGTCCCGGCCCCCTCCGCCGTTGTACCGCGTGACTGACATGCACCGCTCAATGCAGGGGATGCGGTGCGAGGTCGGTGAAAGGAGGTCCCCCATGGCCCGCAGTACGGCGCGCCCCGTCGTCACCCTGAGGTCCACCGCCGGCACCGGAGTCACCTACGTGACCCGGAAGAACCGTCGGAACGACGCCGACCGGCTGGTCCTGCGCAAGTACGACCCCGTGGCCGGACGGCACGTCGCCTTCCGCGAGGAACGGTGACCCCGGAGTTCGAACGGAGGAGGCAGTCATGAAGGTGCGCAAGTCCCTGCGCTCCCTGAAGTCCAGGCCCGGCGCCCAGGTGGTGCGCCGCAAGGGCGTGACCTTCGTCGTCAACAAGAAGGAACCCCGCTTCAAGGCCCGCCAGGGCTGAGCGGCCAGGACCGGCCCGGTGGGCCCGGACCCGATGCGGGCCGGGCCCACCGGCATGCCGTCACCCGCCGCGCCCGCTCACCGGGCGGGGCGGCCCCTGCCGTCCTACGGTGGGGAAGCGGCCGGGCTCTCCGGAGACACCGTCCGCTCCCGGCCGGCGCCGACTTCCCCCACCGTCCGAACCGGCCGGGATCCCGCACGGACGGCGGCCCCTGCCCCAAGGCTCCGCCTCAGTGGCGCACCGCGTCCGGCGCCGCCGCGCGCGTGGACAGCGGACGGTCGGCCGGCACGAAGAACAGGGCACAGATGGCCAGGGTCCCCGGCCCACGGTTCTCCGCCCTGTGCACCCCCTGCGGTCCCACGGGCTCCACGATGCACTCCCCGGCGGGGGTGACGCACTCCGAACCGTCCGCCAGGGTCCGGGTGAGCGTCCCGGCGGTCACCACGGCCACGACCCTGCCCTCGTGGTAGTGCCAGGGCAGCTCGCCGCCCGGCGGGATCTCGTACCTCGCCACGACGACCCGCGTGCGCTCCGGCACGGCGAGTGCGAGCCGTTCGGTGAGGAGACCGTCGGCCAGCAGGGCCGGTACCGGGTCGACGGCGGCCGGGGCCGCCACGGGCGACAGCCTGCTCACGAGGCCCGCCTCGGTAACGGGGCCGGTGTCATGTTCCGCTGGTCAGTGCGTTTCACGGTGGTCAGATTATCCGACCGGTGTTACGCGACGGTGACGGGATGTCAGGTGCGGGTGGTACAGCAGCCCACCGACAAGGGCGTCCGGTACGCGCCCGGACGCGGGCTCGGAATGATCCTCGACGGCCGTCCTGGCGTCTACCAGGGCGACCGACCCGGCGCGCGGCCCTCCACCTCGACGCGGACCGCTCGCACGGGTGCGGAATTCGGCCGTACGCCCGGGCGGGCGCGCGGCGGACGTTGGGGAGACGGTGGGGATCGTGGGTCCGGCACACAGACGGCGGCAGGTCGGGAGCGGGCGGCGTGGTCGTGGCGCCGACGGCGGGCACGGAGCCGGTGCGGCGTCGCGTGCGGCCGCCTTCGTCGTGCGCACGCTGCGCGCCGAGGGGCAGGCCATCGTCGTCGACCCGGTACGACGGCTGCGCCGGCGTGGACCGTCCGCGCTCCTGCTCGCGTTCGTGGCCTGCGGTGGCGTGATCCTCTTCCACGCCCTCGCGCAACGGCCGGCCGGCGCGGAGGTGGTCCGTGCCGTCGGCGGGGTCCAGGGCGACCTGCCCCTGTGGCTGGCCCTGCTGCGCACTCCGGTCTCCCTGTACGTCCCGGCACTCGACCTGCCGGTGTGGGCCGGCATCACCCAGCTGTTCCTCGCCTTCGCCCTGGCCGAAGTCACCCTCGGCCGGGCGCGGACCCTGGCGGTCGCCTACGCCACCACGCTGGCCGGCACCCTCACGGCACGGCTGATGATCGCGGCGGGGCCGGACCGGTGGGGGTTCGGACTGCCGCCCGAGGCGGGGCAGGTGCTCGACACCGGCCCGTCCGCGGCGGTCGTCGGACTCTTCACGTACCTCTCGGTCGTCCGCCGCGCCCCCGTCGTCTTCATCCTCACCGGCGGCTCGATGGTGTGGGAGTCGATCGCCAGACCCAACCTGGCCGGCCGCGAACACCTCGTCGCCGTCGCCGCCGCCCTCGTCCTGGGCCTGTTCCACGGACAGGGAGGCAGATGGCGGCGGAAGCTGTCCCGGCCCGCACCCGAGCACGCGGAGCCGGAGTCTCCGGAACCGGAGCACACTCCTGAGGTACGCGCGAAAGCGCAGGACGGAGCCCTTCCCCAAGAGGTTCCTGTGAATTCCCGGGGCGGTTGAACACTCCCGCCTGCGGCTGCGTATGGGACGGGGGGATTCTCATGTCCTGGCCGCCGACGAGGTTTTGGAGCACTCCGTGGGACACAACAGGCGCAGACGCCCGACGGGCGGACGGCGCGCGACCTTCGCCGCGGTCGCGTTGATGCTGGGCGGCGGCGGCCTGATGGCCGCGAACGTCTACGCCTCCGCGACCGAGGACGACACCGGAAAGCCCTGGACGTCGGGCTCCGTCACCATCGACTGCCCCGACGTCGGCAGCCGGCTCACCAGCGTGCCGGACGCGGCCGCGCCCGAGGTCGACCGCGAACTCGCCCTGCTGGACGAGCAGATCGCCGCCGCCTACCGCCAACTCCAGGACTCGGCACAGGCCGTGCGCCAGGACGCCGGCTTCGCCGACAACGCGGTGATGAACCCGCTGAAGGAGAAGCGCGGCGCGACCATCGAGCGGATCGCGGTCGCCCTCGACCGCGCCGGCGACCGCCCGGACGGCCTGGGTGACCTCGCCGCGTGCAGCCTGCGCACGGCCGACGACCAGGCGGGCGAGGACGGTCAGGGTCAGGACGGTCAGGGCCAGGGCGACCAGGGCCAGGACGGTCAGGACCAGGGCGACCAGGGTCAGGACGGTCAGGACCAGAACGCCGGGCAGGACGACGGCCAGGCGGGCGAGGACGGTCAGCAGGGCAATGGCGGGCAGGCCGGAAACGGCCCCGTGGCCGCCGACTACGTGGACATCACCACCGTTCAGCCCAGCGGGCAGACCCCGCCGCCGACCGCCGACGCCTCCCGCGGCACCTTCACCACCAGCTGCGGAGTCAACGAGAACGGCCTGTTCAACTCCGACAACGTGATCGTCGCGCCGGGTGTCACCAACGGCGCCCACCACTTCCACGACTACGTCGGCAACCAGGCCAACAACGCCTTCGCCTCCGACGACGACCTCGCGAACGCCGACACCAGCTGCGTCGACCAGGGTGACAGGTCCTCGTACTTCTGGCCGGTGCTGCGTCTGCAGAACGGCACGCAGGAGCAGGACGCCCAGGCCCCCGGCGGCGGCATCGAGGGCAACGCCGGTGAGATCGTCACGCCCAAGGAGGTCACGATGACCTTCGTCGGCAACGCGCGCGGCGAGGTCACGGCCATGCCCCGGCTGCTGCGCATCATCACCGGCGACGCCAAGGCGTTCGTCAACGGCACGGCCAACGCCAACGCCTCCTGGAGCTGCACCGGTTTCGAGGACCGTCAGCTCAAGGACAAGTACCCCCTCTGCCCCGACGGCAGTGACGTGGTGCGCACCTTCCGCTTCCAGAGTTGCTGGGACGGCACCAACATCGACAGCGCCAACCACCGCACCCACGTGGCGTTCGCCGCCGCCGACGGCGGCTGCCCGGCCGGTTTCCGGGCCATCCCGCAGCTCGTCCAGCGGATCGTCTACGACGTCGACGCGCCCAGCCTCCAGGACGGCGGCCGCACGACCCCGCTGTTCGCGGTGGACTCCTTCCCCGAGCAGCTGCACAAGCCGGTCACGGACCACGGCGACTTCATCAACGTCTTCGACGAGGACCTGATGGGCCAGATGGTCGACTGCATCAACGAGGGCCGCACCTGCGGCGCCGGCACCGGCGGCGACAACGGCGGCGGTGCCGACAACGGCGGTGGTGACAACGGCGGTGGTGCCGACAACGGCGGTGGTGCCGACAACGGCGCCGGTGCCGGCGGTGACGGTGACGGTGCCGACCAGGGCCAGGGCCAGGACCAGGGTGGTCAGGACCAGGGCCAGGACCAGAACCAGGGCCAGGACCAGAACCAGGGCCAGGACCAGGACCAGGGCCAGCAGCAGCCCGCCCCCGCCCCCGCCGAGTCCCAGGGCGAGCCCGCCGCGGGTGACGCCGGGTCCGCCGACGTCCCGCGCAGCGCGGAACCCCGCGCTGCCACGAAGCCGACCGCCAAGTCCACCCAGGCACCCGCCCCGGACACCGGCTCCGGCACGGGCGCGGAGAGCGACGCCGGCGCCGCCGCGCCGGCCCCGGCACAGACCGCGCCCCCGGCCGACGCGGGCGACACCCCCGTCGTGCCGGCGCCCCAGGCCCAGGGCGGACTCGCCGACACCGGCGCGAACCTGTGGCCCGCGGCCGCCGGAGGCCTGCTGGTGACCGGTGGTTTCGTCCTCCTGCGCCGTACCGCCAGGCGTTCGTACTGAATCACCCGCCACGCCCCTGGCGCGGAGGCGGTCACGTTCGGGTGCTCCCGGACGCGGGAGGCTCCCCGGCCACCCGGCCGCACGGTATATGTCACTCGGAGCGACCGGCGCGGTCGCTCCGAGTGACGCCCCGGATCGGGGCGGCCGCCGCGCGACCAGGGGAGCACCATGGAGTCCATGGCGTACGACTACGACCTCGGCACCCACGGGCGTACCGTCACCACCTCCTCGCCCGACGCCCAGCGCTGGTTCGACCGCGGCCTCGTCTGGTCGTACGCCTTCAACCACGAGGAGGCCGTCGCCTGCTTCGAGGCCGCCGCCCGCGCGGACCCCGACTGCGCGATGGCGTACTGGGGCATCGCCTACGCGCTCGGCCCCAACTACAACAAGCCCTGGGAGTTCTTCGACGACCAGGAGCTGGTACGGACCGTCGCGCGCACCCACGAGGCGGTCGAACGCGCCCACGAGAAGGCCGCACGCGCCACGCCCGTCGAGCGGGCCCTGATCGGCGCGCTGCGCGCCCGCTACCCGCAGGAGCGGCCCGCGGACGACTGCTCGGTGTGGAACGCCCCCTACGCCGACGCCATGCGCGCCGTCCATGACCTGGCGCCCGACGACCTCGACGTCGCCACCCTGTACGCCGACGCCCTGATGAACCTGACGCCCTGGCAACTGTGGGACGTGCGCACCGGCGAACCGGCCGAGGGCGCCCGCACCCTGGACGCCAAGGCGGTGCTCGACCGGGCACTCGCCGACGGGGCCGTCGACCACCCCGGCATCCTGCACCTGTACATCCACCTGATGGAGATGTCGTCGTCCCCGGAGACGGCCCTGCCGGTCGCCGACCGGCTGCGCGACCTGGTGCCCGACGCCGGGCACCTCCAGCACATGCCCTCGCACCTGGAGGTGCTGTGCGGCGACTACCGGGCGGTGGTCGCGGACAACGCCAGGGCGGTCGCCGCCGACGAGAAGTACCGCGAGCGGGCCGGGGCGATGAACTTCTACACCCTCTACCGCGCCCACAACCACCACTTCAAGATCTACGGCGCGATGTTCCTCGGCCAGGCGCAGGTGGCCCTGGAGGCCGCCGACCGGCTGGAGGAGTCGCTGCCGGAGGAACTGCTGCGGGTGGAGAGCCCGCCCATGGCGGACTGGCTCGAGGCCTTCCTCGCCATGCGGGTGCACGTGCTGGTCCGCTTCGGACGCTGGGCCGACATCCTCGACCTGCCGGCACCCGCCGACCCAGGGCTGTACAGCATGACCACCGCGATGCGGCACTACGCCCGCGGTGTCGCGCTCTCCGCGACGGGCCGCATCCCGGAGGCGGAGGCCGAACGCCGGCTTTTCCACGAGGCCGTCGCCCGGGTCCCCGAGACCCGCATGCTCTTCAACAACACCTGCGCCGACATCCTCGCCATCGCCTCCTCGATGCTCGACGGCGAGCTGGAGTACCGCAAGGGCGACCACGACGCCGCCTTCGCCGCCCTGGAACGGGCGATCGCACTGGACGACGACCTCCCCTACGACGAGCCGTGGGGCTGGATGCAGCCCACCCGGCACGCGTACGGCGCCCTCCTCCTGGAACAGGGCCGCATCGAGGAGGCCGAGGCGGTCTACCGCGCCGACCTCGGTCTCGACGACACCCTGCCACGCTCCTCCCAGCACCCCGGCAACGTGTGGTCCCTGCACGGGCTCCACGAGTGCCTGGTGCGGCTCGGCAAGGAGGGCGAGGCCCGGATCGTGGCCCAGCAGCTGAGGTTCGCGGCCGCGCTGACGGACGTACCCGTCGAGGCGTCCTGTTTCTGCCGCCTCGACACCACCGCCGGGACCCCCGGCACGAGCGGCTGCTGCGGCATGGACAATTGACCGACCGGCGGCCCGGATGCCGAGCGGTCCCGCCGTCATGATCATGGAGGCAGCGGGCCGCGGGTGTCCGGTGCGGGTCGTACCGATGGCGCTGTCCACGCGGAAAAACAGGGGGTCCTCGCACGATGGCGGGCGCAGGGTGAACGAGACACGTACGACGACGACCGGTGGCCACGTCCGGCCGTACGGAGGGGTGGGCCGCGCGCGGGGATGGGCGCGGCTCGCCCTGTTGCTGATCGCCGGCTGCGCCGCGGTCGTGGGGGCGGGGGCCGGATCCGGCGGCTGGCTGGTGCTGCTCGCGGGACTCGCCGGGCTGGCGCTGGCCGGGGCGGGCGTGTGGTGGATGCTCGCGCACCGGGGCGGGGCCCGGTTCCTGGGCGGCCTGCTGGCCGTGACCGCGCCGGTCGGCGTCCTGGTGCTGTACGCCGCGTCGGGGCTGTGGGTGGTGGCCGTGGGCGCGCTCGCGCTGTGGGCGGCCGCGCTCGCCTCCGCCCGGACCGCGCTGCGCAGCCTGCGCCGTCCGCGGGGCACCCACGGCCGCCGCACCCGGCCGCCCCGCCGGCCCGTCCTGATCATGAACGTGCGTTCGGGTGGCGGAAAGGTGGAGAAGCACCGTCTCGTCGAACGCGCCGAGGCGCTGGGCGCCCGGGTGGTCCTGCTCGGCACGGGCGACGGCTGGACCGACCCGGTCGTGGAGGCCCGCAAGGCCGTCGCCGAGGGCGCCGACCTGCTCGGTGTCGCGGGCGGCGACGGCACCCAGGCGCTCGTCGCGGCCGTGGCGGCGGAACACGGCCTGCCGTTCCTGGTCGTCGCCGCCGGCACCCGCAACCACTTCGCCATGGACCTCGGCCTGGACCGCACCGACCCCGTGCGCAGCCTCGACGCCCTCACCAACGGCGTGGAACTCCGCGTCGACCTGGGCGACGTCGACGGGCGGGCCTTCGTCAACACCGTCTCCTTCGGGGCGTACGCGGAGATAGTGCAGAACCCCGAGTACCGCGACGCGAAGGCCGCCACCGCCCTGGATCACCTGCCGGACCTGCTTCAGGGCGGGGCCGGCCCGACCCTGGAGGTGCACGCGGACGACGCTCGGATCGAGGCGCCGCAGGCCGTCCTGGTCAGCAACAACGCCTACGCCCGCGCCGACCCGCTCGGCGGCGGCCGCCGCCCTCGTCTGGAGACCGGACTGCTCGGCGTGATCGGCGTCCGCGTGGAGGGCGCCGCCCAGGCCGCCGAACTGGCGCTGCTCGGCGAACGGGCCAGCGGCATCACCTCCCTCACCGCCCGGCGCGTGGTCGTCGAGGCCGACCGGGACCGCATCCCGGTGGCCGTCGACGGCGAGGCACTCGAACTGCCCACCCCCGTCGTGTGCACCGTGCGGCCCAGCGTGCTCCGGGTCCGGGTGCCCCGGCACCGCCCCGGCGCCGCCTACGCGCCACCGGCCATCGACTGGCGGCGCATCGTCCGCCTCGCGCTCGGCCACCCCGACCCCCGCACGATCAAGGATGCGTACGATGTCTGACCGCCGACCGAAGTTCTCCGCCCTGCGACTCGTGCGCGACCTCGCCACCCTGGACCAGGCGCTGTACGAGGCGGTCACCGTCACCAGGACGCCCACCCTGGACACCGCGCTGCGCAGGCTGTCCGCCGCCGCCGACCACTCCAAGCTCTCCTTCGCCGTCGCCGCGGGCCTGGCCCTGCGCGGCGGCCGGGGACGCCGCGCCGCCGTCCTCGGCGTCGCGGCCGTCGCAGTGGCCTCGGCGACCGCCAACCTGGTCGGCAAACGGCTCGTACGCCGGCCGCGACCGCACCGCGCCGCGGACTCGCCGTTCCCGGGGCGCCATGTGCCGATGCCGGACTCCGCGTCCTTCCCGTCCGGGCACACCGCCTCGGCCGTCGCCTTCGCGGCCGCCGTCGGCCCGGCCCTCCCGGCCGCCGCCGTCCCGCTGGGGCTGCTCGCCTGCGCGGTGGGCTACTCGCGGGTCCACACCGGCGTGCACTACCCGGGCGACGTCGTCGCCGGCGCGCTCCTCGGCACGGGCTCGGCGGCCCTGGTGCTGTCCCTCGCGGCCCGCGCCGACGCCTGAGCGCTCCTACCCGCGCCCGCAGTACAGGAAGAGGTGGGGCTCGGGTCCGGCCTCGGGGTGGTCGGGGGTGAACAGCGTGTTCTCCTCGGCCAGCACCGTCAGGCCCGCCCCGGTCACCACCTCGGCCAGGTCCTCGCCGGCGAAGCTGGTGACCCGCACCGGCTGCCCCATGAAGACGGCGTCGACGCCCTCGACGTCCAGCGGCACGGTGGCGAGCACGAGGCTGCCGCCCGGCAGCAGCGCCCGCGCCAGCCGGCCGAGCAGGGCGGCCTGCTCCGCGCGCTCCATCTGCAACAGCGAGAAGTACACGCAGACCGCGTGGAACGACCCCTCGTCCAGCGGCAGTTCGCGCACGTCCACGCACCGGAACGTCGCCCCGGGCACCTGCCGGGCGGCGAGGTCCACCATCACGGGGGAGACGTCCACCCCCAGCACGTCGTGCCCCGCTCCGGCCAGGGCCGCGGCCGTCGGCCGGCCCGTCCCGCTGCCGACGTCCAGCACCCGGCTGCCCGGCGCGAGCCGGCCGAGCAGCCACTCCAGGGACCGGTGGTGCGCCTCGGAGTGCGCGAACGCCTTCTCGTACCCGGACCCCAGCGCGTCGAACACCGCCGCCGCACGCCGCCCGTCGTCCTTGCCGTCCAAGCCGCCCCTCCCGTCGTGGTAACGGATCCGGCGATCCTCGCACTCCTGACGGCGAGTCACAACGGCGGCCGCCGCCTCCGCTCGCCCACGACCCCAGGCCCGCCGGGCGCACGGGGCCGCGCTCCCATGGGCCGGTTCACGCCAGGCGCGGGGGCGGTCCCGGAAGCGGCCGGAATCAGAGTTTCCGCTACCGTCAGTAACGTGATCAACTTTCATCTTCAGGTGGGGCTACTGGCAAGTAGCCGCCGGCCCCGGCCCCCGTCGTTCCGTCTGGAGGACCCCCATGACCACTCCCGAGGAAGCCCTGCACCAGGCACGTGCCACCTATGAGGAGCACGTCCGCACCTGTCGCCAGTGCCATGTCGACACCGTGCCGTGCGCCGTCTCCAAGCACCTCCTGCGCATCTACAACAACGCCAGGAGGGGTCAGGCGCGTCCGAACCAGGCCGTCCGCTGAGGTCCGGCCTCACCGCCCCGCGGACACCGCCACCGTCAGGTCCCTGATCTCGTAACCGCCGATGTCGTCCTTGAACGACACGCGCGGCTCGCCGGTCATCCGCAGGCCGTCGAGCGCGAAGAGCCGGCTGAGCAGGACGTCCGCCTCCAGTACGGCGACGGCGGCGCCCGGACAGCGGTGCGGACCGTCCCCGAAGGCGAGCCCGGCCGCCCCCGGCCCCAGCCCCAGTACCCGGCCCGGACGCAGGAGGTACGGGTCGGGGCCCACGACGTCCGGGTCGGCGTTGGCCTCGTCGACGAAGACGGTGACCAGCTCGCCGGGGCGGACCACGACCTCGCCGTCCGCCGTGGGCAGCCGCAACGGCGCGGTGGCCCGGCGCGACAGCCGCCCGACGACGGGTTCCAGCCGAAGGATCTCCTGGAGCAGGCCGAGCCGCTCCGGCTCGTCCGCCGCCCGGTACCGGCCGAGGAGCTCCGCGTCCCCGAACAGGTGCCAGGCGGCGGCACAGACGAACTCACGGGTGGTGACCATGCCCGCCGCCGCGTACGTCAGGCACTCGCCGAGGATCTCCGCGTCCGAGCACCCCTCGGCGAGCAGGTGGGAGATCAGGTCGTCACGCTGCCGCCGGCGGTGGGCGCGGATCGCGGGCCGGACGTCGGCGAGGTGGATGCGCAGCCAGTTCACGTTCTGCCGCACCAGCCAGTACAGGCCCCGCACACCGGTCAGCCCCGGCCGGCCGAACTCCTCGGGGAAGAAGCGCTCCAGCCTGCCCTTCAGGCCCGGACGGCTGTGCCGCAGGCCGATGATGTCGCACACGACCTCGATCGCCATGGTGAAGCCCAGATCGGACAGCTGGGCCGTCCCGGCCGCCCGGAGCGCCGCCACCTGCTCCTCGGCGACCCGCACCATCAACGGGCGGTAGTGCTCGTCCACGCGACGCGGTGTGAAGAACCGGGCGGTCTGCCGCCGTTGCTCCCGGTGCTCGGCACCGTCCTGGTACAGCACGGGGCGCCGGACGCGGGGCGGCAGCTTCTCCACCGTCTCGATGCCGAGCCCGGCCTGCACGGTCTCCGTGCTGCGCAGCACCTCGCGGGCGAGCGCGTACCCGTGGACCAGCCACGACCCGTCCGGCCCGCGGCTCACGGGACAGCCGGGCCGCTCGCGCCCCCGGTCGACCTTGCGTGCGGTCTCCTGCGCGTCCCCCATCGGGCCAACCCTCCTCCGGCCCGGCCTTCGCCGGGCCGGAGGCCAGTGTGACCGCCGTGACGCGCACCGCGGGGCACGCTTACCGGCCATGGATCACCGGCCACGGTGGGGGAGGGGCGGGCGCGGTCTCAGACGGGCCGTACCGCGCCGCGCAGCGCGCCCTCGCCGAGGCTGTGCACCGACTCCTCGCGGATGGACGCACCGGGGCCCGGCGCGTGGATCATCATGCCGTTGCCCGTGCACAGGCCGGTGTGGCTGAGGTCGTCGTGGAAGAAGACGAGGTCGCCGGGTTGCAGATCGTCGAGGCCGACCCGGGTGAAGGCCCGCGCCTGGTCGACGGAGGCCCGCGGCAGCGTCACCCCGGCGGCCTTCCAGGCGGCCTGGGTGAGGCTGGAGCAGTCGTACGACTCCGGTCCCGTCGCACCCCATACGCACGGCCGCCCGATCTGGGCGCGGGCGAAGGCGAGGGCCTTGTCCGCCTTGCCGAGGTAGGCGGGTCCGGACGCGTAGGAGGTGGCTCCGACGGGTGCTTGGGCCGGGGCGGCGAATTCCGGGACCGGGAGGGTGAACTCGGGGGCGGGGAGCGTGATGTGCGGTGCCGGGAGCCCGGTGGAGGCCGGAAGGCCGTAACCAGCCGTGACGTCGGCCGGGACCGGAGCGGCGATGTTGGCTGCGGCTGCGGCGGGTTCGGGGGCCGGGAGGGTGAACTCGGATGCGGGGAGCGTGATGTGCGGTGCCGGGAGCCCGGCGGAGGGTGCCGGAAGGCCGTAACCGGCCGTGACGTCGGCCGGGATGTGGGGTGCGGCGGTGACGTCGGCTGTGAGTTCGAAGGCCGGGAGGGTGAACTCGGGTGTGGCGGGCGCGGCTTCCGGCGCCGGGAGACCGGCGGAGGGTGCCAGCAGGCCGTAACTGGCTGCGAGGAGGCCGGTTTCGGGGGCCGGGAAGCCGGACACGGGCGGTCGTAGGACGGGTTCGGGCGTCAGGGCGCCACGAGCGGCGGCGGGCAGGCCGGTTCCGGCGGCCGTGGCGGGGTTGCCCGCGCCCGTCGGCCCGGACACGTCGGCACCCGGGCCCGCCGACTGTCCCGGCCAGGTGTCCGTCGTCGTCGGCCGGTAGGCCGGGAGTTCCCCGGTGTCCCAGGTCCGCCAGACCGGCCGCGACTCGATCGCCGGCAGCGACGGCACCGGCTGCGGGACGCCACGGGCCAGCACCTCACGGGCCACGGTGAGCTTGCGCCGGATCTGCTCCTTGGTGTTCCGCAGCCCGGACCGCGGCGCCGCCGTGGCGGAGGCGGGCGCGGGAAGGGCGGCCGGGGCGGAGGGGGACGCGGGCAGCAGGGCCTTGGGTTCCTCCTGCCGGGGCGCGGGCGCCGCCGGCAGCGCGGCCACGGCCCGCCCGGTCGGTTCCGGCACCCGCCGCTCGCCCGCCTCCAGCTCGAGCCGGCTGCCGGCCGCCTCCAACTCCCGTACGGCGTCGGAGCCGGCCGGTCGCTGCGGGCGGGGGGGTTGGGCCGGGCGCCCGGGCTGACGATCGGCCGGCAGGGCGGCGGGGGCGGTCGGTCCGATCCGGCTGCGCGCCACGTCGAACCACTGCCGGGCGACGGCCTCCAGCGACGGATCGGCCGCCCGGCGCCCGCTGTTGGCGACCGAGGTGACGGTCCTGCGGCGGCCGTTCTTCATGGCGCGGGTGGCGTTGAACGTCCCGGTGTCGGACTCGGCCCGGTCGTAGAGGGCGCTGATCCGCTGCTGGACCTCCGCGCGGCTCGGCTCGCCCGCGTCCTCGAAGCGTGCGGAACCCGTGCCCGGGGGGAGCGTGGTGCCATCCGTCGCCATGGAAGACGTACTCCTTCCGTGCTCCGCCGGCCGAGTGGGCGGTGGATGTGGGCGGTCCTGCATCAGGATGCCCCCGAGCTCGCTGCGGTGTCGGGCAGTTGAGCGTCCCACCCCGGGGTTGGACGGTCCCCGGCTCCGGCCGTACCACTGGTGTCACGGACTCGGCGGAGGCCGCGCGGCCGGCGGGGTTCGCCGGAGTCGGTCGTGCGGCCTGGGCGTCAACCTAACGAACTTGTGACGCTGGTGTGAAGATTGTCGTGTCAAATGTCCGATACGTATTCGTGACCTTCGTCTCTCTCCGCCGCAACGACGTTTAGCTCGCCCCGACTTGACCGATACGCCGTGCCACGGTCACCGCGCGACGCCGGTCACGGTCCCGGAACCGGCCGCGCGGCCGTGATGACGGAAGGCGAAGCGCCGGCCCTCCTCGACGGGGACGGGCCGGTCCAGGACGACCGTGAACCGGCCGCGGTGCAGCGGTCGGAGCACGTCGGTGCCCTCGGGCAGCGTCACGATGCCCGGCACGGCCGCGGTCGCGAAGTGGAAGCGCAGGCGATCGCCCGGGAAGACGTCCGCCCCGCCCTCCTCCTCGGCGAGCACGACGACGTCCGCGGAGAACGCGGCATATGCGCGCACCGATCCGGGCGCGGCGACCACCTGACCCGGCTCCACCGTGGCCGCCGCCGCACCCCGTAGCAGCAGGCCCGCGTTCGAGCCGGGGCCGGCCTCCTCGGCGTGCGCCCGGCGCACCTCGATCTGCGCCGCGACGGCGCGCGCGTCGGCGCCGAAGCCCACCACCTCGACCGTGTCACCCGCGCGCACCCGTCCCCGCTCGACCAGGCCCGTCGCCCACACCGCCGCCCCTGGCGCGGGGCGGAAGACATCCCCCACCCACATCAGGAACGGCCCGTCCGCCGCGGTCACGCCCCGTGGGTGTCGGGCTCGGGCTGACGGGAGCGGTCGGCCTCGTCCTGGACCAGCAGGGAGAGCAGGGACGCCACGGTCAGGCCTGCCTCCGCCGGGTGGCGCAGCACCTTGCCGGGCTCGATCCGGTAGGTGTTGCCCCGCCCCTCGCGCGTATGGGACAGGTAGCCGTCCCGCTCGAGATCGGAAATGATTTTCTGGACGGCACGCTCGGTGAGCCGACAGTGCGCGGCGATGTCGCGGATCCGGGCGTTGCGGTCGTCCGCGATGACCGCCAGCACGCGAGCGTGATTGGTCAGGAACGTCCATCCGGTATGCGGTTCAGGCACTCCCTCCATGAGGGCAATCCTAGGGCGTCATATTCACGTATACAAATACCCGAACTCCATTTCGTGTACCGGTTGACGTGTGATGTGCTCTCGGGTGACTCTTGAACCACGTGAAAGTGACCGGGGGAGGCGGTCATGCCGGAGCCTGCGTACGACGCGCACCCGGGTGCCGGGGACGACTGCGTACGGGCCGAGACGAGCGGCGCACCGCCCGCACGGACCGCGCCCGTGCCGGAGATCGCCCTCCGCCCCGACGGTGACCGCGTCGTCGTGGCGGTGCGCGGTGAACTCGACCTCGAGTCCGCCGAGCAGCTCGGCCATGCCCTGCGCGCGGCCCTGGCCGGCGCGGTCGGCGGTGTCGACCTGGAACTCGGCGAGGTGGCGTTCTGCGACTGCTCCGTTCTCAACGTGCTGCTCAGCCTGCGTGACCAAGGCCTGAAGCAGGACAAGACCCTCGTCATCCGCTCGGCCGGTCCCGTGGTCGAGCGGCTGCTCGACCTCACCGGCACGGCCGCCCTGTTCACCGGCCGCGACCCCCGCCGCGACGGCGACGCCGTGCCTTACCGGGACCCAGGGGACGACGGCGCCGCCGACGCCGAGCGGGAGCTGCGCATCGAGGTCGGACAGCTGCGCCGGGCCATGCGGACCCGGCCGGTCATCGACCTGGCCCGCGGCATCCTCATGGCGTCCTTCGCGCTGAGCGCGGAGGAGGCCTGGCGGGTCCTGGTCGAAACCTCCCAGCACACCAACACCAAGCTGCACCACCTCGCCCGCGACCTGGTGGCCGCCGTGCAGGGTGCGCCACCGGCAGGGGCCGTGCAGGAGCAGGTGGCGGCGGCGGTGACCAAGGTCCGGTCGCAGGCCTCGGCGGGCGACGGAATCGATCGCGGCCACGAGTGAATCGGTTGAAGGGAGCGAGTCGGCGATCGATTCGTGTGTCCGAGGCTTGTGCATCCACTGTTTCGATCGTAGATTTCGGGCATTCTCCGTCCTTCCCAACCGGGGTGTGCCATGGACCGTGCCCGACTGCGTCACCTGCTGGCCCGCGAGAGCGCGGAGGCCGAGCGGCGCAACCCCCGCTCCCGGGCCGCCCACGCCCGCGCCGACCACCTCTTCGGCCGCGTACCGATGACCTGGATGAACAAGACGGCCGGCGCGTTCCCCCGCTACCTGGACTCCGCGCGCGGCGCCCGGGTGCGCGACGTCGACGGGCACGAGTACATCGACTTCTGCCTGGGCGACACCGGTGCCATGGCGGGCCACTCCCCGGCCGCCGTGGCCGACGCCGTCCAGCACCGGTTCACCGCGCTCGGCGGCGCGACCGCGATGTTGCCCACCGAGGACGCCGAGTGGGTCGGCGCCGAGCTGACCCGGCGGTTCGGCCCGACCCGCTGGAGCTTCGCGCTCACCGCGACCGACGCCAACCGCTGGGCCATCCGTCTCGCCCGCGCCGTCACCGCCCGCCCCAAGATCCTGGTGAACGCCTACTGCTACCACGGCAGCGTCGACGAGTCCCTGATCGTGACCGGCCCCGACGGCCACGGCACCGCCCGCCCCGGGAACGTCGGCGCGCCCTGCGACGTCACCCTCACCAGCCGCGTCGCCGAGTTCAACGACCTGGACCACCTCGAGCGCGAACTCGCCCACGGCGACGTGGCCGCCGTCCTCATGGAACCCGCCCTCACCAACATCGGCATCGTCCTGCCCGACCCCGGCTACCTCGAAGGCGTCCGTGAGCTGACCCGCCGCCACGGCACGCTCCTGATCAACGACGAGACCCACACCTTCTCCGCCGGCCCCGGCGGCTGCACCGCCGCCTGGGACCTGGAACCCGACGTCCTGACCATCGGCAAGGCCATCGGCGGCGGCATCCCGGCCGGCGCCTACGGCCTCTCCGGCGACCTCGCCGACCGGCTGCTCGGCCGCGCCGACCTGGACCTGGTGGACATGGGCGGCGTCGGCGGCACCCTCGCCGGCAACGCCCTGTCCGTCGCCGCGATGCGGGCCACCCTCGAACACGTCCTCACCGACGAGGCGTTCGCCCGCATGCACAAGCTGTCCGAGCGCTTCGAGGCCGGCGTGCGCGCGGCCATCGCCGCCCACGCCCTGCCCTGGTCCGTCAGCCGCCTCGGCGCCCGCACCGAATACCGCTTCACCGCCCCGGCACCCCGCACCGGCACCCGGGCCGCGGCCGCCGGCGACACCGAACTGGAGGACTTCCTCCACCTCTACCTCGCCAACCGGGGCGTCCTGCTCACCCCCTTCCACAACATGGCCCTCATGTGCCCCGACACGACGGAACAGGACGTCGACACCCACACCGGACTCTTCGCCGCGGCCCTCGCCGAACTGGCCGGCTGAGCCCCGGCGGCAGAGGCGGCCCGCCCGGCACGACCCGCAGGTCAGGCCCTGAGGTGGGCCGGCCCGAGGGAGAGCGAAAGGACTCACACATGGACGAGATCGACCGGGCCATCCTGCGGGAACTGCAGACCGACGGACGCATCGCGTACGCCGACCTCGGCCCCAGGGTCGGGCTGTCCGCGTCCGCCGCCCGCCAGCGCCTGCAACGGCTGCTGGACTCCCGCGCCGTCCAGGTCGTCGGCGTCACCGACCCGATGGCCATGGGGGGCCAGGCCATGGCCCTCCTCGGTATCAGCGTCGACGGCGACCCGCGTCCCGTCGCCGACGAACTCGCCGCCCACCCCGAAGTGGTGTACTCCGTGTTCACCTCCGGAGGCTTCGACCTCTTCGCCGAGGTCGTCAGCCCCACCGCCAAGGACCTGCTGGACTTCGTCAACGACACCGTGCGGCCGATCGACGGTGTCGGCGCCGTCCAGTCCTTCCCCTACTTCGCCATCCACACCCACCGCTTCCTGTGGGACGTCGGCTGAGCCCGGGGCCGCCCGCCGACCCGGACACCCCGCTCCGGTAGAACTGGCTGCCATGCGCATCGACTACGCTCCCGAGTCCCTGGGCTCGGGAGCCTTCTACCGGCTCCTCACCGCCGTCGTCGTCCCCCGGCCGATCGCCTGGGTGTCGACCCTGGCGGCCGACGGCACGACCGCCAACCTCGCCCCGCACTCGTTCTTCACCGTCGCCTGCACCGATCCGCCGATCGTCCAGTTCACCTCCGTCGGCCGTAAGGACTCGCTGCGCAACATCGAGGCCACCGGCGAGTTCGTCGTCAACCTCGCCCCCGAGCCGCTCTTCGAGCAGATCAACGCCAGCGCCGTCGACTTCCCCGCCGAGGAGGACGAGTTCGACGCCGTCGGTATCGAGCGGGAGCCGTCACTGCACGTCAAGCCGCCCCGCGTGGCCGCCTCGCCGGTGGCCCTGGAATGCCGGCTCCACTCCACCCTGGGCATCGGCAACTCCACCCTCGTCCTCGGACAGGTCGTGCACGCCGCCGTCCACGAGGACGCCGTCGTCGACGGACACCCCGACATCCGCAGGCTGCGGCCGCTGGCCCGGCTCGGCGGCGACGAGTGGAGCACGATCGGAGAGGTCCGCGCACTGGGGCGGATCGCCTACCGCGACTGGCCGAAGAACTGAAAGAGAGGGTGCGCCGCCCGCGGGCGGCGGGGGCGCCGCACCCCTCCGTAGAGTGATCATGTGACGCAACACGACGCAGCCGACGCCCACTTGCCCGCCCTCACCGTCGCCCAGGCCGACCGTCTGCGCGGCCTGACGGCCGACCACTTCGCCGCCCGGCACGGCATACGCCCGACGGTCGAGGCGGACGTCGTCGAGTACGACGGCCACCGGCACCCGCTCACCAACCTCGCCCGATGGTGCCGGGACGCGCCGGAGGAGACCTGGCCCGACCTCGTGCGCCAGCACTTCACCCGCCTGGACTCCGCCTCCCGCGGCGACGAGGACGCGCGGGAACTGCTGCGCCACACCCGCCTGCGCCTGCTGCCGTCCGACGCCTTCCCCGCCGACGCCGCGGACCGGTTCCGGTACGTGCGCCCGGTGGCCGAGGACCTCATCGCCGCCCTCGCGCTGGACACGCCCGAGTCGGTGCGGATCCTCGGCGACGGCGACGTCGCGCGGGCCGGCCTCGACGCGCTGTGGGCCGCCGGACGCGCGAACCTGCTGGCCGAGCCCGTGGAGTACACGCAGGTCCCGGGCCCGTCGGGGGCACTGCTGCACTCCGTCCACGGCGACTCCCACTTCGTCGCCAGCAAGGCGCTGGTCCTGCCCGAGCTGGTCCGGGACGTCACCGGACGCGACCTGCCGCAGGCCGGCGCCCTCGTCGCCGTACCGACCCGGCACCTGCTGGCCTTCCACCCCGTCGTGGACGGCACCGTCGTGGACGCGGTCAACGACCTGGCGGCGTACGCCCTCGGCGCCCACCAGGACGGCCCCGGCCCGCTCACCCCGCGCCTGTACTGGTGGCACCAGGGGCGGCTGGTCTGCCTCACGGCCTTCGACCACGACAGCCGGGTCCTGTCCGTGGTGCCCCCGCCGGAGCTGCTGGACCTGATGAAGAACCTGCGCGGCGCCGAACGCCCGGCGTCCGACGAGCCCGACGTGGACCGGCTCGCGCGGACCGTGGCCGACGCCACCGGGCGGCTCGCGCAGGACCCGGCCGGCTTCACGCCCGCCTTCCGGGCCGCCCTGGCCCACGCCCACGCCCGCTGCGCCGACGACCCCGACGCGGCGAGGTTCGAGACCTGGCAGGCCTGGGTCACCGCGACGCAGATCGGCAGCGCCCTGTTCGCCACCACGCTCGCCCGCGAGGGCACGGTGCACTGCCGCATCGGCGACCGGGTCCACGCGTTGCCCGCCACCGGCCCGGCCCCGCACGCGACCCCCCGCGCCTGGCTCGACGCCTTCTGGCTCGCCCTCGTCTGCCGCGAGGCCGACCGGCTGAGGACCCTGTGCCGGGTCCCGCTGGAGGACCTGCGCCGCGCCGCCCCGGACGACGACGACTACGTCTTCCACTGGATCGACACCTTGCGCAGCTACGCCGGGAACGTCTCCGCCGACGACATCGTGCCCAAACTCGTCGCCACCATGGAGTCCTCCCACCCCCATGTCGCCACCCGCACCCCGGCCGACTTCCTGAACCTCGTCGACTACCAGCCCGTCGCGCTCTTCCACCGCGTCCTCACCCGGCAGCAGGACCTCTTCACCGAGGCCCTCGGCGAGGCCGTCGCCCATCACGCCCGCTTCTACGACGGGTCGGCCGACCCGCGCCGCCACGTCGCCCTGGGCCCCCTCGCCCTGGCCTGCCTCGCCCACGACCAGGGCTTCCCCGTCGACACCGGCTCCCCCCACCTGCCGAAGCACCTCGTCCAGCGGTCCTGGTACGGCGAGTTCGACACCGCAGACGCCTGACCGGGGATCCGGAAGCGGCCGGCCCGGTCCGCCGGCTCGGTCGCCAGCGTGCTGGACCCGGCCGGCCGGCCGCCCCGTCAGCCGGTCAGGATCCCGCCGCCCGTCCCGCGCCACTCGCGCGGCGAGACGCCGTAGGCACCGCGGAAGACGCGGCTGAAATGGGCCGGGTTGGCGAAACCCCACCGCTGGGCGACCGCCGAGACGGTGGGGGCCGACGCGTCCGGGCGGCCCAGTTCCCGGGCGCACTCCTCCAGCCGCCGCTGCTGGATCAGCCGGGCGACCGTCACGCCCTCGCCCTCGAACAGGCGGTGCAGGTAGCGCACCGAGATGTGGTGTGCGGCGGCGACCGTGAGCGGGGACAGCTCCGGATCGCCCAGATGGCGGTCGATGTGGTCCCGGACGCGCAGCACGAGGTGGTCGTGCGCGCCCGTCTCCCGCCGCCCGCCCCGCCGCGTCCGCTCCTGCACGAGCGTGGCGAAGAGGTCCACCACGCCGGAGGCCAGCCGCGCCGCGACCGCCGGCGAACACGCTGGAACGGACGTGGTCAGAGCGGTCAGGAACGACACCAGCAGCGCGCCGAACCCCTCCGTGGCGGGGATCGCCGTACCGGTGACCTGCCCTACCTCCTCCTCGGGCAGCCCCACCGCCCGGCGGGGCATGTGCACGACCCGGGTGGCGAACGGTTCCGGGTAGTCCAGGGAGTACGGGCGTGTCGTGTCGTAGACGACCAGGTCGCCCTCGCCGACGCCGGCGTGCCGGCCGTCCTGGACGAGGGTCGCCGTGCCCGTCGTCTGGACGCCGACCGCCACGTAGTCGGCGGGCGTGCGGGCGATGTGCCGGGAGGTGCGGCTGGCGCGCTGCGGGTCGGCCTCGATGGCGCAGATCCGCAGGTGTCCCAGGCGCGCGCTGGAGATCCGGCCGGAGAACGGCCCGTCGCCGCGCGCGGTGACCGACATCGGCACCAGCGCCGTGCTCAACGCGTCGCGCCAGTAGGCGAGTTTCTCCCCGTCGGGGACCGAAGCCGTCGTCAGCACCAGGTTCACCCGGTTCTCCTCTCCACCTGTGCGGTACCGGCGGAGACCTCGGATCCGTGGCGCGGTGAGTGACCGGGGCCCGCGGGGCCCACTGCTGCCGATCGGCCGGGGGCGGGCGGCGACGCTGCGGCCCCATTTCCCCGCCGTCCCCAGCCAAGCAGGGGCCCGGGCCGCCCTCCAGGCAGGAAGCAGGCAGAAACCGCCCGTGCGCCGGCGCGACCACCGGCTGTGCGCGGGCAGAACAGTCCCGTGCGCTCGGGGACAAGACGCGGGGGAGGCGGCCGGGCGAGGATGGGAGCACGACGAGGGGAACTCGCCCGCCGACGACGCCCGCGCCCGCCGTCGTCCCGCGCCGCGGCGGCGCGAGACGACGGCCCGGTCAGCGGGCGTCGAGGCGGGCGAGAAGGTCGCGGGCCCGGGCGACGCGCTGCGGGTCGGCGTCCAGGCCGAGCGCGACACAGCGGGCGAAGGCCTCCCGCGCCTCCCGCGGCCGGCCCGCGGACAGCAGCGCGTCGCCCAGATGGACGAGATGCCGGCTCTCCAGGGCGGCGTTGCCGCTCTTGCGGGAGATCGCCGCGGCGGTGCCGAAGTGGTCGACGGCCTCCGTCCATCGCTCCATCAGGGCGTAGCCGCTGCCCATGCCCGAGTGCAGTGCGCTCCGGGAGAAGTCGGCGATGTGCGACTCGATCCGGTCACCGGCCCGCTCCAGGAAGGCCAGCGTGTCCCGGTAGCGGACGAGGGCCTCCTCGGGCCGCCCGGAGTCCAGCAGGACCATGGCGTGCCCGTGCCGCGCCTCGAGACTGCCGTGCAGGTCACCCACGGCCTCGAACATCGCCGCCGCACGGTGCATGTGGCCGGCGGCCGGAGCGTGGTCGCCGAGGTGACGCAGGGCCTGCCCGCGGTACACGTGCGCCCACGCCTCCTGCCCGACGTCGGCGGCGCGCCGCGCGGCGGCGAGGGCCTCCGCGGAACGGGCGAGACTGTCGTGCGGTCGGCCCTCGCACACCAGCAGCGCCCACGCGTGGTAGTTGAGGTGCGTCGCCTCCAGCACCGGGTCGCCCAGCGCCCGCGCCGAGCGGGCGGCGCTGCCGAACACCTCCGGCCAGTGCCCCCAGAAGATCCACTGGTCGGAGAACCAGTGCAGCGCCTCCGCCACCGCCACCACGTCGGCGTGGTCCCCGGCGGCCGCGGCCGCACGCAGTGCGGCCAGCCAGTTGGCGCCCTCGGCCTGAAGCCACCGGCGCGCCTGGTCGGCGCTCGACAGGTCGACGGTGCCCTGCCAGTCGGGCGGGGGAGCGCCGTGGCCGGGCTCGAACCAGCGGCCCGCGACGACCGCCGTCTCCAGCAGCCACCGGTGCAGCGCCGCCCGCACCCGTTCGGCGTCCGGCGCGCTCTCCTCGGCCTCGAGCCGGGCCCGGGCGAACAGCCGCAGCAGGTCGTGCGGCCGGTAACGGTCCCCGTCCGCCCCCAGCAGTCCTGTCTCGACCAGCTCCTCCAGCGTGTCCTCGGCGTCGAACACCCGCTGCCCGGTCAGCACCGCCGCCCCGGCGGCACCGACGTCCGGGCCGGGCACCAGCGCGAGCCGCCGGAACAGCCGGGCGGCCGGCGGCGTGAGCTGGCGGTACGACAACGCGAAGGCGGCGTCGACCCGGACGTCCCCGGCGGCCAGCGCGTCCAGCCGCCGGTCGTCGACCGCGAGCCGGTCCGCCAGCCGCCGCACGGTCCAACCGGTGCGGGTGGCCAGCCAGTTGCCCGCCACCCGCAACGCCAGCGGCAGATGTCCGCAGCGCTCGGCGACCTCGGCGAGGGCGGCCGGATCGGCCGTGGCACGCTCCGCCCCGACGAGGCCGGTCAGGAACTCCGCGGCCTCCCGCGGGCTCAACTCGCCGAGCGGCAGCCGGTGCACGCTCTCCAGCCCGGTCAGCATCCGCCGGCTCGTCACCACCACCATGCCCGCCCCGGCGGCCGGCAGCAGCGGGCGCACCTGGCCCTCGTCACGGGCGTCGTCCAGCACCAGCAGACAGCGCCGCTCGGCCAACAGCTGCCGGTACAGCGCCGTATGACCCTGCGGTCCGGCCCTGACCAGGTCACGATCGGACACCTGGAGAGCCTTGAGGACGCCCAGCACGAGTTCGGCCGGGCCGGGCGGGTCGTCGTCCGTGCCGCGCAGGTCCACGACCAGCTGACCGTCGGGGAAACGGTCGGCGAGGTCCCGGGCGGCGTGCAGCGCGAGCGTCGTCTTGCCCGTCCCCGGCGGGCCGGACACGGCCACCACCGGCGGGGCCCCCTCACCGGCGGCGTGCGCCGCGACAGCGCGCGCCGCGAGCCCGGCGAGCCGCCCCAACTCCCGTTCCCGGCCCACGAAGTCGTCGATGCCACGCGGGAACGCCCGCACGCCCGCCGGGCTGTACCCAGGGGTCCGCCCGGAGCGCGCGGCCGCCAGCAGCCGTTCCCGCTGCGCCTCGTCCAGGCCCAGGCCGTCCGCGAGCGCGGCGACCGTCCGCCGCTGCGGAGCCGCCCGACGCCCCCGCTCCAGATCCCCGATGCCCCGCACGCTCACGCCCGACGCCTCCGCCAGACCCTCGATGGTCTGCGACGCGGACAGCCGCAACTCGCGCAACAGCGCCCCGAACGCCGGCCGCTCCCCGGTCAACCCCGCCCCTTCTGCTCGCCACGCCCCCGCCCGTGCCCGCGAGTCAGTCCCCGGGCCGGTTCCCCGGGCCGGTCCCGGGGCGTGATCATCCGAATTCTAGAAGTACCGGCCGGCCGGGCGGGCCGCTCCGGCCGGCGGGCGAGGGGCGTTGTCAGTGGTCGCCAGTAGTTTCGTTCCTGTCGCGCCGCTCCGGCGTGACAGCCCCCCTGTGCCGCGCCGGCCCGGCGTGACGCCTTGTGCTGCAAAGGAGATGGTGCGTTGTCGGACTGGGAGAGGTCGAGTACGGCCCGGGTGGTGCCGCCCGCACGGCCACGCAAGCTCGCCAAGGTCCCCTTCGTCGAACTGGCCGACGGACGCCTCCAGGGCGTGGTCTCCAGCGGCTCGGACATCGAGCGCGTCTACGTCTCGTCGGTCGCCTCCGGCACCTACGCGTTCGCGTGCAGCACCAACAACAACCGTCCCTGCGGCGGAGCCCGCGGCTCGTTCTGCAACCACATCCGCGCCCTGATCACCGAGGCGGTCCTCCAGTACGGTGCCGAGCGCGTCGCCCGCTATCTGCGGGCCGAGCCCGAGGGCGGGGAGACGAGCGCCCCGGCCCTCACCGCCGCCTTGCTCTCCACCCATCCCGCGCAGGCGGACGGCAAGGCCGCGGCGGCCCCCGTCTTCAGCAGGTTCCTGCGCCACCTCGCCTACCTCGAACTGGCCCCCACCACCGCCCCGTTGCCGGAGATGCAGTGGTTCGCGCCGACCCGGACGGCGGCGACGGCCACGGTGGTGCCCGCGAGCGAGCCCGGTACCGGCGTGGGGGAGCGGACCGACCCGCTCACCGCGCCCGTCGACGGGCTCGACGACGCCCTGGCGGCGGTCGACGCCTTCGACCGCGCCCTCGTCGCGGGTCTGCTGCGTCCGCAGCCCGCCCGCGTCGCCGACCTGACGGAGCTCGCCCACGCCGTCGCCGGCTCGCCGCTGGCCGCCCGGGTCGCCGAGGCGACCGAGAAGGCGGCGGCCGGAGCCGCGAGCGAGGACCACTTCACCGCCCTCGCCGCCGCCCGCACCGCCCTGCTCGGCGCCGCCCACGACGCGCTGGCCGCCCGCCTCGACGAGGTGAGCGGACGCACCCGCGGCGGGACGACGACGGCGGCACCCGCCGAGCGGCAGACGGTCAACCTGCTCATGGCCGCCCGGACCTGGCTCGCCGACCTAGCCCGCACCGGCTGGCAGGGCATCGACCACGAACTCGTCGGCGCCGCCGCGCCGATCGTCTCCGCGATGCTGCCCGACCCCGCGCTGCGCCGCCTGGCGACCCTGCTCGACGGCTTCGCCGCCGAACTCGCCGCCTCCTGCCCCGGCGCCGCCCTGGAGCGGTTCCCGGCCCGCCGCTGGGGGGACCTGTGGGCGCGTGCCCTGCTCCTGACCCGGCCCGGCGCCGCCGAGCCGACCGCGGCCGGCACCGCCACCGGCCGTCTGCTGCCCCTCGGCGTCGACCTGCACGAACACGCGACCGCCGCGCAGGCGCAGGTCCACGCGGTGTTCGAGCCCGCCGACGGCACCACGCCCCGCCTGATGCGGGCGAGCGTTTCCGTGCCGAAGCCGGACACCGTCGTCGCGACCGGCGTCTGGCAGCTCCTGCGACCGCACCTGTCGCTGCTGGCCGCGCTCGGCGAAGGGCGGGCCATGGACCTCACCGACATGCCCCTCACCGAGGAGGGCGACCTGATCTGGGACGAGGAGCGGGCCCGCGCGGGCGACCCCGCCGACGCCTTCGCCGCCGCCCGGGTCGCCCTGCCGACGGCGACCGCCGCGCCCACCGCACCCCTGGACCGCCATCCCGCGCGCCTCGCCGAACCGGTGTTCCTGGAGGGCTACGACGCCGTCCGGGACGGCGACGCCCTCACCTTCCGCTTCCCCGGACACTCCCTCGCCGTCGACACCGACCGCGTCCCGACCGCCGGACCGCTCACCCCCGAGGCCGTCGCGGCATCGAGCGCCTGCATCGGCCTGCTCCGCTGGGACGACGGGGAGTTCCGCGTCCAGCCGCTCGCCGTCGAGACGACCGTGCGCAAGAAGACCGTCGCCCTCCAGGCGGGGGCCTGGGCCGGCGGCACCACCGACAAGACCGGCGTCAAGGCGGAGAAGGCCGCGACGGACGCCGTGACCGTCCTGCGGGAGCGGGCGGGAAGGCTGCTGCGGAAATGACCGAGCACACCACCGAGCACACCACCGAGCACACCACCGACCACACCGCCGCGGCGGCCGCCCACGACAACCGCCGCCAGGTCCTCTACTGGCGGCTGCTCGCCCGGCTCTTCGACCCCGAGGAGCAGGCCGCCCTGGAGTCCGCGAGCCTCGCCGTCGTCGAGGACATCGGCCTGCCGCCCGCACTGCTGGACCCACAGGCCTCCGTCGACTCGATCGTGCAGCGCCACCCGGAACTGGCCACCGAGTTCGACGGCCTGATGCTCCCGAAGCCCGGCGCGGATGCCGGCGGAGACGTTGGCGGGCGTGCCGGCGGGGGCGTCGGCGGGCATGGCGGCGGGGGCGTCGGCGGGCATGGCGGCGGGGACGCCGACTCGGACGCCGGTAGGGACGCAGACGGGCACCTCGGCCTGGACGCCGGCGGGCGGCACACCGGCGCGGACGCCGAGAGGCACACCGGCGCGCACCCCGGACGGGACGCCGGCGCGGACACCGACGGGCACGCCCGTGTGCACCCGGGTGGGGAGACCGTCCTGGACGCCGACGGGAAGACGGTCCTGGCCGCCGACGGGCCGACCGGCGCGGACGCCGGCAGGCTCACCCGTACACACCCCGGCGGGGAAACGGGTGTGGCCGCCGACGGGCCCATCGGCGACGCCGCAGCGGACGCCGACGGGGACGTCGGCACGGACGTCGGCGCGGACGGCGGTCCCGGTGACGGGCGGGACCGGGCCGCCGAGGTGCGGCGGGCGGCGCTGGTCTCCAAGGTGCTGCTCAACGTCTTCGCCACGGGGAGCGGAGCCGTCAGCGCCGGGCAGCTGTCGCGGTGGCAGTCCGACGCCGGCTGGCTGGAGCGCGCCCTCGGCTGCTCGCCCGGTGACCTGCGGGGCGGACGCACACCGGGCGGAGTGAGCCCGACCGGATCCGGCGGCGGCAGGACACCCGACCTCAGCCGTCTGATCCCGGCGATCGGACCGGAACTCGGCGCCCTGGAAGCCGACCTCGTCAAACGCATGCGCCTGCGCGAAGTGCTCGCCGACCCCGTGCTCGCCGCCCGGCTCACCCCGAGCATGTCGCTCATCGAGCAGCTCCTGCGCGACAAGAACAACCTCTCCGGCGTCGCCCTCGCCAACGCCAAGGCCCTCATCCGCCGCTTCGTCGACGAGGTCGCCGAAGTACTGCGCACCCAGGTGGAGAAGGCCACGGTCGGCGCGATCGACCGCTCGGTCCCGCCCAAGCGCGTGTTCCGCAACCTCGATCTCGACCGCACCATCTGGAAGAACCTCACCAACTACAGCCCCGAAGAGGAACGCCTCTACGTCGACCGCCTCTACTACCGGCACACCGCCCGCAAGACGACCCCGCAGCGGCTCGTCGTGGTCGTGGACCAGTCGGGCTCGATGGTCGACTCCATGGTCAACTGCACCATCCTGGCGTCGATCTTCGCCGGACTGCCGAAGGTGGACGTGCACCTGATCGCGTACGACACCCAGGCGCTCGACCTCACCCCCTGGGTGCACGACCCCTTCGAGACCCTGCTGCGCACCAACCTCGGCGGCGGCACCGACGGCACCGTCGCCATGGCACTGGCCCAGCCGAAGATCGCCGAGCCGCGCAACACCGTCGTGGTGTGGATCTCCGACTTCTACGAATGGCAGTGCCAGCCCCTGTTCGACAGCATGGCCGCCCTCCACCGCTCCGGCGTCAGGTTCATTCCCGTCGGGTCGGTCACCAGCTCCGGGCGCGGCAGCGTCAATCCCTGGTTCCGGGAGCGCTTCAAGGACCAGGGCACACCGGTGGTCTCCGGCCACATCCGCAAGCTCGTCCACGAACTCAAGACCTTCCTGACCTGACCTCCCCCCTCCTGGACCTGACCTCCCTCTCTCAGAAAGGCCCTCCGATGACCGACCTGCTGCGCGCCCCCGCCGAGATCAAGTACGCCGAGGAACTGGACTGGCTGGAGTCCGTCGACGACCACCCCAAGCCGTTCTCCTGGCGTCTGTCGCCGAAGATGGTCCGGCTGTTCGTCCTCGGCTCCGAGCGCGCCGACGGCCTCGACCGGGAGATCCCGCAGAAGTGGTTCGGCGACCGCAGCTTCGTCGAGCGCTCCATCGTGACCCTCGCCTCCGACCGCGGCCTGCTGCTCATCGGCGACCCCGGCACCGGCAAGAGCTGGCTGGCCGAGCTGCTGTCCGCGGCGATCTGCCGCAACTCCACCCAGGTCGTGCAGGGCACGGCCGGCACCACCGAGGACCACATCAAGTACTCGTGGAACGTGTCCATGGTGATCGCCAAGGGCCAGTCCCGCGCGTCGATGATCCCCTCACCGATCATGACCGCGATGGAGACCGGCACCATCGGCCGCTTCGAGGAGCTCACCCGTTCCACCAGCGACGTCCAGGACGCGCTGATCTCGATCCTGTCGGAGAAGTACATCTCCGTCCCCGAACTCGACAGCGACAACATCGTCTTCGCCAAGCCGGGCTTCTCCGTCATCGCCACCGCCAACAGCCGCGACCGGGGCGTCAACGACCTCTCCTCCGCCCTCAAGCGCCGCTTCAACTTCGTCCGCATCCCGGTGGTGACCAACAAGAGGAGCGAGACGGAGATCGTCCGCTTCCGCACCGAGGAGCTGCTGCGCCGCCACCAGATCGACCTGGACGTCCCGCCGACCCTGCTGGACGTGCTGCTGCAGAGCTTCGCCGACCTGCGCGCCTCCGCGGCCGCCGCGGGCAGCGACGACGAGAAGCTGGAGTCCGCGCTGTCCACGGCCGAGCAGATCGGCGTCCTGGAGGACGCCATCCTGCACAGCAACTTCTTCGGCGAGCGCGCCCTCACCGCGCACACCCTCGCCTCCTCCCTCGTCGGCTCCCTGGCCCGGCGCGAACCCGAGGACCTCGCCATCCTCAACAAGTACCTGCACGGTGTCGTCGAACCGCGCAGCAAGGAAGAGGGCGGCTCCTGGCCGGAGTTCCTCGAGGGCGGCCGCGACGCGATCGCGACCCTGTCGTGAGCGCCCTGCCCGAGGGCACGTTCAGCGCCCTGCGCACCCAGCTCCAGGACGCCGCCACCGCCTTCGCCGACGGGCCCGGAGCGCTGGAGGGCCTCCTGCGCGGCATCGTCGACGACGTCGAACGCGCGGTGCGCGAGCCGCTGGAGATCTTCCCGGTCTGCCACCACTCACCGGCCTCGGCCCTCGCCATGGCCCGCCGGCTGCGCGAGAAACAGCCGAAGGTGATCTACCTCGAGCTGTGCGAGGACATGGCCCCCCTCCTCACCGAACTGCGCAACTGCCGCCTGCCGGTGGCCGTCCAGGCGTTCGCGAGCGAGGTCGACGGCTTCCCCGCCGACTGGTCGCCGCTCTCCGTCGTCGCCCCGGTCACCGAGGCCTCGGCCGAGTACCAGGCGATCGCCTACGCCCTCGACACCCCCGGCGTCGAACTCGTCCTCGTCGATCGCTCCTCCGACCACGTCTTCCAGTGGGAGACGCCCTCCACCGAGGAGGCCGGCCCCGGCACTCCGGCCGGTGACGAGGAGACCGCCCTGCACGGCGACGCCGTCGGTGTGGAGATCGGCGACCTGCGGCCCCGCTTCGCCGAACTGGAGGAGCACCTGCTGCGCCACGGCCGGGTACGGCACTGGTCGGAGTGGTGGCACCAGTACGTCGAACTGCCGCTCGGCGACAGCGACCACGACACCTACCGGCAGGTCATGCTGCTCATCGGCAGCCTCTTCCGGCGTCTCGCCCCCGGTGACCCGCGACGCCTGCGGATCGACGAGGACCGCGAGCGCTACATGTGGACGCGGATGCGCGAGCACCTCACCGCCACCGGCACCGACCCCGCCGACTGCCTCTACGTCTGCGGCGCGTTCCACGCGGCCAGCCGCGTCGAGGAGTTCGGCGTGCACGGCGGCGACACCTTCACCATCACCCCGCCCACCGCGACCAAGTGGCGGCACGGCCTGATCCCGTCCAGCCACGCGGCCATCGAGGCACAGTTCGGCCTCGCCGCCGGCTCGGTGTCCATCGCCGCCACGGAATGGGCGAAGAACCTCAGGCGCACCGGCGTCCGGCCGTACCGTCTGGAGGGCCAGGCGGGCACGAAGAAGAGCGGCAGGACGAGGAAGGCCCTGCCCGCGCCCGCCGCCCCGGCCCCGCCCGCAGACCGGCTCACGGGCTTCCTCCAGCGGCCGCCCGCCCTCGACCCCCTCGACGAGGCCGAACTGCTCGGCTGGTCGGTGGACATCGTGCGGGCCGCCCGGCGCAACGGCTACCTGGCCTCCACCGCCGACGCGATCGCCGTGTTCGAGACGTCGATCCTGCTGGCCGGGATGCGCGACCGCGTCAGGCCGACGCCGTACGACTTCCAGGACGCGGCCGTCACCTGCATCGAGAAGGACACCGTGCCGGGGCGGCGGGACGTGGGCCGGCTGGTCGAGATCATGATGGGCGGCGACCGCGTCGGACAGGTCGGCTACGACGCGCTGCCGCCGCTCGCCCGGGACGTGCACGACCGGCTGGCGCCGCTGAACCTCAGACTGCAGCAGCGTGGAGTGCAGCGGGCCCTGCTGGACATCGCCTCCCGGCCCGAACTCGAGCGCTGCTCCGACGTGCTGTGGATGCTGCGCCGTCTGCTGCCCGGGGGCGCCGCACGGCCGATCATGGGCGACCGCCGTCTCGGCGAGCGCCCGATCCAGGAGTCCTGGGACCTGGCGCTGGGCACCCACCAGCGCGCCCTCATCGAACTCGGCTACGAGGGCGTCAGCATCGAACAGGTCCTGGAACAGCGGCTGCGCCGCGCCGCGTACGCGCCGCAGGCCACGGCGGCGCAGGTGCTGGAGACCGTCGAGGACGCCATCCGCTACCTGCGCAGCCGCCGCCTCGCCGACGAACTGGGCACCCGTGCCCTGGAGGTCCTGGCGGGCGAACGCACCGTCGACGGCGCACCGGAGGTGCTGCGCCGGGTCCGCGGCCTGCTGGCCTACTACCGCACGAGCGAACCGGCGCTGCCGGCCTGGATCGAGTCCTTCGTCAAGACGGGATACGCGCACTACTGCACCCTGCTGCCGACGGCGTTCACCGACGAGGACGCGACGGTCCGCCAGGTCGCGGCGATGCTGGGCTTCCTCTTCGGCATGGAGGGCCTGGCCCTGTCCCTCGGCTGCGACCGGACCCAGCTGGAACTGGCCCTCGCCCAGTCCCACCCCCAGGAGCCCGCTCGAACGGCCCTGCTGTGGGCGGCGCAGACCCACCTGGGCACGCTGTCCCGTGCCGCCCTGCGGGCGCGCTGCGACGACCTGCTCGCCAACCCCCTGGTGGTGCCCGCCTACCCCCGGTACCTCAGCGGCTTCGTGCACGCCCTGGAACCGGTGCCGGGTCTGGCCGACTTCGTCGTCGAGGCGGTGTCGAACGCCTTCGCCCGCCTCCCCGACCCGGTCCTGCTGCCCTGGCTGCCGACCCTGATCACCACCCTGCGCGCCGGTGGCACCGAGCTGGCCCCGCTGCTGATCCGCGAGGCGGGCCGACTCTTCCCGGTCCGGCTCGCGGACCTGGACGCCTGGGTGCCGCCGTGGCAGCCGGCACAGGAGCCGCCGGCCGCACAACCCGGGCAACCCGCCGAAGCGGCCCGCGGCGTCGCGCTGCTCGCCGCCCACCCGGCGGCGTGCGACGCGCTCGCGGACCTGCTGGGCTGCGACGGCACCTGGACCGGCCCGGACCCCGCCGCCCCGCGGGGCTCCGCCCTCCTCACCCACCACCCCGGGACCGCGACGGCACTGGAGGCGCTGCTGGCGGCCGCCTGACACGAAGGGGCCGCGCCACCGACGTCGTGCGGTGGCGCGGCCCCTCGCGTCCATGAGGCGGACAGCGTGTCACGCCTGGCGGCGGACTGCCCTGACGGTCTAACCGCGACCGACGCCCAGGGTGACCACCCCGGTGACCTCCGCCCCGATGCCGTTGTCGTACACGACGTCCGCCGTGGACTTCTTCCAGATCCTGATCCGGAAGGTGTCCGGGGCGTCCGTGGCGGTGACGCGGAAGGCGTAGCCGCTCACGCCGTTCACCGTGCCGGAGCCCTGGAGGACGGCTCGGGAGCCCGTGACGACCAGCCAGTCGGAGCCCGTCGAGCGGAACTTCAGGCGGGCCGGGCCGAAGTCGAAGGTGGCCTGGCCGGCCGGGGTGGTGGCGCCCGCCCCGTACTGCGCGGCGAAGGAGAAGACCGCCTTGCCCGTCAGCTCCGGCTGGGCGGAGTAGGCCCCGGCGGGGGAGCCGATGAGGCCGGCCCCGGCCGCCGGGCCCGCGGCGCGGTCGTACACGATCAGCTCGGGGAGCGTCGTGCTGTCCGAGGCGCCGTCGTCGTCCGTGACGATCACCACCGGCCGGTGGATGCCGGCCGCGGTGTAGGTGTGCTCGGCCCGGCAGCCGGTGGCGGTGACCGTGCCGGACGTCGGCTCGGTACCGTCCTGCCAGTCGACCGCGCAGGTGTGGGTGTCGGACGCGCCCGGGTCACCGAACGCGGCGGTGACGACGGCGCGCTGGCGGACGCTCACCGGGGACTCCGGCCCGGCGGCGGAGCTGATCGCCGGGGCCGCGTTGGAGACCGTCACGGTGGCGGAGTCGCTGCTGCGGCCGCCGGTCAGGGTGACCTCGTAGCTGCCGTCGTCCGTGCAGGTGAGCGTGGTGCGGGCCGACGCCGGGTCCGCGAAGGCGCAGGGCGCGCCGTCCTCGACCGTCCACTTCGGGCCGCCGGCGCCCGAGACCGTGCCGGTCAGCGGGACCGCGTCGCCCTCCTTGCCGGTCACGTCCGGTCCGGCGTGGGCGATGGTGACCGGGTCGACGCCGGTGAGCGTGGGGACGACCTTCTCGATCAGGCCGTCGGCGTCGAACTCCATCCTGTCGATGGTGGTTTCACGGTGGGTGCCGTCACCACCGGGGATGGCGAAGCGGTGGTAGGCGATGTACCAGTCGTCGGTGCCCGGCACCTGGACCACCGAGTGGTGGCCGGGGCCCTTGACGCCCAGTGAGAGGTCCTTCTCCAGGATCACGCCGCGCTTGGTCCACGGGCCGGTGGGGGAGGGGCCGGTCGCGTAGGCGACGCGGTAGTTCTCGTCCCGGGTGTCGTTCTCCGACCACATGAAGTAGTAGGTGCCCTTGCGCTTGACGACGAAGGAGCCCTCGTTGTAGCCGCTCGGGGTGATGTCCTGCACCTTCGAGGCGTCGAAGGAGGTCATGTCCGCGTTGAGCGGGACGACGTATCCGCGGCCGTTGCCGAAGTACAGGTACGACTGGCCGTCGTCGTCGGTGAAGACCGCCGGGTCGATCATCTGCCCGCTCAACTGGCCCGCCTTCAGCAGGGGCCGGCCGAGCGCGTCCTTGAACGGGCCGGTGGGGGAGTCGGAGACCGCGACACCGATGTTCGCGTCGGCGGAGAAGTAGAAGTAGTACTTCCCGTCCTTCTCCGCCATCGTCGGCGCCCACGCCCTGCTGTCCGCCCAGCTCACGTCCGGCCCCAGGTCGAGGATGACGCCGTGGTCCTTCCAGTGGACCAGGTCGGTGGAGGAGTACGCCTTGAACTGCGTGCCGCTCCAGCCCGCGAAGCCGTCGGTGGTCGGGTACAGGTAGAAGGTGTCGCCGAAGCGCACGATGTTCGGGTCGGCGTTCAGGCCCGGCAGCACCGGGCTCTTCATGATCAGCGCCGACACGGTCCAGGTGCGCTTGCGGCCGTCGGAGCCGGTCACCTCGTACGTCACCGGCTCGCTGAAGTCCCGGACAGTGCCGGAGGCGGGGCTGATCGCCGCGCCGTGGGCGAGCGTGAACTCCGGCGCCAGCGCGGTGACGTCGGTGCCCTCGGTCAGCGGCAGGGTGATCCGGCTGTGCGCGTCGTCGACGAGCGCGTCGACCTTCAGCGCGGGGTGGGCCGCCCGGGCGATGCCCGTGGTGTTGCCGCTCAGCTCCAGCACCTCGGCGGCCGACAGGGCCCGGTCGTAGACACGGAAGTCGTCCATCTCGCCGCCGAAGTACGGGTCGGCGGAGTACAGGGACCTGCCGACGTACCCGCTGAAGTCCTTGGCGGAGTCGTACAGTTCGGACGGTTTGGTGGTGACGCCGGTCGTGCGGGCCGCCTCGACGCCGTCGACGTAGAGGATCATCGTGCCGGTCGCGCCGTCGAGCGTGACGGTGACGTGCCGCCACTCGCCCGGAGTGAGCTGCGCGCCCGCCGTGAGCTTCGACTCGGCCGACCAGCTCGCCTTCGTGATCGCCGAGTAGAGCTTCGAGGAACCGTTGGAGGGGCTGGCGAACAGGTACTTGTTGCTGTCGGGTCCGAGCCCGAACAGCCACTGCCAGTTGCTGCCGCCCTGCCACTTCGCGTACGTCGAGACGGTGACGCTGCCGGCGTTCTTCAGCACCCCGTTGGGGATCTTCACGTACGGGGAGGTGGCGGAGTCACCGGACATCCTGAACGAGCCGCCGTGCACCCCGGTGCCGAAGGCGGGCGTACGGACGTAGGTGCCGTGGTAGCCGTGGCCGCTGGAGTCGCGGGCGATGTTGCCGGAGGTCTCGTCGAAGTCGTAGTGCAGGAGCAGGTCGGCGGGCACGTCCGGGCCCTCCGTCGAGACCGTGACCTCGGCGCGGACGGCCGTCGCGGAGCCGTCCGAGAGGGTGCCGCTCACCGTGAAGGTGCCGGTCTGCGCGTAGGCGGAGGCGGGGACGTCCTCCCAGGTGACGGCGACCGGCCGGCGCGCGCCGTCGGCGTACTCGGCGATCACGGTCGCGGGCAGGACCGGGGCCTCACCGACCCGCGTCGTCACCGCCACGTCCTCGACGCTCTCCACGAGCTGGTCGGGCTGGTAGGCGCGCAGCAGCCGGTCGTACTCGGCCTGGGTGACCGGCAGGACGGTGCCGTGGCGGGGCTTGGCCGGGAGGTCGTAGCCGGTGGACGGGGTCCAGGTGCCGGAGCCGAGGTCCGTCGTCTCGAACGGGATGTAGCCGCGGCCGCCGAACTCGTCGAGGAACGCGTACCACTTCTCCGCGGTGTTCGACTTGAACACCAGCGGCCCCTCGGCCGCGCTCATGGTGCCCTTGCCGATGCCCTCCGCGACCGCGGTCCAGGAGGTGCTCAGCAGCGAGTCGCTCTTCTCCTCGAAGATGAACTTGCTGTTCGGGGTGGAGGAGGTGTTGTTCCGCTCGTCCTTGGAGAGGCGGTAGTAGGTGCCGTCGTGCTGGATCACCGTGGAGTCGATGACCGAGTAGCCGCGGTCGATCCAGACCTTGGGCTCGCTGAAGGTGTGGAAGTCGCGGGTCGTCGCGTACATCATCCGGTTGTAGGTGCTTCCGGAGTGCGCCGCGTTGTCGTACAGCTTCGACGCCCAGAAGACCACGTACTCGCCGAGCCGCGCGTCGTAGTAGGCCTCCGGCGCCCAGGTGTTGCCGGCGCTGTCGGGGGAGACCTTCACCAGGCGCTGGTTCGTCCAGTGGACCAGGTCGGTGGACTCCCAGACCATGATCGACTTGCTGCCGGTGCGCTGGGAGGCGTCCCAGTCGCCGTTGCCGTAGATCCTGAGGTCGGTGGCGATCTGGTAGAACTTGTCGCCCTCCGGCGAGCGGATGATGAACGGGTCGCGCAGGCCCTTCTCGCCGAGGGACGAGGTCAGGACGGGCTTGCCGTTGTTCAGCTCCCGCCACTTCAGCGGGTCGTTGCCCTTGCTGAGCGCGAAGTAGAGCTGCTCGCCGTCGGCGGTGCCCTCGCCGGTGAAGTAGCTGAAGAGGTAGCCCTTCAGCGCGGCGGGCGCGGGGAGTTCGGGCACCTTCGCGGTGAACACGCGGGTCGCCCGCGCGTCGCCCTTGGCGACGGTCGCGGTGAGTTCGACCGTGGTGGCGCCGGTGCCGTGCGCGGGCCGGTGGACCACGCCGTCGGCGGCGATCACGTCCGGCCGCGCCGAGGACCAGGTGACGGCGGTGCCGAAGGCGCCGGTCGCCGGGAGGGTGAGGTTGCCGCGCACGTCGTCCAGGTTGTACACGGTCAGCGCCTCGGCCGCCTGCCGGGCGGAGGCGGCGTCGTCGAACGCGGCGAGGACCGTGACGTCGAAGGTCTTGGTGGCGGTCACGGTGCCCTTGCGCAGGGTCGCCGTGAGCGTGGCGTGACCGTCGGGCTCGCCGGCGGCCGGGCGGGTCACCTTGCCGGCGTCCGACACCACGGACGGGTTGTCGCTGGCCCAGGTGATCGTGGAGCCGCCCGCCGGGCCCGTCCGCGGCAGGTTCAGGTCGGCGACGACGGCACCGGTGTCGCCCAGGTCGAGCGCCGCCTCGTCGTCGGCGACGCCCTGCGTGGCGACGGGGAGGGCGAGCTGCTCGACCTCGGAGGCCGCCAGCGCCCGGTCGTACACCCGGAAGTCGCGCATCCGGCCCTTGAACAGCTTGTCGCCGGAGTAGACCGACTTGCCGATGTAGTTGGCGGTGGTGGTGCCGGAGCCGATGGCGCCGGGGGTGATGGTGACGGAGGTGTTGCGGGCGACCTCGACGCCGTCCTCGTACAGCACCCCGGTGGTGCCGGTCTGGGTGTAGGTGATGTGCTTCCACACCGCCCGGGTCAGGTTGTGGGAGTCGGCCGGCTTGGTGGTCTGCTCAGTCGACCAGTTGCCGGTGGCGATCGACGTGCGGAAGGAGTTGCCGGTGGTGAACAGGTAGCCGTTGCCGCTGCTCCCGCTGGAGTTGCCGAAGCCGTAGAGGAAGTACGGCGTGCTCTGCGTGGCGTCGATCAGCACGTCCGTGGAGACGGTGATCGCGGTCATGCCCTTCATGACGTCGTTCGGCACCTTGACGTAGGTGTCGGTGCCGTTGAAGGCGAGGCCCTGGCCCGACCAGTCGGCGGTGCCCTGGACGGTGCCGTCGCGGCCGTGGCCGGAGGCGTCGGTGAGCCCGGAGGGGCCGTCCAGCTCGTACCGGAGGGCCAGACCGTCGGTCACATCGGCGACCTCGGCCGCGTGCACGGGTGCCGACGTGCCCAGAAGTCCCAGGAACAGGGACGCGGCGGTCACCCCGGCCAGGCGGTCCGCCCAGCGTCTCGCGCGGCTGCGAAGTGGTGGGATGTGCGTCATGTCGAGCCACCGTTTCAACTGTGTGACGTTGTGTTGCGAGAGTGTCAGGCGGTGTGCGGTGCGGCGTCAAGAGATCTCGAACAATGTCCGACCCGTCGAACGGGGTGGCCCGTCAGCGGCTCCCGTCCGGTGGCGGGTGGACGGGAGACGTACGTCCGTGCGCGTGCGTCCCGCGCGGTGGGGTGGCCGCGGCCTCCGGCGCGCCCCGTCGTCGCATGACGGCGGTGGGGAGGGGGATGCCTGGCACGAGGCCCCTCGCACGACGCACGACGCACAACGCACGACGCACGAGGACGAGGAGGACGTCAGTGACGGACGTCTGCTTCAGGGCCGACTTCGCTTCACCCCGGCAGTGGATCGCGGGCCGTTCCTGGGCCTATCCCGACGGCGGGCCGGTGAACCCCGGCGACAACAAACTCGACCACCTGGTGTCCGATCCCGCGTACTCCCGCAACGGCACCTTCCGCGCCACGCGCCGCGCCGACGGCCTGTGGGACACCGGCCTGCTGACCACCGAGGGCAGCGAGGAGGGCTTCATGGTCCGCGCGGGGGACCGCCTCGACGCCCGGGTCCGGCTGCCGGCCGAGACGGGGGCCTGGCCGGCGATCTGGACCTGGCGGGACGGCGACCAGGAGATCGACGTCTTCGAGTACCACCCCGACAACCCGGATCTGCTGGAGCTCTCCAGCCACGTACGGGCCGCCCACCGCTACCACCGCGACGAAGCCGTCCGCCCCGGCGGCCGGGTCGACCTGAGCGTGGAGTTCGGCGCGGACGACGTCGTGTGGGCCCTGAACGGCAGCCCCGTCTTCGCCGACCACCGCGGCGTGGGGCGACACTGGCACGCCTTCCTCGTCGTCAACCTGTCGGTGTGCGCCGGCCGCTACCACCCGGCACCCGATCCGGACGTGACGGAGATGTCCTTCGAAGTGTCCGCCCTCACCGTGAGCCGGGGAACGTGAGGCCGAACCACCCTGCCACGACCGGCATGTCCCGGCCACGCGGGCTGGGCCGTTCGGGCGCGGGGTCCACCGAACGGCCCAGCCCGACGGGACGCCGGGCGGCGTACGCGGTCTGCTGGAGGCATGCCCGGCAGAAGGGAAGAGCCGTGTACGAGATGAAGGTGGGCCTGGCGTCGGGCGGCGGTGAGCTGGTGTGGCACGTGGTGTCCCGGCAGCACGACAGCAGCCTGTGCGGAACCGCTCTCCTGGCCGCCGCGACGTCGGCCACGCACAACACCGACCGCCACTGCGCCCCTTGCATGGTCCGGCTCCAGCAACTGATGGACGCCGCACAGGACTGACGACAGCCGCGACAACGACCCCTCACCCCGCGAGCCTCATCCGTCGGCCGGCATCACCCTGGTCATCCGGCCGTTGGTGCCGGCCTTCGGCCTGCTCCGGACAGCCGCTCTCGTCGTAGTCGCCGCCGAGGGGTGGGCACGGCCGTCCCGGCAGATGCCGACCACGGCGCTCGGCTGCCGGACGGGTACATGACGGGTGTCCGCGTCGTCCGGCCGTCCCGGCACGGGTGCCGACCACGGCGTTCGGCTGCCGGACGAGCAGATCGCGGATGTCCGCGTCGTCCACCTTTCCCGGCTCCCGCTCAGCCTCGCGGCCCGGTCTCACGCTTCCCCTGGCCCCGCCGGCCCCGCCCCAGGGCGGCGGGCATCCGCTCGGACGCCGCCGGGCCCGGAACCGTGCCGCCGGCTCGAAGCGCCCGTCGACGACCCGTCTGCCGCTGTCCGCCGCCGTCCTCCGCACCGGAGCTCGGTCGCCCGGGCCGGCGGCAAGGACGCACGACCGCGCGGAGGCGGTCGGCCTCCGCGGGATGTGACAGGTCCCGGGCCGGGTACCAGGGGACCGAGTGGCCCGACTCACATGGCACTCCCGGGACGGCACCGACACGATGGTCCCGTCACCGGGCAGGCTGAAGGGATCCATGATGTTCCGCAAGGTGCTGGTCGCCAACCGTGGTGAGATCGCGATCCGGGCGTTCCGCGCCGGTTACGAGCTGGGAGCGCGCACCGTCGCCGTCTTCCCCCACGAGGACCGCAACTCACTGCACCGGCTGAAGGCCGACGAAGCCTATGAGATCGGCGAGCCGGGGCATCCGGTGCGGGCGTATCTCTCCGTCGAGGAGATCGTGGCGGCCGCCCGCCGGGCGGGCGCGGACGCCGTGTACCCGGGCTACGGGTTCCTGTCCGAGAACCCCGAACTGGCCCGCGCCTGCGAGGAGGCGGGCATCACCTTCGTCGGACCCGACGCCCGCACCCTCGAACTGACCGGCAACAAGGCCCGCGCGGTCGCCGCCGCCCGCGAGGCGGGCGTACCGGTGCTGGGCTCCTCGGATCCGTCCACCGACGTGGACACCCTGGTCCGGGCCGCCGACGACATCGGCTTCCCCGTGTTCGTCAAGGCGGTCGCGGGCGGCGGCGGTCGCGGTATGCGGCGCGTGGAGCACCCCCCGCAGCTGCGGGAGGCGATCGAGGCGGCGTCCCGTGAGGCGGCGTCCGCGTTCGGCGATCCCACCGTCTTCCTCGAGAAGGCCGTCGTCGAGCCCCGCCACATCGAGGTGCAGATCCTCGCCGACGGCGACGGCAACGTCATCCACCTTTTCGAACGCGACTGTTCGGTCCAGCGCCGCCACCAGAAGGTCATCGAGCTGGCGCCCGCCCCCAACCTGGACCCGCAGCTGCGCGACCGCATCTGCGCCGACGCGGTCCGCTTCGCCCGCCGGATCGGCTACCGCAACGCCGGCACCGTGGAGTTCCTCCTCGACCGTGACGGCAACCACGTCTTCATCGAGATGAACCCGCGCATCCAGGTCGAGCACACGGTGACCGAGGAGGTCACCGACGTCGACCTGGTCCAGGCCCAGCTGCGCATCGCCTCCGGCGAGACGCTGGCCGACCTGGGGCTGTCGCAGGAGACGGTCACCCTGCGCGGCGCGGCCCTCCAGTGCCGTATCACCACCGAGGACCCCGCCAACGGCTTCCGCCCCGACACCGGCCGCATCAGCGCCTACCGCTCACCGGGCGGCTCCGGCATCCGCCTCGACGGCGGCACCACCCACGCGGGTACGGAGATCAGCGCGCACTTCGACTCGATGCTGGTCAAGCTCACCTGCCGGGGCCGGGACTTCCAGACCGCGATCGGCCGCGCCCGGCGTGCCGTGGCCGAGTTCCGCATCCGGGGCGTGGCCACCAACATCCCGTTCCTCCAGGCCGTCCTGGACGACCCCGACTTCCAGGCCGGACGCGTCACCACGTCGTTCATCGAGCAGCGGCCGCACCTGCTGACCGCCCGTCACTCCGCCGACCGCGGCACCAAGCTGCTCACCTACCTCGCCGACGTCACCGTGAACAAGCCGCACGGCGAGCGGCCACAGCTCATCGACCCGAGCAGCAAGCTGCCCCCGCTGCCCGACACCGAGCCGCCCGCCGGCTCACGGCAGCGGCTGGTCGACCTCGGCCCCGAGGGCTTCGCCCGCTGGCTGCGCGAATCCCCGACCATCGGCGTCACCGACACCACCTTCCGCGACGCCCACCAGTCGCTGCTCGCCACCCGCGTGCGCACCAAGGACCTCCTCGCCGCCGCCCCGGTCGTGGCCCGCACCCTGCCCGAACTGCTCTCCCTGGAGTGCTGGGGCGGCGCCACCTACGACGTCGCCCTGCGCTTCCTCGCCGAGGACCCGTGGGAGCGGCTGGCCGCCCTGCGCGAGGCCGTCCCCAACATCTGCCTCCAGATGCTGCTGCGCGGCCGCAACACCGTCGGCTACACCCCGTACCCGACCGAGGTGACCGACGCCTTCGTGCAGGAGGCCGCCGCCACCGGCATCGACATCTTCCGCATCTTCGACGCGCTCAACGACGTCGGCCAGATGCGGCCCGCCATCGACGCCGTACGGCAGACCGGGACGGCGATCGCCGAGGTCGCCCTCTGTTACACCTCGGACCTGTCCGACCCGAACGAGCGCCTGTACACCCTGGACTACTACCTGCGGCTGGCCGAGCAGATCGTGGCGGCCGGCGCCCACGTCCTGGCCGTCAAGGACATGGCGGGCCTGCTGCGCGCCCCGGCCGCCGCCACCCTCGTCTCCGCGCTGCGCCGCGAGTTCGACCTGCCGGTGCACCTGCACACCCACGACACCGCGGGCGGCCAGCTCGCCACCTACCTCGCCGCCATTCAGGCCGGCGCGGACGCCGTCGACGGCGCGGTGGCCTCCATGGCCGGGACGACCTCGCAGCCGTCGCTGTCGGCGATCGTCGCCGCCACCGACCACTCCGCCCGCCCCACCGGCCTCGACCTCCAGGCCGTCGGCGACCTCGAGCCCTACTGGGAGGGCGTGCGCCGCATCTACGCCCCCTTCGAGGCGGGTCTCGCCTCACCCACCGGCCGCGTCTACCACCACGAGATCCCCGGCGGACAGCTGTCCAACCTACGCACCCAGGCCGTCGCGCTCGGTCTCGGCGACCGCTTCGAGGACATCGAGGCGATGTACGCCGCCGCCGACCGCATCCTCGGCCGCCTGGTCAAGGTCACCCCGTCCTCCAAGGTGGTCGGCGACCTCGCCCTGCACCTGGTCGGCGCCGGGGTGAGCCCCGAGGACTTCGAGGCGACGCCGGACCGGTACGACATCCCCGACTCCGTCATCGGCTTCCTGCGCGGCGAACTCGGCACCCCGCCCGGCGGCTGGCCCGAGCCGTTCCGCAGCAAGGCCCTGAAGGGCCGCGCCGAGCCCAAGCCCGTGACGGAGCTGACCGCCGAGGACCGCACCGGCCTGGAGAAGACCCGCCGCGCCACCCTCAACCGGCTGCTGTTCCCCGGCCCCACCCGCGAGTTCGAGACCCACCGCCAGGCCTTCGGCGACACCAGCGTCCTGGACAGCAAGGACTTCTTCTACGGCCTGCGCCCGGGCAAGGAGTACGCCGTCGACCTCGAGCCCGGCGTGCGGCTGCTGATCGAGCTCCAGGCCGTCGGCGAGGCCGACGAACGCGGCATGCGCACCGTGATGTCCTCCCTGAACGGCCAGCTGCGGCCCATCCAGGTCCGCGACAAGGCGGCGGCCTCCGACATCCCGGTGACCGAGAAGGCCGACCGGTCCAACCCGGGGCACGTGGCCGCGCCGTTCGCGGGCGTGGTGACGCTGGCGGTCGCCGAGGGCGACGAGGTCGAGGCCGGCGCCACGGTCGCCACCATCGAGGCGATGAAGATGGAGGCCACCATCACCGCCCCGCGGGCCGGCCGGGTGAGCCGGCTGGCCATCAACCGGATCCAGCAGGTGGAGGGCGGTGACCTGCTCGTCGAGGTCGGCTAGTCGGCTTCTGCCCGCGGGCGGCCGCGTACCGCCCCCGCGCGTCGTCCTTCTCCGGTCCGTTGTGGTTCACCCGCACGCCGAACGGCTCGGGGCCCCACACGGACGGCTCGTCCTCGCCTCGGACCGGTAGTGGTGACGCGGGTCCAGCTCCTCGAGCCCGGTGCGGGGCGGGCCGCCGAGCAGGACCTCGGCACCGGTGCCGGAGCGGGTGCCGGGGCCGAGGTGGTCGGACGGTGGCCGACGCCCCGTGCGTCGGCCCGGTGGCCGCCCTTTTCGGCCAGGGCCCGCCGACGGCCCTACGCGCCCGGCGTGCCGCGCGGCCTGACCAGCCCGGACTCGTACGCCAGGATCGTGGCCTGCACCCGGTCCCGCAGTCCCAGCTTGGACAGCAGGGCGTTCACATGCGTCTTCACCGTTCCCGTGGTCACCCCGAGCGCGGCCGCGATCTCGGCGTTCGTCAGACCCGACGCGATGTGCAGCAGCACCTCCCCCTCGCGCGGCGTGAGGGAGGACAGCGCGCCCGTGACGGACGGCGGCCGCGGGGCGCCCTGCGCGAAGGTGTCGATGAGACGCCGGGTGACGGTCGGGGCCAGGATGCCCTCCCCGGCGGCCACGACCCGGATCGCCGACAGGAGGTCCTCGGGCTGCGCGTCCTTCAGCAGGAACCCGGACGCCCCGGCGCGCAACGCCTCGTACACGTACGCGTCGAGGTCGAAGGTGGTGAGGACGAGCACCCGCGGCCGGCTCTCGAGCGCGGTGACGAGACGGGTCGCGGTGAGGCCGTCCATGCCGGGCATGCGGATGTCCATCAGCACGAGATCGGGCGCCTCGGTGGCGGCGAGCGACACCGCCGACGCCCCGTCACCGGCCTCGCCGACGACGGTCAGGTCGGGTTCGGCGTCCACGATGGCGGCGAATCCGGCACGGACCACCGCCTGGTCGTCGACGACCATCACGCGTACGGCGACGGGGACACCTCCTGGACGGGCGCCGGACTCGGCCCGGCCGGCAGCGACACCCTCACGATACCGGCCTGTTCGAACGCGATACGGCCCGGTCCGGAGCCGGCCTGCACCCGCAGCCGTTCGGCGACCGGCCCCGTCACGGCCAGCGGCACACCCGTCACCGTGATCCGCAGGCCGTCCCGGCGTCGCTTCAGGGTGACCCGGGCGGGTCCCCGGTCGCCCGCGCCGAGGGCCGCCTCGACGATCCGGTACGCCGACAGCGCCACCGACGCGGGCAGGTTCCGCGCGGCCTCCGGCAGGCCCCGCAGGGTCACGTCCCTTCCGGCCGCGCGCAGCTCACGGCAGAGCACGTCGAGGTCCGCGACCGTGGGCGCCGGCGCGAGCCGCTGCCCGGGGTCGTCCGACTCGCCCAGGCCGTGCAGGAGTTCACGCATCGCGGCGAGGGCCGACCGGGCCTCGGCGGCCACCTCGTCCAGCCGTCCCCGCCGGGCCTGCTCGACCAGGGCGGCCGTGCGGTCCAGCACGGCGTCGCGCAACTTCGCCGCCAGCCGCAGCCGTTCGGCGTCCGCGGCCCGCTCCGCGTGCCACAGCGAACTCGCCAGCGCGAAGTCCTCGTGGACCAGGACGCGCAGCCGTCGGCGCCGTACCGCCAGCCCGGCACCCCACACGGCGGCGAACCCGACGGCCAGCAACACGCACAGCGGCACGAACATCAGCGCGACGGCGACCCACACGGAGCCCTCGCCCGCCACCTCCCCGTCCGTGGCCGCCGTCGCGAGGAGCACCCCGGCGAGCGACACCGCCGCCGCGCCCACCGCGGGCCAGGTACGGGCCGCGCCCCGGCCGTAGACCGCCAGCGCGTACACCGCCAGCAGCTCCGCGAGCATGCCGCCCGCGAAGAACTGGGACACCCGCGACGGCACGGACGCCAGGGCGACGGTCAGGGGCCACAGCCACGCCGTGCCCAGCACACCGAGGAACACGGCCCACGGGGCACGCCGGCGCCACAGCAGCGGCACCGCGTGGACGGTCAGCAGCGCGGCCACGACGAGCAGGCCCGGCACCGCGCCCCGCAGCCGCGCACCCGTCCACTCCTCCGCGGTCACCAGCGCAACCGCCAGGGGCAGGGCCACCGCGGCGAACACCAGCGCGGGGTCGGTCAGCCGCTGCTCCCGCAGCACGTCACGCCGGTCCGCCGCCTCGGCCGGCTGCCACGGCCCGGTGCCGTCCGGCAGCGTCGCCCGCACCCGCCAGCCCCCGCCCGGCCCGGGACCGGCCGTCAGCTCACCGCCGGCCGCGGCCGCCCGTTCCCTCATCCCGGCGATGCCGCGTCCCGACCCCAGCCCGCCCACGGCGTGCGGCACCGGACCGCGCGGGGCGGCGTTGTCCACGGTCAGCTCCAGTACGCCGTCCCCGCGCCGCACGCTCACCCGCGCGGCGGCACCCGGGGCGTGCCGCAGGGCGTTGGTCAGGGCCTCGCGGACGATCCCGTGGACCGCCTCCGCCGCCGGACCGGCCAGGTCGTCGGGGAGTTCGGCGGCGATCGGACGCCCCAACCGGCCGAATCCCGCGATCAGTTCCTCGATGCGCGCGGTCATCGGACGCGGGTCGGGACGGTCGGCGTCCCGCATGAGCCCGACGAGCCGTCGCAGCGACGTCAGCGTCTCCGTGCCGGTGCGCTCCGCGAACGCCAGCGCCTCGGCGGCCATCGCGGGCCTGCTGCCGCCCAGCCGACGCGCGGCGTCGGCCGTGATGACGACCGACGTCAGATGGTGGGCGCTCACATCGTGCAACTCGCGGGCCAGCCGCCGCCGTTCGGTGTCGCCCGCCCGCCGCCGGGTCTCCTCCGCCCCGGCCAGCCGGCGCGCCGCCCGCAACCGGCCCTTGAGCCACTGGCGCCGGCCCTCGCCGAGCCCCGCGCAGACGACGTACACGAGCGCGCCCACCGCCCACTCCGAGGCGAGCGCGGGCCGCCACCCCATGTGGGCGAAGGACAGAAGCCACTCCGCGGCCACGACCGCGGCGACCGCGCGCAGCGTCACCGGCAGCGGGCGGCGGACCGCGACGGAGTACAGCGCGATGAGCGCGCCCAGCCCCAAGTGGCCTTCCTGCCAGGCCACCTGGCCCACCACGAGGGCGCCCAGCGCCCACGCCAGCGCCCGTACCGGTGCCTGTCGCCGACGGCCCAGCGCCACCGTCTCCACCACCAGCGCGCCCACCACGGCGACCAGGCGGGCCGTCCCGGGCACCTCCTCGCCGGCCAGGGCGGTCCCGGGCCACAGCCAGGCGGCCTGTCCGGCCGCGAGCAGGGCGGGGAGCAGCCAGTTCCGTGTCGTCTCCATGTCGCCACGAGCGTAGGACGCGGCGGAGGCGCACGGCACCCGTCCCCGGGACGAGGCCGGTCTCTACCCTGCGATGGAGACGCCGTTCGTGCCCGGGGCCGACGCCGGGAGCCGGGCCGCCGGGGAGGCTTGCTGCCATGACCCACCCACTGCCGGCCATGACCCCTGCCCCCGCCCCCGTAAGCGATCCGCACCGCCCCGAGCCGCTGGCGTACCACCGCCTGGCCCGCGTCTCGGCGCGCCACCGATGGTGGCGCCCCGTCCTCGGCACCCTCTTCGTGGCCGTCGCGTACGTGCTCGTCGTGGGCCTGCTCGACGTCCTCCTGTACGCCCTGGGATCCGCGAGGGGCTACCCCGAGGCCCCCGAAGGCACCGTGGAGTTCGGCCCCGTCTCGGGCACCGCCGTCGACCTGCTGATGCTCGCCGTGGCCATCCCCGTGGTCCTGCTCGCGGTGCGCTGGATCGGCCGCCGCCCGGCCGGCACGGTCTCGTCCGTGACCGGCGGCCTGAGATGGCGGCTCCTGGGCTGGTACGTGCTGGTGGCCCTCCCCGTCCTCGCCCTGACCACCGGGGTGATGTTCCTGCTGCCCGGGGACGACGGCCCGCCGTCGCGGTGGGCGGGCTGGGAGACCTTCGCGCCCGCGCTGGCCGTGCTGGTCGTCCTCGTGCCGCTCCAGTCGGCCGCGGAGGAGTACGTCTTCCGCGGCTGGCTCACCCAGGCCGTGGGCGGCTTCCTCCGCTCGCCCTGGTGGGCGATCGTCCCGCAGGCGGTCCTGTTCGCCGCCGCCCACGGCTGGGGCACCCCGTGGGGCTTCGCCGACCTGGTCGTGTTCGGTGGGGTGGCGGGCTGGCTGACCGTGCGCACCGGGGGACTGGAGGCGGCCATCGGGCTGCACGCCGTGAACAACCTGTTCGCCTTCGGCCTCTCGGCCGCCGTCGTCGACGGCCTCCGGAGCGACGACACCGCCGCCGACGCCCCCTGGCAGTACGTGGTCCTCGACGTGGCGGGCATCGCCCTCTACGCGGCGGCCGTCCTGTGGCTCGCCCGCCGCCGCCCGCCGACCCGGACCACCCGGGCAACGCCACCGGTCCCGCCGCCCACGCCCTTCCCGGGCACACCCGGCGGGCCGCCGGCCACCTACGGCCCCGTCCCCGGCTTCCCGGTGCCGTACGGCGGTCGGCCTTACGGCGGTCGGCCTTACGGGGGTCGGCCTTACTGGGGTCGGCCTTACTGGGGTCGGCCTTACTGGGGTCGGCCTTACGGGGGTCCGGTCGCGCCCGGCGGTGAACTGTCCGGTATTCCGGTCGCGCCCGGCGGGCAGCCCTACGGTGTTCCGGTCGCGCCCGGCGGTCATGTCTCGGGTGTTCCGGTGCCGTCCAGCCGCGCGGACGCGCCGGATCTGCCCCTGAGGGCAGCGCCCTCTGCCCCTGCGTCCGATGACGCCCACCGCGCCCCGCGCTAGCGTCCGTTCGTGAGCAACAGCATCTCCCCGCGGCGGCCGGTGGCGTGAGCGACGACGGCGCCCTCGAGACCCGACCGCACGAGACGCGCACCGCCGAGGAACCGCCGGACGCGGCCCGGTCGACGCCCGTCCCGCCCCGGCCGGAGCCGGCCGCGCGACGCACCCCTCGGCGCGGCCCCGGAGCCTTCACCCTGCTGGTGCTGCCCGGTCTGCTGACGCTCTCCGCGGTGGCCGGCTTCCTCGCCCTGACGGGCGGCCTCCCTGCCGACTGGACCCCGGGTGCGGACACCGAGCAGCAGGCGACGAGCGGCGTGAACGAGACCTACCTGCCGTGGCTGCGCAAGGCCGTCGCGACCTGCACGGTCGTCACCCCGTCCGTCCTCGCCGCCCAGATCGACCAGCTGTCCGGCTGGCGCGACGACACCGGCACCGCCTCCGGCGAACAGGGCATCGCCGGTTTCACGGACGCCGAGTGGCGGACCTGGGGCAAGGACGACGACGGCAGTGGGACCGCCTCGCCGCGCGATCCGGCCGACGCCATCATGGCGCTCGGCCGACAGGACTGCTCCCTCGCCGGGAAGGTCACGGACCTGCGCACCGAGGGCACCGTCACCGGCGACCTCGTCGACCTGACCCTCGCGGCGTACGCGGTCGGCACGGACGCGGTGGCCGAGGCCGGACGCGTGCCCGCCGGGGCCCGGACCTACCTCGCGGAGGTGAGGCAACTGCTGCCGCGTTACGAGGCGTTCGACCGCGAGGCCCCGAGCGGCGGCGGCCCCGCGGACGCGATCCTGGCCGCCCCCGTGACCACCCTCACCGTCACCTCCCCGTACGGCTCACGCGAACATCCCCTCACCGGCGTGACCAAACTCCACACCGGCGTCGACTTCGCCGCACCCCAGGGAGCCCCGGTCCTCGCCGCGCGCCAGGGCCGGGTCGTCTTCGCGGCCCCGACGAAGGCGTACGGCAACCGCGTCGTGATCGACCACGGCACCATCGACGGCAAACGGCTGGAGACGACGTACAGCCACCTCTCCGCCCTGGACGTCGCCGTCGGACAGAGCGTGCAGGGCGGGACCCTCGTCGGCCGGGCCGGCTCGACCGGTCTGTCCACCGGCCCGCACCTGCACTTCGAGGTCGTCTACGACGGCTACTACACCGACCCGCAGCCCTGGCTCGCCCTCGGCGGCTGAGACGGCCCGGACAACCGAGACCGCCCAGAGAACCGACACGACTCAGAGAACCGACACGGCTCAGAGAACCGACACGACTCGAGAACTGAGACAGCGCAGAGCGTAGAGCGCAGGGCGCAGGACTGGGGTCAGGGGCCCGGGCAAGGTGCCGCCCACGACGGAATTCGGACACCGGGGGCGCACGGGCGGCGGCCTCGTGCGCTCTGTACGCGCCCCCGCGGGCATGGGCAGAATGCCGGACTGCCAGTGATCACATGGCGGGGGAGTCGTCTCCTTTCCGCCAACTTCCAGGGAAGGCAGGTCGGTTGCCGTGTTGTTGCGTCTTCCCACCTCCATATCCGAAGCGCAGGAGTGCCTCGCTGAGGGGGCCGTACCGGTCGGGGGCGCCAGCCTGGTGTGGGCGACCTGGCAACGGGATGGCTTTCCCGAACTGGCCGTGTCCCTGCGGGAGGTGCCCGAGGCCAACGTGATCGGGGGCGGGACGCTCGGCGCGGCCGTGGTGCTCCACCGGATCGACGACACGGTGCCGGAGGTGCTGCGGCGGGCTGCCGCCACGGTGGGCACGGGAGCCGTGCGCCGGACGGCCACGGTCGGCGGCAACATCGTCGGCAGCACCCTGCGCTGCCTGCTGCCCGCCGCGCTCGTCCTCGACGCCCGGGCCACGGTGCTGGAGCCCGACCGCGTCCACGTGACCGATCTCGCCGAAGTCGTCGCCAAGCGCCCCCTCATGCTCGGCATCCACTGGCAGAAGCCCCTGATCAGCGGCTACCGCAAGATGCCCGCCGAAGCGGGCGGTCCGCCGCCCTTCGTGGTCGCCGTCGCCGTGCACGCGGACGACGACGGACGCAGGCTGCTGCGCGTGGCCGTCCGTGACGGCTACGAGGTGCTCAGCGAGAGCGCCCCGTGCGACGCGGGACGCGGACGGACCCTCGACGCCCTGGAGCGGACGGACATCGCCGCGCTCCCCGCGCAGGCCCGCGAAGCCGTCCGCCATCAGGTCACCGACGTGCTGAACCGCCTCTCCGACGGCTGACGGCCCGACCTCCCCGAGGGCGGCCCCACCGGGCCGAGGGCAGTGCCGGCCCTCCAAGGCCACCCGCCCGCCCTCGTCTACGTCTCCCGCAGCGGCGCGTACACCTCCGGGTGCAGTCCGAACGTCCACGCGACGCCCTGCCGGGCCGTCCGGGTCGACGGCGGGACCCGCAGCCAGTACGTGCGCCGGCTCCCGTCCGGCTCCGGCGTGGAGTTGAGGACCTCCACCATCACGACCGGCTCGTCACCGTCGAGGTCGATCCGCCACAGCGTGCCCGTCTCGTCCCGGTGGAGGGGACGGGCCCCGGAGTCGGCGAGATAGCGCTCGTAGCCGTAGTGCTCCAGCATCACGCGGCGCAACTCGGCGTTCTCCTCGGAGCGGATCCGCTCCGGTGTCAGCGCGCGCAGCTCCGTGAGGAAGGCGGCCGGAACCGGCATGCCCCGCCAGGCGTGCAGGGCGAAGCCGTCCGGGTAGGCGAGCGCCGGGCCGTCCCCGCGGTCCAGCCGGCCCGCCTCGTCGCGGTGCAGGGCGACGGGGCGTTCGCTCACGACCGCCACCCCGGCGAACGGCCACCACCAGCCGGCGCTGCGGCACACCTCGGCCAGTCCGGCGAGCGGACCGTCGTCCGTGGGGAACGCGGCGAGCCACGGGGCGTCGTGCTGGCCCAGCACGGCGTCCAGCAGGAGCAGCCGGATCTCCGCCTCGTTGCCGCGGCCGTCGGCCGACCCCTCCAGCACGCCCCGGCGGATCCGCTCGACGAGCGCCTCCGTGGACTCCCACAGCCGGCCGCCGGTCGCCGCCCAGTGCGCCGACCAGCCCGCGGCGCCCAACTCCTCGTGCAGCCGCCGCCGTTCGAGCGCCCAGGGCGCGGTCCGTACCGCCTCGCGCACGCTGGGACCCCTGTCCCGCAGACCCCGTATCAGCGCGACCGCCGCGCGCGGCGAGCCGGAGCACACCACCCGCTCCGGCTCCTTGAGACCGGCCTGCCGGTAGGCCCGGCGGACACCGGCCTCGGCGCGCGCCCGGTCGGCGGGAACGGCCGCCGCGGCGCACGCGCGCCAGAAACCCGCACCGTTGCCGACCGCGCCCCCCGCGCCCGCCCCCACCAGCTCGTCCGTCCCGGTCATCCGCCCCTCCGTCATCCTCTGCCCCACCCCGCTCAGTCCGCCACGATCCGCACGGACCCCGGCACGTACTCCCGCTGCCGGATCACCCGGTACCAGCCCCGGGGAAGGGGGATCGCCGCGTGCTCCTCGTGGACCACCCGGCCGCCCTGCGGCAGACGCAGCAGCAGCGGGCCGAACGGCCCCGGCTCCCGCACCATTTCCCCCGGCCCGACCACCGCGTGGGCGTGACCGGTGACCTCGCCCAGCGCCAGCACGAGCCGCCCGCGCCCGTCACGCGGCTCCCTCGGCGCGGTGGCGACATGCGGCGGCACCGCCTCCTCGGCCACGGGCACGATCAGCACGTCTCCCTGCCGGTACACGAAGCCCTCCCCTCCGCCGGCGCACCGCGCACCGGCCTCATGTCGCCGACAGTAGGGGCCGCCACCGACAACGGCCCGACCGCCGCCCCGGCCCCGGGCGTTGTCAGTGGCTGTTGGTAGAACTGCGGTCACACAGGAAGCACCCGTTCTCTCCCAGGAGCAGCCGCATGACCATCGGTGACCACCTCCACGCGCTGTACCGGCTGCCCGCCCGCACGTTCCCCGGCCCCGGTGCGCGCACGGACGACCTGCCCGAGGCGGACTCCTTCGCCTGGCGGATCACCAGCGACGTGTACGACGCCGACGAGGACTGGACGCAGGCCTTCGCCCGCTTCTGCGCCGCCGTCGACACCACCCGCGTGCGCGCCCTCATCGTCGGCGCCTGGCAGGAGGCGTACGACACGGACCCCACCCCCGTCATCGAGGCGCTGCTGGCCGCCCGGGACCGCTTCCCCGCCCTGCGGGCGCTGTTCCTCGGCGACATGGTCGGGGAGGAGTGCGAGATCTCCTGGATCCACCAGACGGACGTCACGCCCCTCCTGGCCGGCTTCCCCGGCCTGGAGGAGTTCGGCGTCCGCGGCGGCTCCGGCCTGCGCTTCCCCGCCCTGCGCCACACCGGCCTGCGCAGGCTGACCATCGAGACCGGAGGCCTGCCCGCGGAGGCCCTGCGGGGCGTCGCCGCCAGCGACCTGCCCGCACTGGAGCACCTCGACCTGTGGCTGGGCACCCCCGAGTACGGCGGCGACGGCGAGGCCGCCGACCTGGAGCCCATCCTGTCCGGCGCCCGCCTGCCGCGCCTGCGCCACCTGGCCCTGCGCAACAGCGAGATCCAGGACGCCGTCGCCGCCGCCGTCGCCTCCGCCCCGGTGGTCGCCCGCCTGGAGGTGCTGGACCTGTCCATGGGCGTCCTGACCGACGAGGGCGCCACCGCCCTCCTCGCCGGACAGCCGCTCACCCACCTCAAGAAGCTCGACCTGCACCACCACTACCTCAGCGAGCCCCTCCGGGAACGCGTCCGGCGGACCCTGGAATCCGCCGGCGTCGAGGTGGACCTCGACCGCGACGACGCCGACGAGGACCACGACGACGACGGCACGGTGTGGCGTTACGTCGCCGTGGGGGAGTGAAGACCGTCCCCATGCACCGACCCGTCACCTCGCCCCCGGCCGGCACCACCGGCACCCCGGGACGGGACGCCCTGCCCGCCTCCCGGCCACGCTTCGCGGTCGTCGGCAACCCCGGGAACCGCCGGGTCACGCTCTTCGCGGACGCGGTGCGCGCGGCCGGACTCCCGAGCCCGCGCGTCATCTCCTGGACGGACGTCCTCGGCGCCGGCGGAGCCGGGTTCGGCGCGGAGGAGATCGTCCGCGTCGACTCCCCCGGGGAGGACGCGGACGTCGACCGGCTGCTGCGCGGCACCCGGGACCCCACCCGGGTGGAGGGCTCGGCCCGCTGGTACGCCGCATTCACCGCCGCCCTGCGGGGCCTGCGCGGCGGCATCCGGCTCGACGACCCGGACGACCTCGCCGTGCTCTTCGACAAACGGCGCTGCCACGCCGTCCTCGACGCGGCGGGCGTACCGGTCCCCGCCTCGCCCACCTCGGGGCCGCGGGCCGCGCCGGTGCGCGGCTGGGACGACGTACGGGCCCTAATGCGCGAGCACCGGATGCCCCGGCTGTTCGTCAAGCCCGCGCACGGCTCCTCCGCGTCGGGCGTGCTCGCCGTGGAGTCGGGCGGCGCCGGACGGATCAGGGCCACCACGTCCGTGGAACTCGCCGCGGACGGCCGCCTGTTCAACTCCCTCAAGGTGCGCCGCTACGAACGCGAACGGGACATCGCGGCGATCGTCGACACGCTCGCCCCGGACGGACTGCACCTGGAACGCTGGCTGCCGAAGGCCTCCCAGCAGGGCCGCGCCGCCGACCTGAGAGTCGTCGTCGTGGCCGGCCGGGCCACCCACGCCGTGGTCCGCACCAGCCGCACCCCGCTGACCAACCTCCACCTGGGCGGCAGCCGCGGCGACCTCGACACCGCCCGGCAGGCCGTCGAGGCGGCGGGCGCCCGCTGGGCCGACCTGCTCGGCGTGTGCGAACAGGCCGCGGCCTGCTTCCCCCGCACCCTGTGCGTCGGCGTCGACCTGCTCCCGGCCATCGGCTGGCGCGCGGCCGCCGTCGGCGAGGTCAACGCGTTCGGCGACCTGCTGCCCCGCCTCACCGGCCTGCCCGGCAGCGGCGCCGAGGGCCTCGACACCTACGCCACCCAGGTCGCCGCCGCCCTGCGCGCCCACGCCCCCTCGCACCACCGGCACGGAAACAGAACAGGACCCACCCATGCCCTCGCCCGCCCCGACGCCTGAGCCGCTCCCACCGACCACGACGGCACCGGGCGAGCCGGACATGAACGAGATCGTGGGCAGCCACGACCTCCTCCTCGTCACACTCGACACCCTGCGCCACGACGTGGCCGCCGAGCTGGCCGAGGCCGGCCGCACCCCGAACCTCGCCCGCCACCTGCCCGGCGGCCGCTGGGAGCGGCGACACGCCCCCGGCAGCTTCACCTACGCCTCCCACCAGGCGATCTTCGCCGGCTTCCTGCCGACCCCGGCCGCCCCGGGACCCCACCCGCGCCTGTTCGCGGCGAGCTTCGCGGGCAGCGAGACCACCGCCGACAGGACCTTCGTCTATGACACCCCCGACCTCGTCTCCGGACTGGCGAAGGCGGGCTACCACACCGTGTGCGTCGGGGGAGTCGGCTTCTTCAACAAGCAGGGCGCTCTCGGCTCGGTCCTGCCGGGCCTGTTCCACGAGTCCCACTGGGCACCGGAGTTCGGCGTGACCTCGCCCACCTCCTTCGAGAACCAGGTGGCCCGCGCCGAACGCGTCGTCCGTGAACTCCGCGCCGAACAGCGGCTGTTCCTCTTCGTCAACGTGTCCGCCCTGCACCAGCCCAACTGGTTCCACCTGCCCGGCGCCACCCGCGAGGCCGGCGACACCCGGGAGACCCACGCCGCCGCCCTGGAGTACGTCGACCGGCACATCGGACGCCTCTTCGCCGCCGCGAGCAGCAGACGCCGCTGCTTCGCCATCGTCTGCTCCGACCACGGCACCGCCTACGGCGACGGCGGCTACACCGGCCACCGCCTCGGCCACGAGTCCGTCTGGACCGTGCCCTACGCCCACTTCCTCCTCGACCCCGCCGAGGCCGCCCGATGACCACCGCGCCCCGGACCACCCGCACCAGCCCCTACCAGAGCTACGTCTACGCCTACCCCCACAAGACCGCCTACCGGGCCCTGCGGGAGCGGCCCGCGCTCACGGACCTGTGGGCCGCCGAACCCAAGGACGCCCTCTCCCTCTACCTGCACATACCGTTCTGCGAGGTCCGCTGCGGCTTCTGCAACCTCTTCACCCGCATCGGCGCCCCGGACGGCCTCACCGGCGCCTACCTGGACGCGCTGGAACGCCAGGCGACGGCCGTCCGCGAGGCGCTGGGGGAGGGGGACGAGGTCCGCTTCGCCACCGCGGCCTTCGGCGGCGGCACCCCCACCTTCCTCACCGCCGCCGAACTGGAGCGCCTCTGCGACATCGCCGAACACCGCATGGGCGCGGACCTGGGCGCCGTCCCCCTGTCGGTCGAGGCCTCACCGGCCACCGCCACCGCCGACCGGCTCGCGGTCCTCGCCGCCCGCGGCGCCACCCGGCTGAGCCTGGGCGTGCAGAGCTTCGTCGACTCGGAGGCCCGGGCCGCCGTACGCCCGCAGCGCCGCGCCGACGTCGAGGCGGCCCTCGCCCGCATCCGCGACGCCCGCGTCCCGGTCCTCAACATCGACCTCATCTACGGCATCGACGGCCAGACCGAGGAGACCTGGCGGCACTCCCTGGACGCGGCCCTGGCCTGGCACCCCGAGGAGCTCTACCTCTACCCCCTCTACGTCCGCCCCCTGACCGGCCTCGACCGCCGCCGCACCGGCCCCGACCCCGCCTGGGACGAGCAGCGGCTGCGCCTGTACCGGGCCGGACGCGACCACCTCCTCGCGCACGGCTACACCCAGCGGTCCATGCGCATGTTCCGCCGCGCCGACGCCCCGCCCCACGGCGCGGACGACCACGCCTGCCAGACCGACGGCATGATCGGCCTCGGCTGCGGCGCCCGCTCCTACACGGCGGACCTGCACTACTCCTTCGACTACGCCGTCGGCATGCACGAGATCCGCGGGATCATCGACGACTACGTCTCCCGCCCGGCCGCCGACTTCGCCCACGCCGAGGTCGGCCACCCCATGGACGCCGACGAGACCCGCCGCCGTCACCTCCTCCAGTCCCTCCTCCAGGCCGAGGGCCTGGCCCCGGACGACTACCGCGCCCGCTTCGGCAGCACCCCTGCCGACGACTTCGGCCCCGAACTCGCCCGCCTCGCCGACCGCGGCTGGCTGAGCGACGACGACCCGGCCACCCTGAAGCTCACCCCGGAGGGCCTCGCCCACTCCGACGCCGTCGGCCCGGAGCTGTTCTCCCCGGCCGTCCGCGCCGCCATGGCCGCCTACGAGAGGAAGTGACCGGCCCGCCATGGACCTGACCCTCCTCTACCGCGGCCCCCTCGCCTCCTGCGACTACGACTGCCCCTACTGCCCCTTCGCCAAGCGGCGCGACACCGGCGCCCAGCTCCGCGCCGACCGCGCCGCCCTCGACCGGTTCGCCGCCTGGGCCGCGGACCAGGCCGGCGACCGCCTCTCGATCCTGTTCACCCCCTGGGGCGAGGGCCTGGTCCGCTCCTGGTACCGGCGCGCCCTCATCGAGCTGTCCCACCTGCCGCACATCCGGCGGGTGGCGATCCAGACCAACCTCAGCTGCCGCACCGACTGGCTCGCCGACGCCGATCCCGACACCCTCGCCCTGTGGTGCACCTACCACCCCGGCCAGACCCCCTACGACCGCTTCCTCACCAAGTGCCGCGGACTCACCGCGCGCGGCATCCGGTTCAGCGTCGGTGTCGTCGGCCTCCCCGACCACCTGGAGGCGGCCCGCCGCCTGCGCGCCGACCTCCCCGACCACGTCTACCTGTGGGTGAACGCCGCCGAGGGCCACACCTACCCGGACGCCGACGCCGACCGGTGGACCGCCCTGGACCCGCTCTTCCCCTACAGCCGCCACCCGCACCGCAGTGCCGGCCTGCCCTGCCGCACCGGCGACTCGGTGGTCTCCGTCGACGGCGACGGCACCGTCCGCCGCTGCCACTTCGTCCGCACCGAGCTGGGCAACCTCTACGACGGCTCCTACCGCGCCGCCCTGCGCCCCCGCCCCTGCCCGCTGACCGTCTGCGACTGCCACATCGGCTACGTCCACCTCGAGACGCTGCCCCTGTACGACGTCTTCGCGGGCGGCGTCCTGGAGCGCGTCCCCGCTACCGGCACCGACGGAACCGCCGTTCACCTGCCGCGTCCCGTGCGCAGGGGCGGCGCCGCGGAGGTTTGAATTCGCGCATCGGGTCAACCGGGAACACATGAGCCAGTCGACACGGGAGACGGAACGAAAATACGAGGTGCCGGCCCCGGGCGGCTTCCCCCGGCTGTCCGGCCTGACCGGCGAGGGCGACGGCACCTCACTCGTCGACGCGGGCACCCACGACCTGGACGCCGTGTACTACGACACCACCGACCTGCGCCTGACCCGCTCCGCCGCGACCCTGCGCCGCCGCACGGGCGGCTCCGACGCCGGCTGGCACCTCAAGCTGCCGCTGGCCGACGACTCCCGCGAGGAGATCCGCGCGCCGCTTCAGGAGGAGATCCCCGACGAACTGCGCGAGTTGGCGCTCTCCCGCACCCGCGGCGCCCGTCTCGAGCCGGTGGTCCGCATCCGCTCCCACCGGACCGTGCGCGACCTCGTCGACGCCGACGGAGCCCGAGTCGCCGAAATCGTCCTCGACCAGGTGGCGGCCGACTCGCTGCGGCCCGAGGGCGGACACACCGCCTGGACGGAACTGGAGGTCGAACTCGTCGAGGACGGCGACCCGGCCCTCCTCAAGCGCGTCGACAAGGCCCTCGGCAAGGAGGGCTTCGCGCGGCTGAGGACCCCGTCCAAGCTGGCCCGCGCCCTCACGGAGACGGCCCCCGACAAGGAGACGCTCCCGGACACCGGGCCCGCACCGGACCGGCCCGCCGACGTGACCGCGGGCTCGGCGGGCGACCACGTGCTCGCCTACGTCTCGGAGCAGGTCCGCACCATCGTGGACCTCGACCCGGCCGTACGGCGCGGGCTGCCCGACGCGGTGCACAGGATGCGGGTCGCCTGCCGGCGCCTGCGCAGCTGCCTGCGCTCCTACCGCTCCCTGTTCGACCGCGAGGTCACCGACCCGCTCCGGGAGGAGCTGAAGTGGCTCGGCGGCGAACTGGGCGTCGAACGCGATCAGGAAGTGCTGTCGGACCGGTTGCGCGAGGGCGTGGCGAAGCTGCCGCCCGAACTGGTCCTCGGCCCCGTCTCCGCCCGCCTCCAGGCCTGGGACGCCACCCGGTCCTCCGCGGCCCGCGAACGCTCCCTCGCCGCGCTGTCCTCCCCCCGCTACGTGACCCTCCTGGAATCGCTGAACCGGCTGACGACCCACCCGCCGCTGCGCTCCAAGGCCTCCCGGAAGCCGGCGAAGGCCCTGCCCCGGGCGATCCTGAAGGAGCACGACCGGCTTGCCGGCCGCATCGAACGCGCCCGGCGCATGCCGCCCGGCCCGGAGCGTGACGCCGCCCTCCACCACGCCCGCAAGGGCGCCAAACGCCTCCGCTACGCCGCCGAGGCCGCCCGCCCCGCCCTCGGCACGTCCGCCTTGGCCCAGCACGTCAAGGCGGTGCAGAAGGCACTCGGCGACCACCACGACAGCGTCGTGGCCCGTGAGGACCTGCGCCGCCAGGCGGTGGCCGCCCACGCCGCGGGCGAACCCGGCTTCACCTGGGGCCTGCTGTACGGCCAGGAGCAGGCCACGGCCGCCGACCGGGAGCGGGAGCTGCCGCAGCTGTGGGAGCGGGCCTCGCGGCGCCGCCTGCGGAAGGCGCTGCGCTCCTGACGGACATGCCGGCGCCCGCACCGTGACGGACACGGTGCGGGCGCAGGTCTTCACGGCGCTGCCAGGAAGGTCAGGAGGTGCCCTGGCCGCTCACCGTGCCGGTCACGTCCGTCACCCTCCACCGCTGGTTCGCACCGGAGTTGGGCTGCCACGTCGTGACGGCTGCTCCCTCGTTCGTGGCCTGGCCGCCGACCTCGAGGACGCGGCCGGTGGCGGCGTTCACCAGGGTCCAGGTGCCGTCACCGGTGGTCGACATGATCCACTCGGTGGCCGGGTCCCGCTCGCCGGTGTCGGGCTCCACCACGGGCACGTTGTCACGGACGGCCAGCCGCTCGCCCTCCGCCGGGTTGGCGAACACGTACCGCTGACGGGCGCCGGTCTCGCCGTAGCGGGCGTCCAGCTGCCACTGCTGCGCGGTGGTGCCGGTGCCGGTGCCGATGACCAGGTTGGTGCCGTTGGCGGCCACGGTGACCGCCTTGCCGCTCTGCACGCCGGTCAGGGTGTAGGTGTGGCCCTTGCGGATCAGCGGGGCGTCCTTCGCCACGCCGGACACGCCCTTGACGGCGAAGGAGGTCACCGACTGGGCGGGCACCGTGAAGGTGGCCTTGCGGTCGGCCACCCTGATCGGCGCCTGCGGCTGGAGCTTGCCGTCGGCGCTGGTGACGACCGGGGTGACGGTCGCGTCGTCGCTGATCCTGCGGAACTTCGACAGGTCGATGGTGACCGTGCGGGCCTCGGTGGTGCTGTTGACGTGGACCAGCGAGGCACCCTTGCCGTTGGCGGTGACGGCGGCGGCGCTGGAGGTGTCGTTCACCTTGATCAGCTTGTCGCCGGGCTTGATGAAGTGGGTGAAGTTGCGGGCGGTGTCGAACTTGGTGTTCGTGTGGATCGGGCAGGACTCCAGCGTGTCCGTCGACGTGCAGCTGAACGGCAGCTGGATGCTGCCCCAGTTGCCGCCCTTGGCGGACTCGCCGCCGGGCTTCATGTTGTCGTAGTCCTCGACCGGCTGCCAGAACACCCAGGCCTTGGGCTCGAGTTCGCGCAGGTCGTCGACGATGCGCTGGGCGAGCCCGAGACCGGGGCGCATGTCGGTGAAGCTCTGCCCGTCGCCCCAGTCGCCCTCGACCTCGCTCATCCACAGCGGCTTGTCGGCGGCCTTGGCCAGGTCCCGCACGGTGGTGCGCTGCCCGGTGCCGTAGGTGTGGACGTTCATCTGCTCGACGACGTCACGCGCCTGCTGCGAGTAGGCGTTCCAGTTCTGCGCGAAGATCGACGGGTTGGTCTCGTCCATCGCGGAGATCTCCGCCTTGGTCTTCGCCTTCTTCAGCGCGGGCGCCAGGGCGGCGAGGACCTTCTGCTGGAGTTCGGGGCCCATGTGGGCGCCCTCCTGACGGCCGCCGACCGGCTCGCCGTCCGCGCCCAGCCGGGTGCTCCAGTAGCCGGTGTTCGGCTCGTTGAACGGGTCGACGGTGTCGACCTTGATGCCGTGCGCCTTCTCCAGCCGCTTGGTCGCCTCCGCCATGTAGGCGGCGAAGTCGTCGACCGACTCGGGCTTCAACTGGTCGGCGGTGGCGTTGAACCCGCCGGAGACGTAGCCGCTGACGGTCATGAACCACGGCGGGGAGTTGCTGAAGGTCTCCCAGTGGTCGATGTCGTTCTTGATGCGGTCCACCCACCAGCGCTGGGTGGCGTCGGCGTTCTTGTTCCAGTCGGCCGGGTCGTCGGCGCTCCACCAGTCGGTGTCCTCGCGGGTGGTGCCCTCGGGCGCCTGCCACCAGCCCTCGACGGCACCGCCGGCGCGCAGGTAGTCCTTGACGTCCGGGGCGTTGCCGCCGCCGATGTTGTACCGGGCGATGTTCAGCGCCAGCCCGTCGTCGCCGAAGAGGAGCCGGGCGAGCTTCTCGCGTATCTCCGGCGGGTAGTCGCCGGTCGCGTTGGCGAACCAGACCAGGCTGGTGCCCCAGCCCTCGAACTTCTCCTGCCGGTACGACGGGTCCGGCTGGACGGTGACGGAGGCGGCGGCCTCGGCCTGCGCGGGGACGCCGAGCAGGGTGGCCCCGGTGGCCAGGGCGGTCAGGGTGGCGGCCCCGAGGGATCGTCTGCTGCGGGTACGGCGTGCCATCGTGTGCTCCCAACTGCGGTGCGGTCGCTGCGTGGGCCCCTCCCGCCACCGAGGCGGAAGGGGATGGCCCCCGACACGGGTGCGTGCCGTGCCGAGGAGTCGAGGGGGTGGGGGTGCGGGGGCGGTGCGTGTGCGGCCCGGGGTCAGCCGGCCGGCTGCCGCAGTACGGCGACCTCCCTGGGGCCGAGGACGAGGGTGCCGTCGGCGTCGGTGCTCCCGTGCAGGACCTCGCCGTGCAGGCCGGTCACCGGCACGGTGTCGTCGGTCCGGTTGACCACGAACAGGAAGCGGCCCGCCGCACCGCGCCGGACGGTCAGCTCGACCCGTCCGCGCAGGCCGGCCGGCAGTTCGCTGGTCACGCCGGCCGGCTCCAGCAGCCGCGGCAGCAGCGAGACCAGCCCGTCGACGCCGAGCCGCGTGGAGACGTAGGAGGCCGAACCGCCGCCCGTGGCGCGCCGGGTGACGGCCGGACGGCCGGCGTGCGCTCCCGTCCGGTAGCGGGCCAGGACCTGCGTACCGGCGTCGGTCGCGGTGACCTGGTCGGTCCACAGGGTGCCCGTGGTCGCGTCGTCCAGTTCCACGCTCTCCCCGGCCAGGAGCGGCCCGAACTCCTCGACCCGGATGCCGAGCAGCTCGCGCAGGGCCCCCGGGTAGCCGCCGAGCCAGACGTGGTCGTTCTCGTCGACGACCCCGGAGAAGTACGTGGTGACGAGGTGGCCGCCCTGCTCGGCGTAGCGCGTCAGCTCCTTGGCGAGCCCGGCGGGGACGACGTGCAGCACGGGGGCGATCAGCATCCCGTACCGGGCGAGGTCGGCGCGGGTGGTGACGAGGTCGGCGCGGATGCCGAGGGCCAGGAGCGCCGAGTACCAGTCGAGCGCCTCCTGACGGTAGTCGAGCAGGGAGGTGGGGTGGGAGTCCTGTTCACTCGCCCACCACGACTCCCAGTCGAAGAGGACGCCGACCCGGGCGGGCTCCCGTTCGGACCCGGCGACCGGCGCGAGCGTCTTCAGGGTGGCGCCGAGACCGGTCACCGCGCGGAAGAGGTCGCTGTCCGCGCCGGCGTGCGGGACCATCGCCGAGTGGTACTTCTCGGCGCCGGCCGCCGACTGCCGCCACTGGAAGAAGCAGACCGCGTCCGCGCCGTGCGCCACGTGCAGCAGCGAGTCGCGGGCCAGATCGCCGGGCCGCTTCGCCACGTTGACGGGCTGCCAGTTGACGGCGCTGGTGGAGTGCTCCATCAGGAACCAGGGGCGCCCGCCCGCGATGCCGCTGACCAGGTTCGCCGAGAAGGACAGCTCGTCGCGGTCCTGCGGACCGGGGTGGACGTAGTGGTCGTTGGAGACGAAGTCGATCTCGTCCGCCCAGTCCGGGTAGTTCATGCCCTTGGTGCCGCCCATCACCATGAAGTTGGTGGTGACCGGCACGTCGGGCGTGATCTCCCGCAGGATGTCGCGCTCCGCGCGCAGATGGTCCTTCAGCGCGTCCGAGGAGAAGCGCTTGAAGTCCAGCTGCTGCGTCGGGTTGGGATGCGAGGCGGCGAGCCGCGGCGGCAGGATCTGCTCCCAGTCGCTGTAGCGCTGCGACCAGAAGGCCGTCCCCCAGGCGTGGTTGAGGGCGTCGAGCGAGCCGTAGCGGGCGCGCAGCCAGTCGCGGAAGGCGCGGGCCGCGTCGTCGGAGTAGTCGTAGACGTTGTGGCAGCCCAGCTCGTTGGAGACGTGCCAGGCCACCAGCGCCGGATGCTCCCGGTAGCGGTTCGCGATCTCGCGGACCAGGCGCAGGGCGTGCTCGCGGAAGACGGGCGAGGTGGGCCGCCAGTGCTGCCGGGCGCCCGGCCACACCGTCTCGCCGTTCGCCGTCACCGGCAGGATCTCCGGGTGGGCGGTGGTGAGCCAGGGCGGCGGGGAGGCGGTCGCGGTGGCGAGGTCGACCCCGATGCCGCCCGCGTGCAGCAGGTCCATGACCTCGTCGAGCCAGCCGAAGTCCCAGGTGTCCGGGCCCGGTTGGATACGCGCCCAGGAGAAGATCCCCACGGACACGACGGTGACGCCGGCCTCGCGCATCAGCCGGACGTCCTCCTCCCACACGTCCCGGGGCCACTGCTCGGGGTTGTAGTCGGCGCCGTAGGCCAGACGCGGGGCGGGGTCACCGTCCGCCCCGCGGCGGCGGGACTGGAGGGTGGAGATCATGGCGGTCCTTCCGGGTGTGGTGCACGGGGGCGGCGCGGCCCAGCGCCGCGCCGCCCGTCGTCTCTTGCCTGCCGACTACTTCTCGACGGTGAAGCCCTGCTCCTCGCCGTACTTGACCGAGGCGTCCTGCCAGGCCTTCAGACCGTCCGCCAGCTTGGTGCCGGAGACGTAGGCCTTGCCGACGGTGTCGTTGAAGATCGAGTTGGCGTACTGCTGGAAGGGCAGGTACGACCAGTCGTCGGCGACGTTCGCCGCGGACTCGGCGAAGATCTTGTTGGCCTGCTGTCCGCCGAAGTAGTCGAACGCGGTGTTCTGGAACTCGGTGGACTCCAGCTCCGCGGTGGTCGCCGGGAAGGCACCCTGCTTGACCCGGGTCTGCACGCCGTCACCGGCGTTCGCGTACTCGACGAAGGCGTAGGCGAGTTCCTTGTTCTTGCCCAGCGCCGGCAGTGCCAGGGAGCTGCCGCCGTTCTCCGCGCTCGCCTTGTCGCCCTTGGTCCAGGCCGGCATCGGGGCCGCGCGCCAGTCGCCGGCCGCGTTCGGCACGCCGGTGACGAAGTTGGCGGGCATCCAGGCACCGGTGGCCAGGGTGGCGATGGTGCCGTCACCCAGCCCCTTGTACCAGTCGTCGGTCCAGCCGTTGATGGGCGCGAGAAGCTTCTCGTCGATGAGCTTCTGCCAGGTGTCGGTGTACTTCTTGGCGCCCGCGTCGGAGAAGTCGATCTTCACCTTGGTGCCGTCGACCTGGTAGGGGCGCGAACCGGCCTGCCACAGCATGCTGGTGGTGAAGCCCGCGTCGCCGGCGTCGTTGGCGATGTAGACCTTCGGATCGGCCTTGTGCAGCTTGCGGGCCGCGTCGACGTACTCGTCCCAGGTGGTCGGGACGGCGATCTTGTACTTGTCGAAGACCGTCTTGTTGTAGAACAGCGCCATCGGGCCGGAGTCCATCGGCAGGCCGTAGACGGCCTTGCCGTCGTTCACGGCGTTCCACGGACCCGGGGTGTACTTCGAGGCGAGCTTGTCGGCGCCGAAGGGGGCCAGGTCGGTGAGGCCCTTGGTGAGCGCGTACTGGCTCAGCGCGAAGTACTCGACCTGCGCGACGTCGGGCACGCCCTTCTCGGCCGATATGGCGTTCGACAGGGCGGTGTAGTGCTTGTCACCGGACCGCTCGCTGACGAGGTTGATCTTGACCTTGGGGTACTTCTTCTGGAAGTCGGCGGCGACCGTCTTGAGCGTGGGTTCCCAGGCCCAGACCGTGACCGTGCCGCCCTTCTCGAGGGCCGCCTGGATGTCCGAGGCGGAGACCGCCTTCTGGTCGGAGCTGTCGTCGGAGCCGCCGCAGGCGGTGGCGCCCAGGGCGAGGGTGGAGAGGAGGGCGATGCCGCGCAGCAGGCGGCTGGTCTTTCTGCGCATGGAGGTGCTTCCACTTCTTCGTGGGTGGGACAGGTGAGGGTGGGGGTGCGCAAGGTGGGGCTTGGGGGGAGTGGCGCCGGGCTGGTGGCGCGGCGTCACTCCTTGACGCTTCCGGCGGCGAGCCCGGACTGCCAGTACTTCTGGAGCAGCAGGAACGCGGCGATCAGCGGCAGGATGGTGAGCAGCGAACCGGTGATCACCAGGTTGAAGATCACGTCACCGCCGATCGTCTCCGCCTGGGAGTTCCAGACGCTCAGGCCCAGGGTCAGGGGATACCAGTCCGAGTCCTTGAGCATGATCAGCGGCAGGAAGTAGTTGTTCCAGGTCGCGACCGTGGTGAACAGCAGCACGGTGACGATGCCGGGGGCGAGCAGCGGCAGCGCGACCGTGAAGAAGGTGCGCGCCTCGCCGGCCCCGTCGATCCGGGCGGCCTCCAGCAGTTCGGTGGGGATGGCCTCGGCGGCGAACACCCACATCAGATACAGGCCGAACGGCGAGACCAGCGACGGGATGATCACCGCCCACGGGGTGTCGGTCAGGCCCATCTTGCTGAACATCAGGAAGGTGGGCACCGCGAGCGCCGTGCCCGGGACGGCGACGGCCCCGATGACCACGGCGAAGACGCCGCGCTTGCCGGGGAAGTCGAACTTCGCCAGCGCGTAACCGCCCAGGATCGCGAGGAAGGTGGCACCGCCGGCGCCGAGCACCACGTACATCAGGGTGTTCAGCAGCCAGCGCGTGAACACGCCGTCGTCGTACGTGAACGTGTCGCGGATGTTGTCCCACAGGGCGAAGTCGTCGCTGAACCACAGCCCGGACGAATCGGCCAGGCCCGACTGGGTCTTGGTGGCGTTGATGGCCAGCCAGATCAGCGGGACCACCGTGTAGAGGACCACCAGGGAGGTCAGCACGGTCAGCAGCGTGCTGCGCCGGGGCCGTCCGGCGGTGTGCCGGCGCGGACCGCGCAGTCGCGGCGCGCTCCTGCCGGGGCCCTGGGCCTTGGCCGGCGCGGCGGGGGAGGCGGTGGTGAGAGGGCTGCTCATCTGGTCACGCTCCCTTGCGCATGCCGCGCAGCTGCACGACGTAGGCGATCAGCATCGTGATCAGCCCCATGATGATGGCCACCGTCGCGGAGTAGTTGTGCTGCTGGCCGTTGAAGGACAGCGAGTACGTGTAGTAGTTCGGGGTGTAGTCCGTCGTGATGGCGTTGCGTGCCAACGGCCGCAGGATGTTCGGCTCGTTGAAGAGCTGGAAGCTGCCGATGATGGAGAAGATCGTCGCGATGACGAGGGCACCGCGGATCGCGGGCAGCTTGATCGCGGTGATGACCCGGAACTGTCCGGCGCCGTCGATCTCCGCCGCCTCGTAGAGCGAGTTCGGGATGACACGCAGCGCCGAGTAGAAGATCAGCATGTTGTAGCCGACGAACTCCCAGGTGACGATGTTGCCGATCGACGCCAGCACCAGGTCGGGCGAGAGCGGGTCGGGCAGGGTGACGCCGAACGCCCCGTTGATGTCGCCGACCAGTCCGTACTTCGTGCCGTACATGAAGCCCCACATCAGGGTGGCGACCACGGCGGGCACCGCGTACGGCAGGAAGATCGTGATGCGGAAGAAGCTCTTGCCGTAGAGCCGCCCGCTGTCCAGGGCCAGGGCCACCAGCAGGGCGATGCCGAGCATGATCGGGACCTGGACGGCCAGGAAGAGCGACACCCGGCCCAGCGAGGCCCAGAACCGGTCGTCCTTGAGCGCCTGCGTGTAGTTGTCCAGGCCGACGAAGGTGGTGCCGCCGATGAGCTGGTCGCGGAAGAGACTGAGGTAGATCGAATACGCGATCGGAGCCAGGAAGACCAGGGCGAACACGGCCACGAAGGGACCGATGAAACCCCACCCCGTCCAGGAGCGGCGGTCCCGTTTCGCCGGAGGAGGTGCCGGCCGCGGTTCGGCGGCCGCCGGCGGTTGCAGCGTCGTCATGTCGTTCCTCGCTCGTCCAGTCCTGGAACCGGCGGCGCCGCACCGAGGGACAGGGCTGCACCGCCACGATGTTTACGCAAACATCAGTCACCGCATGTGCCCGATGGGCTGTTATGTTTACGTAAACATCTGATGGCGGCATGTCTACACTGCCCCGATAACCACGGTCAAGGGTCCCTTGGGGCGACGGTGGAACCTGCGGCGACAGAGAGGTGGGGCTACGGGTGGAGATGGCTGAAAGAGCCCTGGCGGCGGGAGCCGGGACGGCCGGCGGACCGGCCGGAGGCCCCGCCGAGCCAGGCGGCGCCCTCCAGCGCGCCCGCACCCGCGGCCGCGCCACCGCCTCCATGGCGGACGTGGCCCGCCTGGCGGGCGTCTCGTCGCAGACGGTGTCCCGGGTGTCCAACGGGTACGCCGGGGTGAACGAGGAGACCCGGCAGCAGGTGCTGGCGGCCATGAAGGAGCTGGGCTACCGCCCCAACAGCGCGGCCCGCGCACTCAAGCGGGGCGAGTTCCGCACCATCGGCGTCATCACCTTCACGCTGTCCACCACCGGCAACGTGCGCACCCTGGAGGCGATCGCCACCTCCGCCGCCGCCGAGGGGTACGCGGTGACACTGCTGCCGGTCGCCGTCCCCACCCAGGACGAGGTGCGCGGCGCGTTCTCCCGGCTGGAGGAACTGGCCGTCGACGCGGTGATCGTCATCATGGAGGTGCATCTGCTGGACGCGGCGATCGTCACGCTCCCGCCGCACGTCCAGGTCGTGGTCGTCGACTCCGACGCCGGCAGCCACTACACGGTCGTCGACACCGACCAGGCCGGCGGCACCCGCACCGCCGTCCAGCACCTGCTCGGCCTCGGCCACCGCACCGTCTGGCACCTGGGCGGTCCGGAGGACTCGTTCGCCGCCCAGCGGCGCGCGGACGCCTGGCGCGAGGCCCTCGTCGAGGCCGGCCGCACCCCGCCGCCCCTCGTCCGCGGCGACTGGTCGGCGGAGTCCGGCTACCACGCGGGCCTCGACCTCGCGGCCCGCGAGGACTGCACCGCCGTCTTCGCGGCCAACGACCAGATGGCCCTCGGCCTGCTGCGCGCCCTCCACGAACGCGGCCGGCGCGTCCCCGAGGACGTCAGCGTCATCGGCTTCGACGACATCCCCGAGGCGAGTTCCTTCCTGCCGCCCCTGACCACGCTCCACCAGGACTTCGCCGAGGTCGGCCGCCTCTGCGTGCAGGCCGTCCTGCGCAAGATGCGCCACGAGGGCCCCGAACGCGGCACCACGCTCGTGCCGACACGGCTGGTCCTGCGACAGAGCACGGCACCGCCGCCTCGGGCGCACTGAGGGGGCGAGGCGATCCGGGGGAGGGGAGGAGCCCGCGCTGAGGGGGCGAGGCGATCCGGGGGAGAGGAGGCGGCGTAGGCGTCGGTGCCGGTGCCGATCGGACGGGGGGAGCCGCCGGACGGCTACGCCGCCCGCTGTTCCGCACGTCGCTCGCCGACGCCGCGTTCGTCCACACCCCGCTCGCCCACCGCCCGTACCGCCGTACGCCAGGCCGCCGCGACGGCGTGCCGGGCGGCCGCCGTACCGGTGCCCACCTCCCTCGGCAGTCGCAGCGGGGCGCCGACGTGGACGTGGCAGCGGGGGCGGCGCAGCGGTGCCGTGAGCGCGCCCGCCAGTTGCTTCGGCGTCGAACCGGAGGAGATCCGCCGGGCGCCGGCGTGCCCCACCGGGACCACCAGTGCGCCGGACGCGTGCGCGAGCCGCGCGAGTCCGGTACGGAACGCCTGCGGCGGACCGGGGGCCGCGTCCAGGCGGTCCGGCAGCCCGCCCTCCCCGTAGAGCAGGACGTGCCGGCCACCGGCGAGCGCCTCGGCGGCGGCGTCGAGCGCGAGCGCGGCGTGCGCCGACCGGCGGCGGACGGGGATGTGCCCCTCGCGCGCCAGCGTCCGCCCGAGCAGCGGGACACGCCAGAGACCGGCGGTCGCCATGACCACCGGCTCCACGCCCAGTCCTCGCAGCGCGGCCAGGACGACGGCGGGGTCGGCCAGGGAGTCGTGGTTGGCCACGAAGATGGTGCCCGCGGGCAGGCGCAACCGCAGCTCGCTGGTCACGGTGAGGCGGCCGAACAGGGGCGTCAGGGCGGCGGCGGCACGGCTGAGCACGGAGGGGCCTTTCCGGTCGGGGCGTTGTGCTCCACAGTGTCGCGGCGACACGACGGCCGCGCCTGAGTACGGCTACTCAGGCCGTCGGCGGCCGTCCTGGGCGTTCCGCCGTGTTTCCGGCCCGGTCGGGGGCATCCGGAGGAGAACGGACGAACAAATCGACACTTCGAAGGGACGGACACCATGCTGGCCATCATCGCGGCGGTGGCGTTCTTCATCGCCTTCCTGATCAACGCGGCGGAGATCTCGACCAACGACATCTTCACCTCCACCAACGTCATGCTCCTCGGCCTGACCCTGCTCGCCCTCCACGTCGCCGGCATCGGCGGCGGCTGGTCGGGGCGCGGCCGCAGACGCTGACCCGGCGGCACGAGGTTCACGGCCGCGGGCCGGAAGGACATCGCGCATTCGTGGGTAGGCGGGGCGACAGCCGAGGAAGGGATCTCCATGACGACCTACGTGATCACCGTGCCCGGTACGTTCACCTCCGGGATCGAGGAGGACGCGCGGGCGCGGCTGACCCGCACCCTGCGTCCGGCCGATCCGCACCGCACCCGGATGGGGAACACCGAGGATCTCGACGCGCTCACGGTGAACGAGGACGACACGTTCACCATCCGCCTCACCGTCGAGGCGGACAGCGCTCCCCGTGCCGAGGAGGCCGCCCGACGGCTCGCCGACTCCGCCCTGCGGGAGGCGGGCCTCGACGACACCAGCGCGCCCCTCGGGCCCGCGGTGGTCACGGGCATCGACTCCGACGTCTGAGCCGGCGCGCACCGGGTCCGCCGGCGTGTCGGGACCGCCCCGACCACGCCGGCCGACCCGGACCCGCCTCCGGCACGTCTACGGCGGGTTGTCGTGGGCACTCACAGGGCCAGCAGAGCAGGGAGGACACCGTGAGCGAATTCAGTGGCCGCCGTGTGCCCACGGCGGGGCACACACCGGACGACGACCTGACGGGCTACCGGGTGATCGCGCCCGACGGCCGCGCCGGAAGGGTCAGCAAGTACTCCCGGGACCTCGGCCGGGGCTTCCTCGTCGTGCGTACGGGAAACCGGTTCTTCGGCAGGGACGTGGTCCTCGCCTCGGACGTGGTGGTCGGCGTCCGGCACGCCGACCGGACCGTGCGGCTGTCCCGCACCAGGAGCGAGATCAGGTCGGCCCCGGCCTTCGACGTGGACACCTACCTCGGCGACCCGGCCCACCGCGACCAACTGGGCGGCCGGCACGGCTCCGGCCACTGACCGCACGGTCGCTCGACGATCGGGCCGCGCGCGTCCGGGACGTCTGCCGGACGGTCCGGCCGCGGGACCCGCCCGCAGAAGGCGCCCGACGAGCCCCCGTGGGATCTCGCCGGTGGACACCGGGCGGGTGCCACGGCCTTCCTGACGCCGTGTCGGCGTCTGCGGCATCGGTCCGGGCAGTCGGTCCGCGGGACGGCCCGAACAGGCCGCACCGGACGGACCCGCCCTCGCGCACCGGTGCCGTGACGGGGAAAGATGAGGCGTCGAGCGACGGATCAACCATGCGGAGGAACGGACCATGCAGCACGAACGAGCGGGCCGGCCGGCCGGCCCCGAGGACCTCGCCGACGTCGCACGGCTGGTCACCGCGTACTACGCGCTGCACCCCGACCCGGCCGACCCGGCGCAGCGGGTGGCGTTCGGCACGTCGGGACACCGCGGATCGTCCCTGAACACGGCGTTCAACGAGGACCACATCGCCGCCACCAGCCAGGCCATCTGCGAGTACCGCACCGCCCAGGGCACCGACGGCCCCCTCTTCCTCGGCGCCGACACCCACGCCCTGTCCGAGCCCGCCCGGGTCACGGCCCTCGAGGTGTTCGCCGCCAACGACGTCACCGTGCTCATCGACAGCGCCGACGGCTACACGCCCACCCCGGCCGTCTCGCACGCCATCCTCGCCCACAACCGCGGCCGTTCCACGGGCCTCGCCGACGGTGTCGTCGTCACCCCGTCCCACAACCCGCCCGCCGACGGCGGGTTCAAGTACAACCCGCCCAGCGGCGGCCCCGCCGGCTCCGACGCCACCTCCTGGATCCAGGACCGGGCCAACGAGATCATCGCGGCCGGCCTCAAGGACGTACGCCGCATCCCCTACACCCGGGCGCTCGCCGCCCCCGGCACCGGCCGCCACGACTTCCTCGGCACCTACGTCGCCGACCTCCCGAACGTCCTCGACCTGGACGCCGTCCGCGCCGCCGGCGTCCGCATCGGCGCCGACCCGCTGGGCGGGGCCTCCGTCGCCTACTGGGGCCGTATCGCCGAACAGCACCGGCTCGACCTGACCGTGGTCAACCCGCTCACCGACCCCACCTGGCGGTTCATGACGCTGGACTGGGACGGCAAGATCCGCATGGACTGCTCGTCGCCGTACGCGATGGCCTCCCTCATCGACCAGCGGGACCGCTTCCGGATCGCCACGGGCAACGACGCCGACGCCGACCGGCACGGCATCGTCACACCGGACGCGGGCCTGATGAACCCCAACCACTACCTGGCCGCCGCCATCGCCTACCTGTACGCCCACCGCGAGCAGTGGCCCGAGGGCACGGGCATCGGCAAGACGCTCGTGTCGTCCTCGATGATCGACCGTGTCGCCGCCGACCTCGGCCGTCGGCTCGTCGAGGTGCCCGTCGGCTTCAAGTGGTTCGTGGACGGCCTGGTCGACGGCTCGCTCGGCTTCGGCGGCGAGGAGTCGGCCGGCGCCTCCTTCCTGCGCCGTGACGGCTCGGTGTGGACCACCGACAAGGACGGCATCATCCTGGCGCTGCTCGCCTCCGAGATCACCGCGGTCACCGACCGGACACCGTCGGAGCACTACGCCACCCTGACGGCGCGCTTCGGCGAGCCCGCGTACGCCCGTATCGACGCCCCGGCGACCCGCGAGGAGAAGGCGCTGCTCGCCAAGCTCTCGCCCGCCCAGGTCACCGCGGACACCCTCGCCGGGGAGGCGGTCACCGGCGTGCTCACCGAGGCTCCGGGCAACGGCGCGGCCATCGGCGGCATCAAGGTGACCACCGCCAACGCCTGGTTCGCCGCCCGCCCCTCCGGCACCGAGGACGTCTACAAGATCTACGCCGAGTCGTTCCAGGGGCCCGACCACCTCCGGCAGGTCCAGGAGGAGGCCAAGGACGTGGTCATGGCGGCACTCGGCGGCTGAGCGGACGGCACGCGGGCGGGGCCGGGCGACGGCGAACCAGGACGCGCCGCCGCTCCCGCCCGGTGTCAGCCGCACCGGCCCCGGGACGGGTGGGCTCGCAGGGTGAGGTGTCGCAGTCGTGTGTGCGGCTGACGCGCGCCATGACGTCGAGTGAGCCGTCCGGGGGCGGTCCATCGCGGTCCATCGCGGTCCATCGCGGTCCGCGAGGATCGCTCGGTGGGTGATGCCAGGCTGCCGGCCTCTGGCCGCCGACCGCCGAGGCGGTCGAGTCACACGTGCGGGCGTTCTTCGAGGGGCACTCCGTTGAGGTCGTCGACCACGACCACGACCACGACCACGACCTCGGGCCGGGGCGGCGAGAGGTGGTGCCCGCTCCGCGCGTTCTCGTCGTGGGGCCAGGCCCCCGCAGCGACAGCTGGGCCCATGTGACCGCCGGGTGCCGGGCCGCGATGGAGAACGGCGGTCACGGCTGGAGTTCGTCATGACCGCCCACGTCCGCGACCAGCGGTTCATCGAGCTCATGAAGAGGGTCGCCCGAGGCCCCGGCCTGGCACACGCGCGGCAGCGCGGCCCATCGCCATCGCCCGGATGCGGCACCAGGCGGGCATGCGGCGGGCGACGCGGGTACACGTAGCGCACCCGCAGAACCTTCCGTTCGTCAGGAGACCTGCCGCGATGAGCGCACCGGCCCGGCCCGTCCCTTCCGACGCCCGCCCGCAACCGGGGCGGTCGCTGGCCGTGTGCGGGCTGATCGGCGTGGCGGTGATGGCCGCCGTCGACGAGATCGTCTTCCACCAGATCCTGCACTGGCATCACTTCTACGACCGCTCCACTCCGGGCATCGGCCTGCTGTCCGACGGCCTGCTGCACACCGCCGAGCTCCTCGCGCTGGTCGCCGGGTTCTTCCTCTTCGCCGACCTGCGCCGACGCCGCGCCCTGGCCCCCGCCCACGCCCGGGCCGGCTTCCTCCTGGGGCTGGGCGCCTTCCAGCTCTTCGACGGGATCGTCGATCACAAGCTGCTGCGCCTGCACCAGATCCGCTACGGCGTCGACGTCACCCCCTACGACTGGGCGTGGAACACCGGCGGCCTCATCCTGCTCCTCGTCGGCGTCGCCCTGACCGTGCGCGCCCACCGCCGCACCCGGAACCGGCCGCCGGCGGCGGCGTGATCCTCGCCCACGCCCACCCCGGTCACAGCGGCAGCGGCGTCTTCGGGCCCGTCATCACCACGGCCGCGCTGCTGTCCGCCCTCGCCTACCTGCTGTCCGCCGCCCGGCTGCGTCGACGTGGCGACGCCTGGCCCCGCCACCGGGACGCGTCCTTCACCGCCGGCAGCGCCGCCCTGGCCGTCGCGCTCACCGGCACCCTGCCCGGCGAGCCGTTCACCTCCCACGTGGCCCAGCACCTCACCGTCGCCATGGCCGCCCCGCTGCTGCTGATCCTCGCCCGCCCCCTCGCCCTCGCCCTGCGCACCCTGCCGCCCGGACCGGCCCGCCGCGCTCTGCCGGCCGCAGCCCATTCCCGGCCCGTCACCTGGCTGCTCTTCCCACCCCTGGCCGCCGTCCTGGACATCGGCGGCCTGTGGCTGCTCCATCGAACGGACCTGCTGGCCACCACCCACCACCAGCCGCTGCTCGGCACAGTCGTGCACGCCCACGTCCTGGCGGCCGGGCTGCTGTTCACCTTCACCATCTGCCAACTCGACCCGGTCCGCCGCCGGTGGAGCCTCGCCTTGCGCGGCACCACCCTGCTGGCCGCCGGATCGGCCCACGCCGTCCTCGCCAAGACCCTCTACACCACACCGCCGCCCGGTACTGCCTTCACCACCGGCGACCTGCACACCGCGTCCCAGCTGATGTACTACGGCGGCGACCTCGTCGACCTCGCCCTCGCCGGCGTCCTCGCCGCCCGCTGGTACGCCACCACCGGCCGCGCCCACCGCCGCGGGAGTCCGGCGAGAGACGCCGAGCCGATCACGTCTTCGCCGGTCACCGTCGGCAGAAGGCCCCTCCGGTCGGGCCGCGAACGCGGCAGAGCGAAACGACCGTCCGAAGGGTGAGCCCCGGCGGGAAGTGCGCGCCGCACCCGCGGCGGGAGATGCGCGACGAAGTGACGGCCGGCCCGGTGAGCGGCCGCCGCCCGGCACGGCGCAGGACCGGCCCCACATCAGCCGGCCGGCCGCGCCGACGTCGCGCGTAGGCGTCGCGCGCCGGCGTCTGCCTCCGGCCGAGGATCCTGCCGGCCGCGCCGCTGGGCCGCTTGAACGGCGCCGCCGAAGGGTCCGGCGCGGCGACATCGCGTGGGCGCAGCCGGAACGCGCTCGACCGGTCCCCGCCCGCGTCACGAGCCGGCCGGACCGCCGACGACTCTCGGTGGCCGGTGGCCGGTGGCCGGCGGGCGGTCGGCAGGGAGGCCGGCGTGGATGCCAAGGCCGCGCCGCGCGCCGGCTCGGGGCCGACGCCTGCGTGGGGCCGGCGGCCCCGCCGATCCGGGCGGCCGGCGGGAGAGGCCCGCGGCCAGGCCCGGAGCCGCCCCCCGCTGCACTTGGCGGCGGCCCGCCGCGCACACCGCCCTCCGCGCACCGCCCTCCGCGCACTGCCCGCCGCGCACACCGCCCGCCGCGCACCGCCCTCCGCGCACTGCCCGCCGCGCACACCGCCCGCCGCGCGCCCCCGAGCCGCACCCCCCTGCGCCACACCACAAAGCGGCGCACCCGGCCGCCCGGGCCCTCCAAGAGCACTACGGCGACGACCCCGCTGCCCGAGAAGCCCCTGCGTGAAGTTCCTCTCCGAACGCCTCCAGCGCGCCGACTCGCCCTGCGCATCTCTCGCGACGCGGCTCTTCTGAGCCCCTGCGGCCGGCCGACCGCCCCACGAGGAACGGGCCCGCGCACTGCTCGTACCGGAGACCGAGCCGGAGACGACCCACGCCTGCGGCACCACGTCCGGGCCCGTCGTCCCGGAGCCGGCCGGCCCGCTCGCACTGTCAGACCCCACACCTGGGTCGCTATCATCCTTTAAGCGCAATATGTGACTTTCGCCCCGAAGGGGCTCCCGTCCTCTCCGGAGTGATCCATGTCCCGCAAGCGCCCCACGGACGACGGCGACGAGCTGCTGGCCAGACTCGGATCGCTCACCGCCCAGGCGCGCGAACGCGCGGAACTGCAACGCTCCCGCGTCGAGCTGGCCATCGCCCTGCAACGCGGCATGCTTCCGAGGGACCTCCCCACCGCCCGCGGCGTCCGCCTGGCCGTCCAGTACGCGCCCGCCTGCTACGGCCTCAACGTGGGCGGCGACTGGTACGACGCCTTCGCCCTGCCCGACGGCCGCATCGGCCTGTCCATCGGAGACGTCCAGGGCCACAACATCGAGGCGACCGCCTTCATGGGCCAGGTCCGCGTCGGACTGCGCGCCCTGGCCTCCGTCACCGGCGAGCCCGGCGAACTGCTCGCCCGCACCAACGACCTGCTGCTGTCCCTCGGCAGCGACCTCTTCGCCACCTGCACCTTCATGCGCCTCGACCCGGTCACCGGCGTCCTGGAGAGCGCCCGGGCCGGCCACATCCCCTGCGTCTGGGCCACGGCCGACGGCCAGTCCGGTGTCACCGAGGACGAGGGCGGACCGCCCCTCGGCGTCCAGGAGGGCATGGACTACCCCGTCACCCGCTACCGGCTCACCAAGGGCGGTGTGTTCGTCCTGCTCACCGACGGCGTCGTGGAAGGGCCGTCCATGAGCGTCGAGGAGGGCCTCGACCAGGTGGTCCGCCTGGCGGGCATCGCCGCCGTCGCGGGCCTGGAGGCCGGCTCGCTCGCCGCCGCCGTGATCAAGGGCGCCGAACGGGTGGGACACGAGGACGACGCGGCCGTCCTCGTCGTAGGACACGACGGGGTCCTGGGGGAGTACGGGAGCCCGGTTCAGCCATAGGGCCGGACGGGAGCCCTCTCACCTCGCCGACGGCGCCGCGCCGGTGTCTGATGGCTGCTGTGGTGGGTACCAGCGATCTGCGCCGGCCGGCCGTCCTCGCCCTCGAGACGGCGGCCGTGGCCGCCTGTTACTACGCGGCCGGGCGGCTCGGTCTGCTGCGGCAGCTCGTCGTCGAGGGAGCCGTCTTCACCCCCATCTGGCCGCCCTCGGGCGTCGCCGTGGCCTGCCTGCTGATCTTCGGCATCCGGGTGTGGGCGGGCATCGCCCTCGGGGCGCTCCTCGTCATCATGTCGCTGACCGCGCTGCGGCCTTACGCGCTCGTCAACCTGGTGGGCAACACGGCCGCCCCCGTCTGCGCCTACCTCATGCTGCGCAGGGTGGGGTTCCGCAAGGACCTCGCCCGTTTACGGGACGGTCTCGCCCTGGTCTTCCTCGGGGCCCTGACCGCCATGCTGATCAGCTCCACCCTCGGCGTCGGCCTCCTCGTCGTCACCGACAGGCTGGCCACGGACAGCTTCTGGCCCGTCTGGCTGGCGTGGTGGGTCGGCGACGCGATGGGCGTCCTGCTCGTCACCCCCGTCCTGCTGCTCCTGTACACCCTGCGCAGCCCGCCGCCGCTGACCCGCTGGAAGGAGGCCACGGGCCTGGCCCTCATCACCGTCGCCCTCGTGCCGTTCGCCACCCACAGCCACATCAGCCTGCTCTTCCTCGTCTACCCCCTGCTGACCTGGGCGGCGCTGCGCTTCCAGCTCGCGGGCAGCATGCTGTGCGCCCTGTTCACCTCGGTCATGGCCACCATCGCGGCCACCGACGAGGTCGGCCCCTTCGCCGAGCTGACCCGCATCGAAGTCATGATCAAACTGCAGGCCTTCAACGGCACGATGGCGCTGACCGCCCTGCTGCTCTCGGCCGTCATCACCGAACAGCGCAACACCAGGCGCTCCGTGGAACGCGCCTGCCAGGAACTGGTCGAGGTCCTGGAACACCTCACCGCCGGGGACGCCTCCCACGGACGGCCCCCGAAGGACAGCGACGGCATACCGCCGCAGGACCACTGACCAGGCGTGAGTGAACTCGGGGTCCCGGGTACCCGGACGACCCTCAGCCCCGGCGGCGGTTGCCCGGCAGCCCCGCACCCTCGCAAGCGTGGGGGACGAGCCCAAGGAGCCCAAGGACATGACGGACGTATCGAGCAAGGGGCCCGCTCCCGGAGACGACCGGAAGGTGCTCACCAACCGGCAGGGTCATCCCGTCTACGACAACCAGAACCAGCGCACCGTCGGCGCCCGCGGCCCGGCCACGTTGGAGAACTACCAGTTCCTCGAGAAGATCAGCCACTTCGACCGCGAGCGCATCCCGGAGCGCGTCGTGCACGCCCGCGGTGTCACGGCGTACGGGTACTTCGAGGCGTACGGCACCTGGGGCGACGAGCCGATCAGCCGCTACACCCGCGCCAAGCTCTTCCAGGAGCGGGGCAAGCGCACCGACCTGGCCGTCCGCTTCTCCACCGTGATCGGCGGCCGCGACTCCTCCGAGGCCGCCCGCGACCCGCGCGGCTTCGCCGTGAAGTTCTACACCGAGGACGGCAACTGGGACCTCGTCGGCAACAACCTGGGCGTCTTCTTCATCCGGGACGCGATCAAGTTCCCGGACGTCATCCACGCCCTGAAGCCCGACCCGGTCACCTTCGAGCAGCAGCCGCGCCGCATCTTCGACTTCATGTCGCAGACCCCCGAGGCCATGCACATGCTCGTCAACCTCTTCAGCCCCCGCGGCATCCCCGCCGACTACCGGCACATGCAGGGCTTCGGCGTCAACACCTACAAGTGGGTGAACGACGCGGGCGAGACCAAGCTGGTCAAGTACCACTGGATGCCCAAGGCAGGCGTGCGCAGCATGACCGAGGAGGACGCGGCGAACGTCCAGGCGGAGTCCCTCGGCCACGCCACCAAGGACCTGTACGAGGCGGTGGGACGCGGTGACCACCCCGAGTGGGAGCTGCTCGTCCAGATGATGGACGACCACGACCACCCGGAACTGGACTTCGACCCCCTGGACGACACCAAGACCTGGCCCGAGCAGGAGTTCCCGCCCAAACCGGTCGGGAGGATGGTGCTCGACCGCATGCCGGAGAACTTCTTCGCCGAGAACGAGCAGATCTCCTTCGGCACCGGGGTCCTCGTCGACGGCCTGGACTTCTCCGACGACAAGATGCTCGTCGGCCGGACGTTCTCCTACAGCGACACCCAGCGGCACCGCGTCGGCCCCAACTACCTCCAACTGCCGGTCAACCATGCCAAGAACGCGAACGTCCGCACCAACCAGCGCGACGGGCAGATGACTTACCACGTGGACGGCGGGGGCGAGAACCCGAGCGTCAACTACGAGCCCTCGATCACCGGTGGGCTGCGGGAGGCGCAGCACCCCACGCACGACGAGCAGGGCCCGGAGATCCGCGGCCGCCTCACCCGCAAGCGGATCCCCCGCACCAATGACTACCTCCAGGCCGGCCAGCGCTATCTGCTGATGGAGCAGTGGGAGCGCGACGACCTGGTCAAGAACCTCACCGCCGCGCTCGCCCAGTGCGACCGCCCGGTGCAGGAACGCATGGTCTGGCACTTCCTCCTGGTCGAGAACGACCTCGGTCTCCGGATCGGTGAGGGCCTCGGCATCACCCCGGAGGACGTCGCCGACCTCGAGCCGCTGGCGAGCCAGGACCTCACGGAGGAGGACCGCGAACGCCTCGCCCACCTCGGCAAGAACCCGCCCCGCGACGTGGAGGGCCTCACGATGACCCACTGCGTCCCGGACGAACGGCACGTCGTGACCCGCTGAGCGACCCAGCCGTCGGCCACTCCGTCACCGCCACGGAGTGGCCGACGGCGTGTGTCCGGGCGTCCGGTGCGTACGCGCCGGCGTGTTGGGTGGACCGACGGGGTCGGTCACGGACGTCCTGCGCGATGGCTTGACGTGTACTTGGCACAGTGGCTTTATGGGAGCGCTCCCACCCTTTCTTCTGATGCCTGAGTTTCTGGCGCTCACTCCCTGGAGTCGCAGTGAGAAGAGCACGAAGCACGACACGAAAAAGGTTCCTGCCCACCCTGGCCACCCTCCTCGGCCTCGCCGTGGTCCTCGGCTTCCTGGCCCCGGCCGCGCAGGCCGCCCAGTCCCCCCGGGCCCTGGCCACCGGCCTGCACATCAGCAACGGCCGGCTGGTCGAGGGCAACGGCAACGACTTCGTCATGCGGGGCGTCAACCACGCCCACACCTGGTACCCGGGCGAGACGCAGTCCCTGGCCGACGTGAAGGCGCTCGGCGCCAACACCGTCCGCGTTGTCCTCTCCAACGGCCACCGCTGGACGAAGAACAGCCCGGACGACGTCGCCAACGTTATCGACCAGTGCAAGGCCAACCGCCTCATCTGCGTCCTGGAGGTGCACGACACCACCGGTTACGCGGAGGAGGCCGCGGCCGGCACCCTCGACCAGGCGGCCGACTACTGGATCGGACTGAAGGACGTCCTGGCCGGCGAGGAGAACTACGTCATCGTCAACATCGGCAACGAGCCCTGGGGCAACACCAACCCCGAGGGCTGGACCGCCCCGACGATCGCCGCGATCAAGAAACTGCGCAACGCCGGTCTCGAGCACACGATCATGGTGGACGCGCCGAACTGGGGCCAGGACTGGCAGGGCGTCATGCGCGCCAACGCCCAGACCGTGTACGACGCCGACCCCACCGGCAACCTGATCTTCTCGATCCACATGTACAGCGTCTTCGACACGGCCCAGGAGATCACCGACTACCTGAGCGCCTTCGTCAACGCCCGGCTTCCTCTCCTCATCGGCGAGTTCGGCGGACCCGCAGACCAGTGGGGCGACCCCGACGAGGACACCATGATGGCCGAGGCCCAGCGGCTGCGCCTCGGCTACCTGGCCTGGTCCTGGAGCGGCAACACCGACCCGATCCTCGACCTGGCCATCGACTTCGACCCCAGCCGGCTCAGCGCCTGGGGCCAGCGCATCTTCAACGGCGCCAACGGCATCGCCCAGACCGCCAAGGAGGCCACCGTCTTCGGCGGCACCGGCCCCGGCGACACCCAGGCCCCGACGGCCCCCGGCACCCCGGCCGCCTCCGCCGTGACCGCCACGTTCGCCAAGCTGACCTGGACCGCGTCCACTGACAACGTTGGCGTGGCCGGCTACGACGTCGTCCGTGTCAGCGGCGGCACCGAGACCAAGGCCGCCGCCTCGACGACGAACAGCGCCACGCTGACCGGCCTCACCGCCAACACCCCGTACACCTTCGCCGTCTACGCCCGCGACGCGGCCGGAAACCGCTCACCCCGCTCGGCGACGGTCAACGCCACCACCAGCGCCGCACCGGCCGGCGGCTGCTCCGTCGGCTACCGCGTCGTGGGGGAGTGGTCCGGCGGCTTCCAGGCCGAGATCGTCCTCCGCAACACCGGCACCGCCCCCGTCACCGGCTGGACGCTCGCCTTCGCCTTCGCCAACGGACAGACCGTCACCAACATGTGGGGAGGCACCCCCGCGCAGAACGGCGGCACGGTCACCGTCACCCCCGCCTCCTACACCTCCACCATCCCCGCCGCCGGCTCGGTCACCGTCGGCTTCATCGGCAGCAAGGGCGCCACCAACACCGCACCGACCGCGTTCACCCTCAACGGCGCCACCTGCGCCACCGCCTGACCGCCGGTCCGTTCCCCACCGGTCGGCGGGGGGTCCGTGACCTCCCGCCGACCGGCATCCCCCGCGCGTCCCGGTCACCCGCACCGGGGACCGGTCCGGGGACGCTCCCGGCGCCCCGGAACGCCCGCCCCAACATCTTGACCTCGCTCCACAACCAGGCTTAACGTTCCGGCGCTCATGCTGACTGAATCGATTCAGTCGCTCATGAACCCTTGGGGGCGCCTCGTGCAGGAACGCAGGAACTCGTCTCGCAGCCCGGCGGCATGTCCCGCCGCGCGATCCTCGCCACCGGACTGGCCGCGGGTGTCGTGGCGGCCGTCGGCTCCGGCGCCCCCGCCGGGGCCACGCCCTCCGCCCCCGCCGGGGCCACGCCCTCCGCCGCCGACGGGCCCGGGCCGACGGCCGACTGGTTCACCGACCCCGCACGGGCGGTGCGCCCGAGGTTCCGGTGGTGGTGGCCGGACGGGCTGGTCGACGCCGACGAGATCGCACGCGAGATCGACCAGATGGCGGACGCGGGCTTCGGCGGCGCCGAGATCGCCGCGGTCCACCACAGCGTCAGGGACAAGTCGGTCCTGGACACCGCACGCCACGGCTGGGGCAGCGGACCGTGGCGCGAGGGAGTCGAGGCCGCCCTGCGCCGCGCCGCGCGACGGGGCCTCACCCTCGACCTCACGCTCGGCCCCAGCTGGCCCGTCGCGGTCCCCGGCGTCACCCCGGACGACGAGGCGGCCGCCAAGGAACTCGTCCACGGACGCGTGTCGCTGGCCGGTGGAGCGACCTACGAAGGCCCCGTCCCGCCCCCCGTCCACGCACCCGCCGCCGGAGTGACCGGCCGGCGGCTCCTCGCCGTGCAGGCGGCCCGCGTCGAGACCGCGTACTCCACCCGCAAGGAGACCGGACTCGACCCCACCAGCGTGCGCGACCTCACCGCCACCGTCGTCGACGGCTCCCTGACCTGGACGGCGCCCGAGGACGGCGCGTGGGTGCTCCTCTCCTACTGGTGGCGTGGCTCCGGCCAGCAGCCGGAGTCCGGTCCCCACTCGGCGCCGCCCGCCCATGTCGTCGACCACCTCAGCCCCGCCGGAACCGCGGCCGTCACCGGCTTCTGGGAGCGGCACCTGCTGACCCCGTCCCTGCGGGGCCTGCTGAGGGCGGCCGGCGGCGCGTTCTTCGAGGACTCCGTCGAGCTGGAGACCGACGGCCTGACCTGGACACCGTCACTGCCGGACGCGTTCGAGGAGCACACCGGCCGGCCCCTGCTGCCGTACCTGCCCGTGGTCGTCCTGGACCACGGCAACCAGGTCTTCGCCTACGAGGCGCAACTCACCCGCCAGATCAGGCACGACTTCTGGGAAACCGTCTCGGGCCTGTTCAACCGCCACCACCTGGGCGCCCTGCGCGACTGGGCGCACACCCTGGGCATGACCCTGCGGTCCCAGCCCTACGGCCTGCAGACCGACGCCATCGCGTCGGCGGCCGTCCTCGACGTCTGCGAGGGCGAATCGCTGGGCTTCAAGAACCTCGACGACTACCGCTGCCTGGCCGGAGGCAGGGACATGGCGGGGCACACGGTGCTGTCCTGCGAGGCGGGCGCCTACAACGGCTCCGCCTACAGCACCACCTGGGACCGCTTCCTGCGCACCATGGGCGGCGCCTACGCGGCCGGCGTCAACCAGACCGTCGTCCACGGCTTCTCCTACGCCACCGCTCCCGGCGCCCCCTGGCCGGGCTTCGCCGCCTTCAGCCCGTACAACGGCACGCCCGGGTACGGCGAGTCGTGGGGACCCCGGCAGCCCACCTGGCAGCACATCCGGGACATCTCCGGGTACCTGGGACGGGTGCACGCCGTCCTGCGGACCGGCACCGCCCGCGCGGACGTCGCCGTCTTCCGGCAGACCGGCTACACCGCCACCGGCATCGGCGCCTCCTGGTTCACCGCGACCGGCGTCCCGCTCGGCTGGACCCACCAGTTCCTCAGCGGCCCCCTGCTCGACCTGCCCAACGCCACCGTCAGGGACGGCCGGCTGGCACCCGACGGACCCGCCTACAAGGCGCTGTTCGTCGAGGGCGACTTCTTCCACGGCTCCACGCCCACCCTGGCCCCGGCCGACGCCCGCCGGCTGCTCCATTTCGCCGAGGCGGGACTGCCGGTCGTCCTCCTGGGCGCCTTCGACCAGGCGCTGACCCCCGGGGTGTCCGACGCGGACGAGACGGACCGCCTCCGCGAAGTCCTCGCCCGCCTGCTGGCCCTCCCCAACGTCGTCCGGGTCACGGACAGGACGGCGGTCGGTGACGCCCTCGACCGGCTCGGCGTCGTCCCGGACGTCCGCCACGCCACCGCCTCCACCCTCCTGAACGCGCACCGCGTCACGCGGGACGCCGACTTCTACTACCTCTGCAACGGCAAGCACGCGGAGACCGTCAAACCGCCCGTCGCCGCGATCGACCACGAGGTGACGCTGCGCCGTACGGGCGGCACGCGCGCGGGAACGACGGTCCCGTACCGCCTCGATCCGTGGACCGGCGAGGTCGTGCGGATCGCCCGCTACACCGAGGCCGACGGCGAGGTCACCGTCCGCGTCGCCCTCCAGCCCGGACAGGCGACGATCGTCGCGCTCGGACGGCCCGGACTCCTCGGCGACCGCACCGGAGCCCGGCCGCACGTCCTCGACACGGACGCCCCCGAAGTGCTGTTCCACGACGGGCGGCTGACCGTCCGCGCCGACACGGCGGGCACGTACACGACACGACTGTCCCGGGGACGCCCGCGCACCACGACGATCCCGCCCGTGCCCGCCCCGATCACCCCGAGCCGATGGCGGCTGGAGGTGGAGGACTGGTACCCGGGCGCCGCCCCCACCCTGACCGACCGGGTCCGGCGCACGCTGACCCTCGACACCCTGCTGCCCTGGTCACGGATCCCGGACCTGGCCGACTCCGCCGGCATCGGCCGCTACCGCACGACGATCGTCCTGCCGCCGGAGTGGACGTCGTCCCACGGCGCTCGTCTGGAACTGGGGCAGGTCGCCGACACCGTGCGCGTGAAGGTCAACGGCAGAGCGGCGCCCCCCGTCGACCGGCTGCGCCCGGTCGTCGACGTCGGCACGCTGCTCCGCGCCGGCCGCAACGTCATCGAGGTGGAGGTCGCGACCCCCCTCGTCAACCGCCTCCGGGTCACCCGGCCCGCTGTGTTCGGCACCGCGTCCCGTCAGGAGTACGGCCTCGTCGGCCCCGTCCGCCTGGTTCCCTACGGGCAGGCGGTGGTCGCCGGCTGACGCCGGACGACGCGCCGACGTGACCAGCGGAAACGGGGGCCCGGTCCGCAGGCTCGGGGGACCGGGCCCCACTCCTGTGGTGAGTCGGCGCCCGGCGCCCGTGCCTCCGGGCGTCCCCACGGCGGCCGGCCGCGACCGCACCCAACCGAACAGCACCATCGGGCAGACGGCGGCGAGCGCGCACCAGGTCGAGACGAACTCCAGCCGCCACAGCGTCCAGCAGGCCGACGCGCCCACCGCGACCAGCGCCCCCAGCACCAGCAGGCGGCGGTCACCGGACAGGAGCAGCGAACCCACCGTGGCCACCAGATAGCCCGCGACGAGCAGGGGCGTCTGGGGAAGGCCGAACGCGTAGCCGACCGTGCGACCGCGGATCTCGGCCGTCACCGGCCCGGTGGCGAGGCCGTACGCGAGCACCGCCGCAGTCGCCGCGCCCACCGCGAGCAGGAGGAACAGCCGGCGCGGGGCCCGCCGCGGGGCGGCACACCACACTCCGGCCGGCACCCATACCGCCAGCACCGGCAGCGCGATGACGGCCCAGACGACCGTGGCGGGCCCACCGCCTCCCCCCGCGTCCCAGACCACCGCCTCCACGATCTGATGGGCCCCAGCAACAGCGGCAGTGCCGCCGGCGGCAGATCCCGGCCGGCGCCGACCCGCGTCACACAGGCCACGCCGACCGCCGCGACGCCGGCGCCCGCCACCAGGTCGGCCGTCGCACTCCAGCACATGACGCCACCCCGGGGTCGCTCTCGCCGCGCGTGTCCGCCCCTGTCGCGGCCACGCTATGTGCCGCCCGGCGGCCGGCCCGGGTGACACGACGGCTTCCCTGCCCGGCCACCGGGTGAGACGGGACCGGACCGGGGTGAGACGGGACCGGACCGGGGTAGACGCATGCATACCCAGGCCTTGCCGCACCGGCCTGGCCTCGACCGATTCAGGAGGACAGTCGTGCCAGGGATGCTGGAGAAGATCAAGCAGTTCAGCAGGAGCCCGCAGGGGCGTCGCACCATCGAGCAGGTTCGCCGCGCGTCCGCCGACCCGAGGCGCCGGGCCCAGGCCCGGCGACTGTTCGGCAAGTTGCGGGGGCGCCGCTGAGGTGACCGGCCCCGGGCGACAGGGGGACCCGTCAGGACGTGGTGGACGGCGGACGGAAGCACGCGATGACCGTCTTGCCGTGCGGGCACGGACGGGTCTCCCAGCTGTCGGCCAGGGCGTCGACGAGCAGCATCCCGCGTCCGCCCACGCGTTCCGTGCTGGGCGGACGCGGGGTCGGCAGGACGGCCGACGAGTCGTGGACGGCGATGTGCAGACAGCGGCTGTCCCAGGTCAGCACCAGCTGAGCGCTGCCGCGTGCGTGCCGGTGGGCGTTGGTGACGAGTTCCGAGACGGTCAGCAGCACGGCGTCCACCGTCTCCGGGGCGCCGGTGGTCCACCCCAGGGTGTCGAGGTGCTGGCGGGCCCAGTCACGTGCTTCCTTGACCGTGCTGTTCATCGGCAGGGTGCGGGCCCAGCCCACGGCCCGCATCGCTGATCCGTCCACCGTTTCGTCTCCCTCGGTCGGTGCCACTGAGGCAGCGTGTACCCGCCGGAAAGGCGGTGAAGCCGCGCGACCGCGGTCCGCACCGGGCCGACCCGGTATCGAGGACGGGCCGTCACCTCCCGGAAGCCACGTGACCGAGACCGAATCCGCGCCGCGCCGCGGCGCTCCTCCCCGCCCGCGCCGCCCGCTCCTCCCTGCCTCACGGAGGGCCCGCCGCGCCGGCCCGGTCTCGCGACCTCCGCCCGCGTCGCCGCCATCCGGGCCGCCATCGCCGGCCGCCTGCACGTCACCGTCGAGGATGTGGCCCCGGGTGGCCGTCGGCGCCGTGATCCGCAGTCGGTCGTCCGGGACACGCCGGAAAACGACGAGCCCGTTGTCAGTGGTCTGCAGAAGAATGCTTGCAACAGGGATCAACACCGGCGCCGAACGGGGTAAGCGGTGTCCAGTTCCCGATCACGGTCCCCTCCCGGAAAGGCCACGCCGATGCAGCTCACCCACGATCACGCGCACCCCCTCGTCCCGGGCGCCGCCGACGCGCGCCGCGCCGTCTGCCCCCTCCAGCGCGGTCGACGCGAACCCGCGCGCCCGGCAGGGCGTTCGCTCACCCCCAGGACGCCACCGGACCCACAGCACGAGGACCGGCCGGCGATACGCAAGAGCCCCGTGGGCGACGCCCCCGTCCCGTACCGCCCTCGCCCCTCGGTCCCGCGCAGCGCCGCCGAGGCCGACGTCCTGCGGGTCGTCTCCGACTCCCGTACGGCCGTGTTCGTGACCCAGTACGCGGACGGGCGCCGCCGGTACAGCTACTGGCGGCCCGTCGACTCCGACACCGGCCGCGGTGGGTGCTACGTCGCCCTGCCGACCGACGTGTGCGAGCAGCTGCGCGCCTCCGGTCGGATCACGCTCGGCGATCCCGTCACCGACCCGGCGAAGACCACCTACCGGGTCCGGCCCGCCCGCACACCCGCGGCGTCCGCGGGGGCGCCGGCACGGGAACGCAGGCGCGCGGCCTGAACGGAACCCGCCGGCTCCAGGGCGCGATGATCACCCGTCCGGCCGAGACTGCGGTCATCGGCGGGGGGAAACCGGATCCCGGGCCGGGCGCCCGTGCTCCGCGTCCCGGTCCCGGGTGGCCGCGGTCGATCATCCCCGAGTCGACGGCGGCCACCCCCCTCACGGCGCACGGCAGCGGGCTTCGCCGCCCGACGGGGAGGATCCGCACCGATCCCGTGACCTGCTGTCCTAGAGTGGCTGCCGTCAGTCAGTTCCGGACGTCTGGGACCGAGAGGTAGTCGCGAACCATGCCGACCGAAACGTTTGAGTTTCAGGTGGAGGCCCGTCAGCTCCTGCAGCTGATGATCCACTCGATCTACTCGAACAAGGATGTCTTCCTGCGTGAACTCGTCTCCAACGCTTCCGACGCGTTGGACAAGCTGCGCCTCGCATCCCTGCGGGACGACACGCTCGACGTCGACGTGTCCGACCTGCACATCGAGCTCGAGGCCGACAGCGACGCCCGCACCCTCACGGTGCGGGACAACGGCATCGGGATGTCGTACGACGAGGTCGCCCTACTCATCGGCACGATCGCCAACTCCGGCACGGCCAAGTTCCTGGAGGAGCTGCGGCAGGCCGAGGACGCCGCCGGCGCGGAGGGGCTCATCGGGCAGTTCGGCGTCGGCTTCTACTCCAGCTTCATGGTGGCGGACGAGGTCGTCCTGGTGACCCGGCGGGCCGGCGAGAGCCAGGGCACGCGCTGGTCGTCACGCGGGGAGGGCACGTACACGCTGGAGACGGTGGACGACGCCCCGCAGGGCACGGCGATCACCCTGCACCTGAAGCCGGCCGATCCCGAGAACCAACTCCACGACTACACCTCCGCGTGGAAGATCCGGGAGATCGTCAAGCGCTACTCCGACTTCATCACCTGGCCCATCCGCATGGTCCCGCAGCCGCCGGCCGCGACGGACGGCGGTGACGCCGAGGCCGCGCCCGAGCCCGAGACGCTGAACTCGATGAAGGCTCTGTGGGCGCGTTCGCGTGACGAGGTGAAGGACGAGGAGTACCACGAGCTCTACAAGCACATCAGCCACGACTGGACGAACCCCCTGGAGACGATCCGGCTCCAGGCGGAGGGCACCTTCGAGTACCAGGCCCTGCTGTTCATCCCGTCGCACGCCCCTCACGACCTGTTCACCCAGGGGTACAAGCGGGGCGTGCAGTTGTACGTCAAGCGCGTCTTCATCATGGACGACTGCGAGGCGCTGCTGCCGCCGTACCTGCGCTTCGTCAAGGGCGTCGTCGACGCCCAGGACCTCTCGCTCAACGTGTCCCGCGAGATCCTCCAGCAGGACCGCCACATCCAGATGATGCACCGCCGGCTGGCGAAGAAGGTGCTGTCCACGGTCAAGGACATGATGACCTCGGCGCCCGACCGGTACGCCACCTTCTGGCGGGAGTTCGGCGCCGTCCTCAAGGAGGGACTCGTCACCGACGCGGAGAACCGCGACGCCCTCCTCGCCGTCTCGTCGTTCGCCACCACGCACGACGACACCGAACCGACCACGCTCAAGCAGTACGTGGAGCGGATGAAGGACGGGCAGGACACCATCTACTTCATGACGGGCGAGTCCCGCGCGGGCATCGAGAACTCCCCGCACATGGAGGCGTTCCGGGCCAAGGGCATCGAGGTCCTGCTGCTCACCGACCCGGTCGACGAGGTGTGGACCGACGCGGTGGGCGAGTACGAGGGCAAGCGGCTGCGCTCCGTCGCCAAGGGCGAGATCGACCTGGACTCCGACGGGGAGACGGCGTCCGACGAGGACCGCGAGAAGCAGGGTGCGGAGTTCGCCGGCCTGCTCGGCTGGATGAAGGAGCAACTCGGCGAGGACATCAAGGAGGTACGCCTGTCCTCCCGCCTCACCGTCTCCCCGGCCTGCCTGGTCTCCGACACGCACGACCTGACCCCGGCGCTGGAGAACCTGTACCGCGCGATGGGCCAGGAGGTGCCCCGCACCCAGCGCATCCTCGAACTGAACCCCGACCACACGCTGGTCAAGGGCCTGAACCAGGCCTTCACGGACGGCAAGGACCGTACGGCCCTGGCCGAGAGCGCCGAACTCCTCCACGGCCTCGCGGTACTCGCCGAGGGCGGCCGGCCGGCCGAGCCGGCGAGGTTCGTGCAACTGCTGGCGGAGCGCCTCGAGCGCGCGCTGTAGAACACGGGCCGCGCGGACGGCACGCCCGTCCCCACGGGCGCCGTCCGCACGGCCGACGGGACGGGCGGGCACGCCGAGGCGTGCCCGCCCTCCGCCTCCGCTCAGGGCAGCGGTGTGCCGCCGGTCGCGTTGAGGATCTCGGCGGTGATGAAGCTCGCCTCCTGGGAGGCGAGGTACACATAGGCCGGGGCCAGTTCGGCCGGCTGCGCCGGGCGGCCCAGCGGACTCTGCTTGCCGAACTCGGCCGTGTCGGGCATGGTCGCGGGAATCAGCGGCGTCCACACGGGGCCCGGCGCGACCGCGTTGACGCGGACACCGCGCTCCGCGACCATCTGGGCGAGTCCCTGCGTGAACGTGACGATCGCGCCCTTGGTCATCGCGTAGTCCAGCAGGTGCGGGCTGGGCTTGTAGGCCTGCACCGACGTGGAGTTGATGACGCTGCCGCCCGCCGGGATGTGCGGCAGCGCGAACTTCGTCAGCCAGAACATGCCGTAGAGGTTCGTGCGCAGGACCCGGTCGAACTGCTCGGTCGTGATGGCCTCGATGCCGTCCGGCTGTGACATCTGGTACGCCGCGTTGTTCACCAGGACGTCGATGCCCCCGAACTCCGCGACGGCCCGGTCGATCAGCGCACGGCAGGCGCTCTCCTCACGAATGTCGCAGGACACGGCCACGGCCTTGCGCCCGGCGTCCTCCACCAGCCGGGAGGTCTCGCGTGCCTCGCCCGCCTCCTCCTCGAGGTAGGTGAACAGCACGTCGGCTCCCTCGCGGGCGAAGGCCAGGGCCACCGCCCGCCCGATGCCGGAGTCCCCGCCCGTGATCACCGTCCTGCGGCCCTCCAGCCGGCCGGAACCACGGTAGGACTCCTCACCGTGGTCGGGCGGCGGGTCCATCGGCCCGGTCCGCCCCGGGTGCGGCTGGTCCTGCTGGGGGAAGTCCGGGCGCGGGTGCTGGGTGGTCGGGTCCTGACGAGTGCTGCGCTCGTCTGTCACGTCGGCCTCCTCCTGTCGGCGGGCATGTGCGGGAGACCGGGTTCCCTGACCGCGCAGAGCGAAAAAGGCGGACTCGGTCCTGCATCGGAAAGTCTTCGAATGTTTCGAAGTCCGACGCTTTCCAATTGATCTCGAATTCGCGACCTAAGTGCGGGAGGTAGGCCTACTGCCACATCAATGGCCAGCGAACAGGGAGGATAACGAGTGACGGTGATCCCCGCTGGACGAACGTTTCGAAACTCGGACCGAAACTGTTGACTGTTGATGGGGTCAGGTCAACACTTTCGCCACTGACAGGGCTTGCCCGCACCCGTCCCGCGAGGAGGAAGCACGGACATGCACCCTTACGTCGAAACCGAGAGCCGCGGCCGCGGCCGTCGCCTGCCGTTCGTTCGCAGCGCCTGGGCCATCGCGCTGGCCGCCGTGATCACGCTGCTGCTGCCGAACGCCGCGAGCGCCGACACGGTCGTCACCACGAACCAGACCGGCACCCACAACGGCTACTACTACTCGTTCTGGACCGACAGCCCCGGAACGGTCTCCATGAACCTGGCCTCCGGCGGCAACTACAGCACCTCATGGCGCAACACCGGCAACTTCGTGGCGGGCAAGGGCTGGAGCACCGGCAGCCGCAGGAGCGTGACGTACTCGGGCGGCTTCAACCCGTCCGGCAACGCCTACCTGACCCTCTACGGGTGGATGTCGAACCCGCTCGTGGAGTACTACATCGTCGACAACTGGGGCACCTACCGGCCCACGGGAACGTTCAAGGGCACCGTCACCAGCGACGGCGGTACGTACGACATCTACCAGACCACGCGCTACAACGCCCCGTCCGTCGAAGGCACCCGCACCTTCAACCAGTACTGGAGCGTGAGGCAGTCGAAGCGGACCGGCGGAACCATCACCACCGGCAACCACTTCGACGCCTGGGCCCGCGCCGGAATGCCCCTGGGCAGCTTCAGCTACTACATGATCATGGCGACCGAGGGATACCAGAGCAGCGGGAACTCCAACATCACGGTGGGCGGCACCGGTTCGGGCGGTGGTGGCGGCAGCGGCTGCACCGCGACCCTGTCCGCGGGCCAGCAGTGGAGCGACCGGTACAACCTCAACGTGTCGGTCAGCGGTTCCAGCGACTGGACGGTGACCATGAACGTCCCGTCCCCGGCGAAGGTGCTCTCCACCTGGAACATCAGCGCCGGCTACCCCAGCGCGCAGGTGCTGACCGCCAAACCCAACGGCAGCGGCAACAACTGGGGCGTGACCATCCAGCCCAACGGCAACTGGACCTGGCCGACGGTTTCCTGCACCACGACCTGACCCGCGCATCCCCACGCTGGAGGACCACCTCATGAGAGCCGGACCGCGTCACCCGAATCGCCTACTGGTCACGGCACTGGCCGTGGCCGCGACGGCCGCCGCGACCACCCTCACCGCCGGCACCGCCCCGGCACGAGCCGCCGCCTGCAACGGGTACGTCGGGCTCACCTTCGACGACGGCCCGTCCGGCAGCACGCCGAGCCTGCTCAACGCACTCAGGCAGAACGGGCTGCGGGCCACGATGTTCAACCAGGGCCAGTACGCCGCCGCCAACCCGGCCCAGGTCCGGGCCCAGGTCGAAGCCGGCATGTGGGTCGGCAACCACAGCTACACCCACCCCCGTCTCACCCAGCAGAGCCAGGCGCAGATCGACTCGGAGATCTCCCGGACCCAGCAGGCGATCGCGGCCGCGGGCGGCGGCACACCGAAGCTGTTCCGGCCCCCGTACGGCGACACCAACCCGACGGTGAAGTCGGTCGCGGCCAAGTACGGCCTGACCGAGATCATCTGGGACGTCGACTCCCAGGACTGGAACGGCGTCGGCACCGACGCCATCGTCCAGGCCGCCGGCCGGCTCACCAACGGCCAGATCATGCTCATGCACGACTGGTCGGCCAACACGCTCGCGGCGATCCCGCGCATCGCCCAGGGTCTGGCCGCCCGCGGGCTGTGCGCCGGAATGATCTCTCCGCAGACCGGCCGCGCGGTGGCCCCCGACGGCGGCGGCACCGGCGGTGGCGGTGGCGGCGGTGGCAGCAGTTGTACGGCGACGCTGACCGCGGGCCGGCAGTGGAGTGACCGGTACAACCTGAACGTCTCGGTCAGCGGGTCCAGTGCGTGGACGGTGACGATGAACGTGCCGTCCCCGGCGAAGATCATCGCGACCTGGAACATCAGCGCCGCCTATCCCAGCGCCCAGGTCCTGACGGCGAAACCCAACGGCAGCGGCAACAACTGGGGCGTCACCGTCCAGACCAACGGCACCTGGACCTGGCCCACGGTCTCCTGCGGCACGACCTGACCTCCGGTGAAGTGACCTCACCCGTTCGGGACCTTCAGCCGCTGTTTCCGTCGTGACCGGTGATTCCGCGGGTACGCGAGGGAACATGACGGATGCTCTGGTCGCCGGTGGGTGGGGACTCCTCGCCGGGTCGGCTCTGCTGGTGGGTGCGCTCCTGGGCTATGCGTTGCGGGTACCGCAACGGGTGATCGCCTACGTCATGGCGTTCGGTGCCGGGGTGCTGTTGTCCGCGGTCTCCTTCGAACTACTGGAGGAGGCGCACCGGGAGGCGGGTCTGATCCCCACGGCGCTCGGAACGCTGCTCGGCGCCGCGGCCTACACCGGCGGCAACGTGTGGCTGGCCCGGCGCGGCGCCCGGCACCGCAAGCGGTCCGGCCACGGAGCCCGGCAGCCGTCGGAGGAACAACAGGCGGGGTCGGGCAACGCGCTGGCGCTCGGCGCGCTCCTGGACGGCGTTCCGGAGTCGGCGGTCATCGGCGTGAGCCTGCTGAACGGCGGATCGGTGAGCCTCGTGACGGTGGCGGCCGTGTTCGTCAGCAACGTGCCCGAGGGACTGTCGAGTTCGGCGGGCATGCGGAGCGCCGGCCGCGGCGCGCGCTACGTCTTCGGGGTGTGGGGGGCGATCGCGGCGGCCAGCGCGGTCTCCGCGGTGCTGGGATACACGGTCGTCGGAGCACTGCCGGAGACCGTGGTCGCCACGGTGACGGCCCTGGCGGCAGGAGCGATCCTCGCCATGGTCGCGGACACGATGATCCCGGAAGCCTTCGAGGAGACCCATCTGGCTCTCGGGCTGATCACCGCGTCCGGCTTCCTGGCGTCCTTCGCCCTGTCGCACCTCTGAACGGCCGGGTCCCCGGTCCACCGGCACCGGGGACCCGCCGCACTGCGTGCGGTCGCCTCAACAGATCGACTGCGTGCTGTTCACCAGGGTGTTGTTGCGGAAGGTCGTGTTCGTGCCGCACGGGCTCTCGCGTATGGCGGAGTTGGTCACCGTGAGGTTCTGGACGGTGATGTCGGAGTTGTTGGGGAACTCCGAGCGGGCCGCCAGCCGGATCTCACCACCGCCGGTGACACTGCCGCCGCGGGCGGCGACGTTCACGTTGTAGCAGTTCTCGATCAGGATCGCGTTGTTGCCGGTGTGGGAGAGGGTCACCCGGTCGATGACCGCGCCCCCGCTCTCCGAGACGCAGAAGACTCCGCGCCCGCCACCACGGGCCACGACCTCGCCGACGCGGATGTTCGTCGGGTAGGAGCTGCCGATCCGGCCGTTGCGGTTGGCCATGCGGAAGGCCGCGTAGCCGGTGCCGGTACCGGCGTTCTCCGCGTCGACCTTGGTGACCGTGGCGTTGACGGTCTGGTTGAGGAGGAGGCCGGACTCGCCGACGTTGCGGGCCGTCACCGTGCCGATGGTGATGCCGTCCACGCCGTACGTCTCCACCGCGTGGCTGCTGGCGCCGGAGACGTAGACGTTGTCGATGCGGACGTTCCTCGTCCACTGGCTGGTGTCGCCGCGGTTGTCGATGCGCACGCCGAGGCCGGCCGACAGGCGCATGTCGATCTGGCCGAGGACCACGTTCTGCACGTTGCGCAGGAAGATGCCGTACAGCGGGGTGCCCGTGACGTTCAGGTGCTGGACCTCCACGTCCCGGGTGCCGCGGGAGTAGACCGGGGCCTGGTCGCCGGTGCCTGTGCCGGTGACGTTGATCGTGCCGCAGACGTCGAGCGTGGTGTAGCTGGGCAGTGAGATGCGCGAACCGGCCGACATCGAGCCCGAACCGCGGACGACGACCCGTTCCTTGGCCGTGCGGCCGGCGGTGAGGCTGTTCACCGCCGCCTGGACGGCCGCGCGCATGTCGGTTCCCGTGTACACGGTGCTGCCGCCGCGCCGGGCGGTCCAACTGCCGCCGTTGAGCACGGCCTCCGCGTGGTAGGAACCGTCACCGCAGGCGGCGACAGCGCGCGTGGGGGCGGCGCCGGCGGGGGCGGTGAGCGTACCCGCGGTGCTGAGGAGGGCGATGGCCCCGGTGGCGGCGAGGAGTGCGGCTCTGCGTCCCATGAGGGTCTGTCCTCTCGTCGAACCGATTTCGACTGAATCGATTCATCCTGTGGGGGAGGGCGAGTCTGGCAACGCGGTGGCGGCGGGTCAATGGGTGTGACCCGGTACGTCGCACACCGCCTCGAACACTCCAGGTGTGAGGGGCGGTTCCGTGGGCAGGCGCGGTGGTGTGGGAACGCGGGGCGGCGCACCTGGGGAGGTCTGCGCCGCCCCGCCGTAGTGGCGACGAACACTGTGCGGTGTGACATCGCCTTCCCGGGGAAACCGGTGGCGGAGTGCGTCAATATGCCCAAAGGGGTCGAACGGGACGCACGTTGCACGATGCACGGTCGAGGAAAGGTGCTTGGGTACCGTGGCCGACGTACCGCCGGAAGGCTCCCCGGGGCCGCACAGCACACGGCATCCGGGCGGCACATCGACGAAGCTGCCCGACCATGTGCGCAGGGACCTCGTCCGCAGGCTCAGGCGCAACAAGCGCGCCTTCCGCCAGGACGACGTGCAGGTCGTGGAGCGTCCGCTGCTCCGCCGCGCGGTCGGCGCCTCGGCCCTCGGCAACTGCATGGAGTGGTTCGACTTCGGCGTCTACAGCTACCTCGCCGCCACCATCGGCAAGGTCTTCTTCCCCGGAGCCTCCCCGGCCGCCCAACTGATCTCCTCCTTCGCCACGTTCGCCGCCGCGTTCGTGGTGCGCCCGCTCGGCGGTCTCGTCTTCGGCCCGCTCGGCGACCGGCTCGGGCGGCAGAAGGTGCTCGCCACCACCATGATCATGATGGCCGTCGGCACCTTCGCCATCGGCCTCATCCCCAGCTATGCCACGATCGGTGTCGCCGCTCCCGTCCTGCTCCTGCTCGCCCGCATGGTGCAGGGCTTCTCCACGGGAGGCGAGTACGGCGGAGCGACGACCTTCGTCGCCGAGTACTCACCCGACCGGCGCCGCGGCTACCTCTCCAGCTGGCTCGACTTCGGCACCTTCGTCGGATACGCCCTCGGTTCGGCCCTGGTCACCGTGCTGAACCTCGCCCTGACCGACGATCAGATGCTGGCCTGGGGCTGGCGCATCCCCTTCCTCATCGCCGGCCCCCTGGGTGTGATCGGTCTGTACATGCGGCTCAAGCTGGAGGAGTCGCCCGCCTTCCAGCGACAGCTCGACGAACACGAGCACAGCCTGGCCCAGGCGTCGGCGGGCAGCGAGTTCCGCACCATTCTCCGCAACCACTGGCGGGCCCTGCTGGTCTGCACGGGCCTCGTGCTCCTCTACAACGTCACCAACTACATGGTCACCGGGTTCCTGCCGACCTATCTGACGCAGGACCTGAACCGCTCGAGCAGCTTCGCGGACACCCTGGTGCTGGCCGGCATGGTGTGGATCGTGCTGCTGATCACCTTCATCGGCCGGCTCAGCGACCGCGTGGGCCGGCGCCCGGTGTACGGCGTCTCGGCCGCCGCGATGATCATCCTGGCCGTGCCCGCGTTCCTGCTGATCAAGTCGGAGGCGACCTGGCCACCCGTCCTCGGAGTGCTCGTCCTCTCGACCCTGCTGGCGGGCTTCGCCGCACCGAGCGCCGCCACCCTGCCCGCGCTCTTCCCGACGGCCGTCCGCTACGCCGCCATGGGCATCGGCTTCAACTTCGCCGTCGCCGCGTTCGGAGGCACCACCCCGCTGGTCACCGAGGCGCTCGTCGAGGTCACGGGCAACGACATGATGCCCGCCTACTACCTCATGGCGGCCGGAGCCATCGGTCTGCTGACCGTCAGGTTCCTTCCGGAAAGTGCCCAGGTACCGCTGAACGGCTCGCCGCCCATGGTGGGTTCCGACACGGAACGCAAGGAGCTGATCGCCGCCTCCGGACAGCTCTACCGGGCGACCAGCGGCGCGCCCTCCGCCGGCCGCTGACCGCGATCCGGCCACGGCCCGCGAGCGGCGGCCGTCCCGGACCGCTCGCGCCCGTCCCCCGGCTGCTCCCTCCGCCCCGGGAGGGCGCCGCCGCTCAGTCCTTCCGGCCCCGGAGGCGTGACGCCGGTGCTCACGGCCGTCGGCGTGCGGCGCTCCGGGGCTGTGCGGTGACGTGCGTCAGCGGGTGGTCCCCCAGGTGTGGGCGACGTCGATGACGAGGTGGTCGGCCAGCCGCAGTACCCGGAAGGGCAGCCGGGCGCGTACGCCGAGCCCGATCTGCGTGTCACCCTCGAAGCTGCCGACGAACCGGGCGTCGCGGAAGGTGGAGTAGCCGGTGAGGTTCACGCCCGGCAGCGGCCGGCCGGGGCGCCCCGCATAGGTGGGCTCGCCGGTCTCGGGGTCGTACGACGGCGCGTGCACCCTGACCTCCAGGACGGCCCCGCCGGCGACCGGAATGTACTGGCCCGACCCGTCCTGGTAGATGCGGTCGACGTACCGGACGGAGTAACCGAGGGTCTCGCTGCCCGCGCCGGGGATGTCGATGACCATCCGGTCGTAGCAGTCGTGCCGGCCGGTCCTGACGTTCCGCACCGGCTCCGCCGAGGAGGCGGGGTACGTCTTGTCGAGGCTGCCCCAGCCGGTGGGACAGACGACGGCGGCCCGGGGGGCGGCGACGGGAGCGGCCTCCGCCGGTACCACGGCCACGCCCAGGGTGGCGGTCATGAGAGCGGTGGTCGCCCAGAAGGTTCTGTTTCGTACCATTGTGTCCCCCCGAGTCAGTGTGACTGATATCAGGTGAGACAACCTGGTTCACTCAAAGGTTGCACGGGTTTTACCGAAATTTCCACCCCTCTCCTTGGCGCGGCAGCTGAGCGGGGAGTGGGGGGCGGGCCGGGGCCGCCACGGGGTGCGTCGTGGCGGCCGCGGCTGCTATCGCGTCGGGCATGGTCAGGCCAGGCCGTGGGCGGACTTCT
>NZ_JBIBVX010000024.1:0-41347 GCF_043080745.1 Streptomyces sp. NPDC014995
CGGCCGTACTCGCCTTCCTGCGCGAGTACGAGGACGACCTCGTCCTGTGCGTCCACAACTTCTCGCGCTTCGCCCAGCCCACCGAACTGGACCTGAGCCGCTTCAAGCACCGGTATCCGGTCGAGCTGTTCGGCGGGGTCCGCTTCCCGCCGATCGGCGAACTGCCCTACCTGCTCACCCTCGGAGGTCACGGCTTCTACTGGTTCCGGTTGCGCAGGGACGCCGCCTAGGCCGTGCCTTCCGGATCGGCCCGGCTCGGGGCCGCGGCGTCCGGCTGCCGCCGGTGAGCGGGGCTCGGTGCGTGCAGCCGCAAGGCGGAGGAGGGCGTCGACACGAAGCATTGACGCCCGACGACAACGCGGCAGAGGTGCGTGCCGGGCCCCGCGGCCCCGACCTGATCCGAAGGACACGGCCCAGAACCCTGCGGCGGGGCGGTTTCCCCTGCCCCGCCCGGGGCACGCATCAGTAGCACCCCGACCCTTCCGGGGAAAGGAATGTGACGCAATGGCGGACACTGTCACACTTTCCGGCAAGACGAGCCCCGGTCTCCTCGCGTCACTGACGCCCCTGTTGCGGGAATGGCTCCCACGGCAGCGCTGGTTCGCCGGCAAGGGGAGTCCGGTCACCGGTTTCTCGCTGGTGGCGGCCACCGAACTGCTGCCGGCCGGATCCCGGCTGGGCCTGTACCACCTGATGGTGCGCGCCCACCAGCCGGCCTCGCCCGGCGACTGCTACCAGCTCCTGATAGGCGTGCGCGAGGCGCTGCCACCCCGGCTGGCGCCCGCGCTGATCGGCCATGTCCCCGACGGTCCGCTCGCCGGACGGACGGTGTACGACGCCCTGTACGACCCCCGGCCCGCCGAGGTGCTGCTGGAGGCGCTGCGCACCCGGGCCCGGATCGGCGTCCTGCGCTGCGAACGGGACCCGGCGCAGGAGATACGCTCCGGCCTCGTGCCACGCCGGCTGACGTCCGAGCAGTCGAACTCCTCGGTCGTCTATGGAGATACGTTCATCCTCAAGCTACTGCGCCGGGTCGTCCCCGGCGTCAACCCCGACCTGGAACTGCCGCTGGCGCTGGCCCGCGAGGGCTGCCCCAGGGTGCCGGCGCCGACGGCGTGGATGCACGCCGAGCTCGACGGGGAGTCGTACGTCCTGGGCGTGCTCCAGCCGTATGTGCAGGGCGCGACGGACGGCTGGGAGCTGGCTCTGCGGGAGCTGGCCAAGGGGGAGGACTTCGGCGCCGAGGCGCGGGCGCTGGGGCAGGCCACGGCCGAGGTGCACACCGCACTCGCCCGCGCGCTGCCCACGGCGACCCTGGGCTACGCCCAGCTGGGGCCGCTGGTGGACGGCATGGTCGAGCGCCTCGACGCGGCCGTGCAGGCGGTGCCCGCGCTGCATCCGTACGCGCCCGCCCTGCGCACCGCCTTCGCGGCGCTGGCCGACCTCGCGGCCGAGGGCCACACCTGGACCGCCCAGCGCGTCCACGGCGACCTGCACCTCGGGCAGTGTCTGCGCGCGCCCTCCGGGGAGTGGGCGCTGATCGACTTCGAGGGCGAGCCGGCCCGGCCGCTGGCCGAGCGCAGGATGCCGCAGCCGACGGTGCGGGACGTGGCGGGCATGCTGCGGTCCTTCGACTACGCGGCCCACTCGGCCGACCCGCCGGCACCCGGCTGGGCCGAGGCGTGCCGGGCGGCGTACTGCTCCGGGTACGCCGAGGTGACCGGCGTGGATCCGCGCACCGATCCCGTACTGCTGCGGGCCTACGAGACGGACAAGGCCGTCTACGAGGTCGTCTACGAGGCCCGGCACCGCCCCGACTGGCTCCCCGTCCCCCTGTCCGCGATACGCAGGCTCGCCGCGTCCGACCAGCTCTGAGGAGGCTTCGCCCGTGACCCCCAGTCCCCCGTCCGACGGTTCGAACCCGAAGAAGGAAGCCACCGCGAAGAAGGCAGTGGCGAAGAAGACGGTGGCCAAGAAGGCTGTGGCGAAGAAGGCGGTGGCCAAGAAGGCTGTGGTCAAGAAAGCGGCGAGCGAGAAGACCGCGGCGGTCAAGAAGGTCCCCGCCGAGAACGCCACTGTGAAGAAGGTCCTCGCCGAGAACGCCACGGCCGAGAAGGCCCCGGCCGGCACTGCCAAGAAGGTCACTGCCAAGAAGGTCACTGCCAAGAAGGTCACTGCCAAGAAGGCCGCCGCCAAGAAGGCCGCCGAGAAGGCCACCGCGAAGAAGGCCCTGACCAAGCAGGCCGTGGCCGAGAAGGCCACCGCGAAGAAGGCCCTGACCAAGCAGGCCGTGGCCGAGAAGGCCACCGCGAAGAAGGCCCTGACCAAGCAGGCCGTGGTGAAGACGGCGCCCGCGAAGACCGCAGCCAAGAAGGCACCCGCGAAGGCCGCGGCGAGGGTTCCGGCGCAGAAGACCGCGGCGAAGAAGGTTCCGGCACAGAAGGCCCCGGCGAAGAAGGTTCCGGCGCGGAAGGTTCCGGCGCAGAAGACCCCGGGGCGCAGTCCCGCCGTCGAGCCCCCGGCAGTGGCCCCCTCCCCCGCCCTGGACGCCGTCGACCGCGAGCGGTTGCTGCACGGCACGCACCACGATCCGCACTCCGTGCTCGGCGCGCACCCGGCGCCCGGCGGGGTCGTCTTCCGGGCCTTCCGCCCCTACGCGCTGTCCGTCACGGTCCTCTCGGGCGATCTGCGCGCCGAGCTCCACGACGACGGCGACGGCTTCTTCTCCGGCCTGCTGCCCCTGGAGGAGGCACCGGACTACCGTCTCCTCGTCACGTACGAGGGCACGGTCCTGGAGACCGAGGACGCGTACCGCTTCCTGCCCACGCTGGGCGAACTGGACCTGCACCTGATCGGTGAGGGCCGGCACGAGCAGTTGTGGACGGTGCTCGGGGCGCACCCGATGACCCACCAGGGCGTGACCGGCACCCGCTTCTCCGTGTGGGCGCCGAACGCGCGCGGGGTGCGGCTGGCCGGCACCTTCAACTTCTGGGACGGCACCGGGTTCCCGATGCGGTCGCTCGGCTCCTCCGGCGTCTGGGAGCTGTTCGTGCCGGGCGTCGGGGAGGGCGAGCTGTACAAGTTCGACATCACCCGCCCCGACGGTTCGCACACCCTGCGCGCCGACCCGCTGGCCCGCCGTACGGAGGAACCGCCGGCCACCTCGTCGGTCGTGCACGCCTCGCACTACGAGTGGGGCGACGAGGAGTGGCTGGCGCGGCGGGCCGACCGGCCGGTCCACGAGGCCCCGTTCTCGGTGTACGAGGTCCACCTGCCGTCCTGGCGGCCGGGTCTGTCCTACCGCCGGCTGGCCGAGCAGCTCCCGGCGTACGTGAAGGAACTGGGTTTCACGCACGTCGAGCTGATGCCGGTCGCCGAGCATCCCTTCGGTGGCTCCTGGGGCTACCAGGTCACCGGTTTCTACGCGCCGACGGCCCGCCTGGGCACCCCGGACGACTTCAAGTACCTGGTCGACGCCCTGCACCGGGCCGGGATCGGGGTCCTCATGGACTGGGTGCCGGCGCACTTCCCGCGCGACGACTGGGCGTTGGCCGAGTTCGACGGGCGGCCCCTGTACGAGCACGAGGACCCGTTGCGGGCCGCGCACCCCGACTGGGGGACCCTGGAGTTCGACTTCGGGCGGCGCGAGGTGCGCAACTTCCTGGTGGCCAACGCCGTGTACTGGTGCGAGGAGTTCCACATCGACGGCCTGCGCGTCGACGCCGTCGCCTCGATGCTCTACCTGGACTACTCGCGCGAGCCCGGCCAGTGGACGCCGAACGAGCAGGGCGGCCGGGAGAACCTGGACGCGGTGGCCTTCCTCCAGGAGATGAACGCCACCGTGTACCGCAGGAACCCGGGCGTGGTGACGATCGCCGAGGAGTCGACCGCCTGGGACGGTGTCACCCGGGCCACGCACCACCGGGGCCCGAGCGGCTTCGGCGGGCTCGGTTTCGGCCTGAAGTGGAACATGGGCTGGATGCACGACACGCTCCAGTACGTCAGCCACGAGCCCGTCCACCGCAAGTACCACCACCACGAGATGACCTTCTCGATGGTGTACGCCTACAGCGAGAACTACGTGCTGCCGATCTCCCACGACGAGGTCGTCCACGGCAAGCGCTCGCTGGTGTCGAAGATGCCCGGCGACTGGTGGCAGCGGCGCGCCGACCTCCGCGCGTACCTGGGCTTCATGTGGGCCCACCCGGGCAAGCAGCTCCTCTTCATGGGCCAGGAGTTCGCCCAGGGCGCGGAGTGGTCCGAGGCGCACGGCCCGGACTGGTGGCTGCTCGACCCCGACTACGGCGCCGAGGCCGACCACCGGGGCGTACGGGACCTGGTCCGCGACCTGAACGCCGTCTACCGGTCGACGCCCGCCCTCTGGGAGCGGGACACCACCCCGGACGGCTTCCAGTGGGTGGTGGGTGACGCGGCCGACGACAACGTCCTCGCCTTCCTGAGGTACGACGCCGACGGCACGCCCCTTCTGGCCGTCTCCCACTTCTCCCCGGTCGTCCGCCAGGACTACCGCCTCGGCGTGCCCGACGACATCCCCGCCTGGCACGAGGTCCTCAACACCGACGCCGCGTCCTACGGCGGCAGCGACGTCACCCATCCCGACCCGGTCAAGCCGGAGCCGCAGGGCTGGCACGGACGCCCGGCGAGCATCCGGCTGACCCTGCCACCGCTGGCCACGGTGTGGCTGCGGCCGGCCTGAGAGACGGGGAAGGACCGTGGAGCCCGGTGGCCGGCGCCACCGGGCTCGCGGCTGTGCCCGGTCCGCTCAGCAGTCGGCGCGGATGCTGTACACGGGCGTCCAGTTGCCCCTGACGGGACCGTAGTTGGCCGGCGTGGTGTAGATCCGGTCTCCGTTCGCGTCGAACATCCGGACCACGCCGTTCCCCGGGAGGCGGTTGTTCCAGGTACCGCCACCGCTCCACGGGATGCCCCGCGACATGCCGCAGTACAGGACGAGACTGCCTCCGCTGTCGCTGGTCGCGCAGAACGCGCCGGAGACGTGGCAGGTCGCCTGGACCCGGGTGCCGGTCTCGGCGTGGGCGGTCGCGCCCGCCCCGGTGGCGGCGAGCGTCACCGTGGCGGCCGACAGGCCCAGAACCGACAGGACGTTGCGCTTCTTCCTCATGTGTGCCCCTTGTGTGCGAACGGGTGTCGTGCTCTCACCGTGCCGGGGCGGGCTTCGGGCAACCTTGGGGAATTCTGCAGTCGGGCCGCACGGGCCGGTCAGCCGCCGGGCGGCCTCGGGGCGTTCCTCGCCGAGATCAGCCGCCGCAACGCCATCAGCACTCCCCCCGGCCGGCCCGCGCCGCCCTCGGGACCGGTCGCGGTGGCCGGCGGGAACTCCGGGCGGCCGGGGGGCAGGACGCCCGGGGCGAGTTCGTAGCGCACCGGCAGCACCCTGAGGCCCCGCACCACCGGACCCGACCGCCAGGGCAACTGGTCGGGCGGGAGGGTCAGTTCCGCCTGGGCGAAGTGGTCGAAGACGCGGCCGACCGCCGTGGTGACGATCAGGGAGCCCAGTTCGCGGGCCGCGGTCGGGCACTGGTGGGGGCCGGCGCCCCAGCCCAGGTGGGCGCGGGTGGAGACGGTGGAGCCGACCATGTGGGAGGAGCCGAGGTCCAGCAGGTCGCGGTGGGCCGAGGCGGCGGACGGGGAGACGGCGTCCCCGGCGCGGATCCAGTAGTTGCCGAGCAGCACGTCCCGCGCGGCGAAGCGGAAGCACATGTTGGCGACCGGCGGGTTGGCGAGGGCGGCCCGGTTGACGGTCTCGCCGAGCTGCCCGGCGGACAGGCTGCGGCGGACGGTGGCGTTGCCGCGCAACACCTCCAGCAGGGTGTTGAGGACCATGTTGCCGGTGATGTCGTTCAGGTAGACGGCGTTCATGAACAGTTCGCGGCCGAGCTGTTCGTCGCTCAGGTCGGGATCGGCGAGCAGCAGGTAGGACGTGAAGTCGTCGCCGGGGCGGGCCCTGCGGTGGGCGGCGAGCCGGGTGAAGGCGGCCAGGGCGCGGGCGGTGGCGGGGCCCGCGCCGGGGCCGCCGTCGAGCATCCGCCACAGGTCCATGACCAGTTCGTCGCGCAGCTCGACCGGGCAGCCGAACAGCCTGGTGGTGACCATCAGCAGCAGCGGCCGGGTGTACTGCGCGCCCAGGTCGGCGAAGCCGGTCCGGCCCGACTCCGCGGCGAGCAGGGCGACGAGTTCGTCGGCGGAGCGGGCCACGGCCGCGCGCAGCCCCCAGCCCTCGGGACTGCGGGCGTCCTGGAAGGGGCGCAGGGCGGCGTGGTGGACGCGGCGGGCCGTCCGGTGCTCCTCCTCGTCCATGAACATCGTCTGACGCACCTCGTAGCCGGCCAGCAGCGGCCACTGCGGGGGCAGTTCGCCCAGCGCCCGGGCCCGCCAGTGGCGTACGTCGCGCCGCCACCGGCCCTCGTTGCGCAGGACGTCGAGGACCTCCCGGTACTCCAGCACCAGCCACACCGGTACGCCCATCAGGCCGACGGGCGCGACCGGACCGTGGACGCGCCGCAGCCGCTCGTACACCGCGCCGGGGTCGGCGTCGAACTCCGCGGTGAGCAGCGGCTCCACGGGCAGCGACCCGAGCGCGGGAGCGTCGGCCGGTGCGGTGGCGTGGGGGTGGGCTTCCATACCGCAACGCTTACCGCACCGCCCGTGCACGCGCAGTGATCACGGCGTGAACTGTTACGTCTTGGTGATCCCGCGTTACGAGAGGGCCCCTGCCAGCGCCTTCGGCAGTTCCCCGGTGTGCACGACGCCGAGCCGCTGGGTGGCCCGGGTCAGGGCGACGTACAGGTCGCTGGTGCCGTACCGGCCCGGTTCGACCACGAGCACGGAGTCGAACTCCAGGCCCTTGGACTGGCGGGGATCCAGCAGCACGACCGTCCGGGTGAGGTCCGGTTCGGCGCCCGCGGTGACCCCGTCCAGCCGGGCCGCCAGGCGGCGGTGCAGCTCGCGCGGGGCGATCACCGCGAGCCGGCCCTCGGCGGGGGTCAGCTCCTCGACCGCCTTGGCGACGGCGCCGGGCAGGTCGTCGGTGGCGCGCGCCCAGGGCCGTACGCCGGTGGAGCGCACCGAGCTGGGCGGCACGAAGTCCGGGTCCTCGGCGCGGACCACGGCCGCGGCCACCTCCATGATCTCGGCCGGGGTGCGGTAGTTGACGCCGAGCCGGGTGTGCTCCCAGCGGTCCTCCACGTACGGTTCGAGGATCCCCGACCAGGAGCCGACGCCGGCCGCCTCCGCGGTCTGGGCGGGGTCGCCGACCAGGGTCATCGAGCGGGTGGGGCTGCGCCGCATCAGCAGCCGCCACGCCATCGGCGACAGCTCCTGCGCCTCGTCGACGATGATGTGCCCGAACGCCCAGGTCCGGTCGGCCGCCGCCCGCTCGGCGGCGCTGCGGTGGTCGTCCTCCTCGTGCCGCTCGGCGAACCGCTCGGCGTCGATGATGTCGTGCGCGGACAGCACCTCGCTGGCCTCGGGATCGCTGTCCTCCTTGTCCTCGAACTCGTAGGTCCGGGAGGCGAAGGAGACGTCGAGGACGCCCTGCGCGTAGGCGATCTGCGTCTGCCGTTCGCGTTCCGCCCGGGCCCGCGCCAGCCGGTCGTCCTCGCCGAGGAGTTCGGCCGCCTCGTCGAGCAGCGGTACGTCCGCCACGGTCCACGCGCGGGTCACCGGGCGGCGGATGGCGGCCGCGTCCTCGTCGCCGACGTACCCCTCGGGGTCGGCGAGGAAGTCGGCGACCACGCGCTGCGGGGTGAGCACCGGCCACAACCGGTCGATGGCGGACCACACTTCGGGGTTCTCGGCGAGTTCGTCGCGGATCTGGGTGATGTCGCTGGGGTCGAGGAGGCTGGAGCCGTCGTAGGGGTCGGTGCCGACGCGCTCGGCGTACAGCTCGGTCAGCGTGTTCAGGATGTGGCCCTCGAAGTACTCACGGGCCGCGTTGTGCGGCAGCTTCGCGGCCCGGGTGCGCTCACGGGCGACGCCCACGAGTCCGTCGTCGAGCATCAGGACCTCGCGGTCGTGCTCGATCGCGATCACCGGGTCGGGCAGCGCCTGCCGGTCGCGTACGACGGCGGCGAGCACGTCGGCCATGTCGGCGCGGCCCTTCACGGCGGCCGCCTCGGGGGTGTCCGCGGCCGTCGCCTTCACGCCGGGGTACAGCTCGCCGACCGTCGCGAGCAGCACGCCCGTCTCGCCCAGCGAGGGCAGCACCTCGCCGATGTAGCCGAGGAAGGCCGGGTTGGGGCCGACGATCAGGACCGCCCGCTTGGCGAGCAGTTCGCGGTGCTCGTACAGCAGGTAGGCGGCCCGGTGCAGGGCGACCGCCGTCTTGCCGGTGCCCGGGCCGCCCTCGACCACCAGCACCCCCCGGTGCGGGGCGCGGATGATCTCGTCCTGCTCGGCCTGGATGGTCTGCACGATGTCGTGCATCCGGCCGGTGCGGGCGGCGTCGAGCGCGGCGAGCAGCACGGCGTCGCCGGCCGGGTCCTCGAACCCGGTGCGGGTGGCGTCGCCGAGGTCGAGGAACTCGTCGTGCAGGGCGGTGACCCGACGGCCCTCGGTGGTGATGTGCCGGCGGCGGCGCAGGCCCATCGGGGTGTGGCCGGTGGCCAGGTAGAAGGGGCGGGCGACGTCGGCCCGCCAGTCGACGAGGACCGGGGTGCGCTCGGCGTCGTCCCGGCGCAGCCCGATCCGGCCGATGTGGTGGCTCGCGCCGGAGGCCAGGTCGATCCGGCCGAAGCAGAGGGAGCCGTCCACGGCGTTCAGCGCGGCGAGCAGCCCCGAGCGTTCGGCGACCAGGATGTCCCGCTCCAGCCGGGCCTGCATGGGCTTGTCGCCCTGGGCGAGGGCGTCGGCGACGGAGGCCTCGGTGTGGCCGCGCAGCGCGTCCACGCGGGCGTACAGTCCGTCGATGAATTCCTGTTCACCGCGCATTTCACCGTCGGTGAATTCGGTGTTGGACTCGGTGTTTGACAATTCCGCTCCCGCCCGGATATACTCTGCTCACTGACTTCTTCACGACCACATCCCCGTGAAGTCGCGAACCATTGAATATACGCGCAGAAAACCCCCGGGCGCAATTGCCCGGGGGTTTTTCCGTGTACCGGCTCGGTACGGAGTTCGGGTCAGGGGCGGGGCCGGGTCAGAGCACGTCCGACAGCTCCTCCAGCAGCCGCCGCTTCGGCCGCGCCCCCACCATCGCCTTCACCGGCTCACCACCGCGGAACACCATGAAGGTCGGCATCGACAGCACCTTGTAGTGGTTGGTCGTCTCCGGGTTGTGGTCCACGTCCAGCTGCACCACCTTCAGCCGCTCCTCCTCCTCCGCCGCGAGCGCGCCGAGCACCGGCGCCATCTGCCGGCAGGGCGGGCACCAGTCGGCGGTGAACTCCACCAGCACCGGCAGATCCGCCCCCAGCACCTCCGCCCCGAAGTCCGCGTCCGTCACCTCGGGCACTCCCGCCGCCTTCGTCACCGTCACTGTCCTCCCAGCTCGCACACGGGTTCCGGACCCCCCGGAACCAGCGCCTCGGCGCCCAGCTCGTCCCGCGCCCGCTCCGCTCGCGCGAGTTGTCCGGCCACCTTCTCCCGGACCGCGCCCAGCTCCCCGATGAGCGCGTCGAGCTCGTCCAGCTTGCGCCGGTACACCGCGAGCGACGCCGGACAGGAGTCGCCCTCCGGGTGCCCGGCGCGCAGGCACTCCACGAAGGGCCGGGTCTCCTCCAGGTCGAACCCGACGTCCCGCAACGTCCTGATCTGCTGCAACAACCGCAGGTCGCGCTCGTCGTAGGCACGATGACCCAGCTCGTCGCGGCGCGCGGGCAGCAGCCCCCGCGCCTCGTAGTACCGCAACGCCCGCGTCGTGGTCCCGGCCCGTGCGGCCAGCTCGCCGATTCGCATGCGTACGAACGTACGGCTTGACGCCGACGTCAAGGCAAGGGCGGCAGCAGCGGCTTCCGCTCGACCGGTGAGGTGAGCACGATCGACGTCGTCGTGCGGCCCAGCGCCGAGACCTGTTCGAGGACCTCTTCCAGGTGGACCGTGTCCGCGACGGCGACCTTGAGGATCCAGCAGTCCTCGCCGACCACGTGGTGCACCTCGATGATCTCCGGGCGGTCGATCAGCTCCAGGGTGCGGGGGTGCTTGAGGGTGTAGCCGCCGTGCGGGTCGACCCGGATGAACGCCTGGATGCCGTAGCCGAGACGGGCCGGGGCCACCCGAGCGCCGTAACCGGTGATCGCGCCGGCCGCCTCCAGCCGCCGCACCCGCTCGGTGACGGCGGCCGGGCTGAGACGCACCCGCCGGCCCAGCTCGCTGAGCTTGATCCTTCCGTCGGTCTGGAGCAGTTGCAGGATCTGCCGGTCCAGCGCGTCGAAGGCCACCGACGTTTCGTTGGCGGCGGGGCGAGGATGCCGTCGTTCTTTCGGTGCCGCGGCCGGATCTCCCATGTCTTCCCCTTCAGACCTCGTGGGTACGCCGGGAGAATTATGGTCATGGAAAGGGCAGGCGAGGCAAAGACGGAGCAGGCAGAGGCCCGGGTGGCAAAGGGCGACGGGGCAAGGACGGGAGTGGAAAAGACCGACGACGCAAAGGCCGACGGCGCAAAGGCCCGCGAGGTATTGGTGATCGGCGGCAACCGGTATTTCGGGAAGCGGCTGATCGAACGACTGCTGAAGGCCGGGGACCGGGTCACGGTCCTCAATCGCGGATCGTCACCGCCACCGCCGGGCGCGATTCACCTCGTCGCCGACCGCGACGACGAGCGGTCGCTGATGACGGCGCTCGGCACGCGCACCTTCGACGTGGTGGTCGACCAGGTCTGCTACACCCCGCGCCAGGCGACGACCGCCCTGCGCGTCTTCACCGGCCGCACCCGCCGCTACGTGATGACGTCCACGGTCGAGGTGTACGAGTACGAGGACTCGATCGCGCCGGTGCGCGAGACGGACGTCGACCCGCTGACCGTGCCCGTCGACCTCGCACTGCCCTGGGACGACCCGCAGTTCCTGGAATCCCACTACGGCGAGGGCAAGCGGCAGGCTGAGGCGGTGTTCGCGGCGGCCGGCGCCTCGGGCCTGCCGTACGCGTGCGTCCGGGTGGCCCATGTACTGGGCGGGGACGACGACTTCACCGGACGGCTGGCGCACTACGCGGACCGTATCCGCACCGGCGAGCCGATCGCCGTGCCGTCCCCGAACTGTCCGGCGACGTACATCCATGTCGAGGAGATCGCCGACTTCCTGTTCTGGACGGTGGGCGAGGACTTCACCGGGCCGGTCAACGCGGCCTCCCACCAGCCGCTGACGACCGAGGAGTTGTGCGAGGCGGTGGCCGCGCTCGTCCCCGGCGGAAAGGCCGTCTTCCAGGAGGTGGAGGTCGGCGAGGTCTCGCCGTTCGCCTTCCGCCGCCGCTATCCGATGGACAACTCCCGTGCCGTGCGGCTGGGTTTCCGCTTCGGGTCTGCCCGGCGGTGGCTCGGGCGGGCGGTGGCGGAGACGCTCGGTGCCTCCGGCTCGGGGAAGGGCGTCTGACATGCGGTACCGCACCCTTGGCGACCTGCGCGTGAGCGCGATCGGGCTCGGGGCGATGCCGCTGTCCATCGAGGGCCGCCCCGACGAGGCCCGCGCCCTGGCCACGGTCCACGCGGCCCTGGACGCGGGCGTGACACTGCTGGACACGGCGGACTCCTACCACCTGCCGGGCGCGGCCTCCGGCCACAGCGAACGCCTGGTCGCCCGCGCCCTCGCCACCTACGGCGGTGCCACGGACGGCGTACTGGTGGCGACCAAGGGCGGCCGGGGCAGACCGGCCGGCGAGGACTGGACGGTGAACGGCGATCCCCGGCATCTGAAGGCCGCCGCCGAGGCCTCCCTCAGCCGGCTCGGTGTCGAGGCGATCGGTCTCTACCAGCTCCACAAGCCGGATCCGGCGGTGCCGTTCGAGGAGTCGGTGGGCGCGCTGCGGGACCTGCTCGACGCGGGCACGATCCGGCTGGCCGGCGTCTCCAACACGGACGCGGACCAGATCCGCCGGGCCCGCGCGATCCTCGGCGACCGCCTGGTCTCGGTGCAGAACCGGTACTCGCCCGCCGTCGGCGACAGCGAGCGGGAGCTGCGGCTCTGCGCCGGGCTGGGGCTGGCGTTCCTCCCCTGGAGCCCCCTGGGCGGCATCTCCCGCAGCTCCCTGGACGGGCCGTCCCGGCTGGAGGGCGAGCGGCGTTTCGGCGCCTTCCACGAGATCGCCCGCGAGCGCGGGGTGAGCCCCCAGCAGGTCTGCCTGGCCTGGCTCCTGACCCGCTCCCCGACGGTGATCCCGATCCCGGGCGCCAGTCGGCCGGAGACGGCACGGGACTCGGCGGGTGCGGCGGAACTGATCCTCTCGGAGGAGGAGTCGAAGCGACTGGAGGAGGCGGTGGAGCGGGGGCGGGCGCCCCAGAGGTGAGGCGCCGTTCCACGTCCCCCACCGGCGTCGGCCGCACTGTGGCCGGGGCGTACGGCTTGCGCCCGCTCGCACAGGTCCGCGGTGGGCGGGGCGGCCGGGGGGCGGCCCGGGGGGAGGGGCGGACGCGGGCCGGCCGGGGGACGGGGCGGACGGGGCAAGGCGGGACCGACGGGACAGGTGCGGCGGACGCGGCAGTTGGGACAGGCGCGGACGCGGCAGGCGCCGCACGCGCACTGTCGGGACCGGCCCCGCCGGCCCCCTCGACCCGCTCAGCAGCCCGGTCACCTCGACCCGCTCAGCCGTTTCCGTCCGCCCGGCCGCTTACACCCGCTCGCGCTCCACGCCGGACGACGGCGGATGCGGTAGGCGCGGCGGAGGGGCGGACACCGCCGGCGCCCTCTCGGGACCGGCCCCGCCGGCCCCTCGACCCGCTCAGCAGCCCGGCCGCCTCGACCCGCTCAGCCGTTTCCGTCCGCCCGGCCGCTTACACCCGCTCGCGCTCCACGCCGGACGACGGCGGACGCGGTAGGCCCGGCGGACGGGGCAGGCGCCGCCGGCGAACTCTCGGGACCGGCCCGCCGGCCCCCTCGACCCGCTCAGCAGCCCGGCCGCCTCGACCCGCTCAGCCGTTTCCGTCCGCCCGGCCGCTTACGCCTGCTCGCTCAGCTCCACGCCGGGCGCGGCGGACGCGGCAGGCGAGGCGGACGGGGCAGAGCGCGGCGGAGGGGCGGACACCGCCGGCGAACTTTCGGGACCGGCCCGCCGGCCCCCTCGACCCGCTCAGCAGCCCGGCCGCCTCGGCCCGCTCAGCCGTTTCCGTCCGCCCGGCCGCTTACGCCCGCTCGCGCTCCACGCCGGACGGCAGGCGCACTGTCGGGGTCGGTCCCACCCGTTCCTTCGGCCGCCTCAGGCCGCTCGGCCGCTTCCGTCCGCTCAGCGGTTTCCGTCCGCTCGGACCTTTCCGTCCGCTCAGCCGTTTCCGTCCCCTCGGTCGCGGTTTCCGTCCCCTCGGTCGCGGTCTTCGTCCTGCGCGGCAGCAGTACCGCCACCAGCACCGTGCCGATGCCCAGGACCACCGCGCCCACCAGGCTGGTGTGGGCGACCGCGTCCGCGAAGGAGGAGCCGACCGCGTCGGCCATCTGCCGGGCGTTCTCGGCGAGTTGGGTCGCCTGGGCCTTGAGCTGTGCGGCCTGCTGCGGGTCGGTCGTCCGCGCCGCCTGCTCGGCGAGTTGCGTGGCCTTGTCGGCGACGCCCTGGGCGACGGCGTACCCGGCGCCGACCGAGTCCTGGGCGGTGGCGAGGGTGCCGGCGGGGAGGCCTGCGCCGGAGGCCGCGTCCGCGAGGTGGTCCGCGTACGACGTGCCCAGCAGCGAACCGAGGATCGCGATGCCGAGTGAGCCGCCGAGTTCCAGCGAGGTGTCGTTCACCGCGCCGCCGACGCCGAGTTCGGACTCGGGGAACGCCCCCATGATCGCGTCCGTGCAGGGCGAGAGGGCCAGCCCGATCGCCAGTCCGAGGACGACGAGGGGTGCGACGAAGTCGCCGTACGACGAACTCGCGTCGACCCGGGTGAGCAGCGCGAGCGCCGCGGTGCCGCCGGCCATGCCCGCGCCCACCGTCCACTTCATGCCGACGCGCGGGGTGAGGTAGCCGGTCAGGGCCGAGCCGACGAAGACCGCGCCGGCCAGCGGGAGCATGCGCAGGCCGGTGTCGAGGGCGTCATAGCCGAGGACGAACTGCAGGTGCTGGGTGAGGTAGTAGAAGGCGCCGAAGACCGCCAGGAAGAACAGGGCGACGGCGAGGTTGGAGCCGGCGAAGCGGCGGTCGGTGAAGCGGCGGACGTCCAGGACGGGCCGCGGGTGGCGCAGCTCCCAGAGGACGAAGGCCAGCAGGCCCGCGGCCGCGGCGACCGCCGCCGTGACCGCCTTCGTGCCCCAGCCGAAGTGCGGCCCCTCGATGATCATGTAGACGAGCGCGCCGATCCAGACCACGGACAGCAGCCCGCCGACATGGTCGATACGGTCCGCGTGGCCGGCGTTGGACGGCGGTACGAGGAGGAGGGCGCCGACGATCGCGAGGGCGGCGACCGGCACGTTGATGAGGAACGTCGACGACCAGCCGTGCTCCTCCAGCAGCGCCCCGGCGACCAGCGGACCGGCCGCGATGGCGAGGCCGGCGGTCGCGGTCCACAGGGTGATCGCCTTGGCGCGCTCCGCGCGCGGGAAGGTCGCGGCGAGCAGGGAGAGCGTCGCAGGCATGATCATCGCCGCGCCGACGCCCATCACGGCACGGGCCGCGATGACCGTCGTCGAGCTGTCGGCGAGGTAGCCGGAGACCGCGCCGCCGCCGAACACCACGAGCCCGAGGACCAGCGCGCCGCGCCGGCTGTACTTGTCGCCGATCGCGCCGAGCAGCAGCATCAGCGCCGCGTACGGCACGGTGTAGCCGTCGATCACCCACTGGAGGTCCGCGCTGGACAGGTCCAGGTCCTGGGTCATGTCGGGCGCGGCGACGGTGAGGGCGGTGTTCGCCATCACGATGATCAGCAGGCTCAGACAGAGGACGAGGAGCGCCCACCAGCGTCGGCGGTAGGGGCCCTCCATCCGTTCGACCGGTTCGTTCATGACGAGTCGCATGGGCAGGGATCGCCTTCCTCGGGACGTACGCGGGAACGTGCGCGACGACGCACCCACTTGATTTGCACAGCGCTGTGCAATTACTGGGTCCTGTGCAATGTAGGTCGTTGCACACGAGTGTGCAAATCGTGGTGAGGAGAACGAGCCAGGGAGGGGAGGCGGAAGGAAGGCGGGCACAATGGCCGCCATGACCACGGGCAACACCAGCCGCGCCGACGCCAACCGCCGCCGCATCCTCGACGTGGCCCTCGCCGAGCTGCTGCGCGACCCCGACGCGTCCATGGACCAGATCGCCCGCGCCGCCGGTGTCGTACGCCGCACGGTCTACGGGCACTTCCCCAGCCGTGAGGCGCTGATCGGCACGCTGGTCGACGGGGCGGTGGAGGCGCTGGCGAGCGCCGACACGGCGGGCCGGGAGGACGTCGCGGACCCGGCGGAGGCACTCGCCCGCTCGGTGCTCACGGTCTGGGAGGTCGCCGACCGCTACCGGCTGCTGGTCGCGCTGGCCCAGCGCACGGTCACCATGCAGGGCATCCGGGAACGGCTCGCCCCGGTCCGCGAGAACAAGGTCCGGTTGCTCCGGCGCGGGCTGGACGAGGGTACGTTCGCCTCACCACTGCCGGCACCGGCCCTGGCGTACGTCCACGAGCAGATCCTGTTCGCGCTGATGGAGGCCGTGAACGACGGCCTGCTGAGCACACGCGAGGCGGGCCACTCGGCCGCGGTCACGGTGCTGACCGCGGCGGGCGTGCCCGCCCACCTGGCCACCGCGCTGGTGGCGAGGGTGAGCGGGTCCGACTGACGCGCCGGCCGACCGACCCGTCCGCTTTCCCGCTCGTCCGTTGGTCCGACTGGACGATGAGCTGCCGATGACGCCGATCGCATGACGTGCCGCCACATCCGCAACCGGGCCGGGCGTCACGGCGCTCCTGTACGGCAGATCCGCAGCCAGTTGTGAGGAGACAGACGTGACCGCCACCACCGTCGAGCACAGCTCGCCCCGTACCGTCGTCGACCCCTACGCCGTCGACGACGCCGAACCCGCCCGGCCGGCCCCGGCCGGACAGCCGCAGGACGCGGACGCGGACTACCTGCTGCCGCCGCCCGCCCCCGCCCGGCGCCCGCACCCCGCCCTCGACCCACGCGACCGCCGGCGCCTCGACCTGCACGCGGCCCTGACCGCGGCCGGCGTCCCGCCCCGCCCCGAGGACCGCGAGGCCATCGACCAGCTCAGCGCCCTCTCCCGCAGCGTCAACGCCGCCCTCCAGCGGTGGCTCCGCCACACCACCTGAAACAGATTGACGAGTACACGCCCACCCGCATACGGTCACCGCCTGCCCTGATCACTTCAGGTCGTGGATCGATCCCCGGGGGACGCAATGAGCTGGTTCATCCTCGTACTCAGAAGATCCTGGATCTTTCGCGGGCGCGCTCGCCGCAAGGAATACTGGATGTTCACCCTGATCACCGGGCTCATCTACCTCCCGCTGCTGGTCGCCGACGAGTACGTCGGCAACGAGGTGCCCTCGCTCGGCTTCACCCTCGTGATCCTGCTGCCCAGCCTCGCCGTCACGGTGCGCCGGCTGCACGACACCGACCGCTCCGGCTCGTTCGTCCTCATCGGGCTGATCCCGCTCGTCGGCACCATCGCCATGCTGATCTTCACGGCCACCGAAGGCACTCCGGGCCAGAACAGGTACGGGGTGAACCCCAAGGAGGAGCCGGTCCTGGCCTGACGCGGCCTGCGGACGTACGGGGAAAAGAGAACCGGGCGGCTGAGCTACGGGGGAGCACTCAGCCGCCCGGAGTGTGGGGCGGACACCTCGGGGGATGTCGCAGGGGATCACCGTCGCAGGTGATCACCGCAGGGGACCACCGCAGGGGATCGGCGCGAGGATTTCGGCCGGATGCCCGGCCCCGGTTCAGGCGGGGCCGGGCATCCGGAGTCCGGGGCGGGTCAGGCCTTGGCGAGTTCCTTCTCGCCGCCCTCGCGCTGCTCGGTCGCCTCGGCCTCCGCGTGCGCCGGGGCGGAACCGTGTCCGTCGTCCAGCAGGGTCGCCTCGTCGAAGGGGGCCTGGCCGGCGAGAACCTGCTCCACGCGGGTCTTGTCGATCTCCTTGGTCCAGGTGCCGATCAGGATGGTGGCGACGGCGTTGCCCGCGAAGTTGGTGAGGGCGCGGGCCTCGCTCATGAAGCGGTCGATGCCGACGATCAGGCCGATGCCGTCCACCAGGGCCGGCTTGTGCGACTGGAGGCCGCCGGCCAGGGTCGCGAGGCCGGCGCCGGTGACACCGGCAGCGCCCTTGGAGGCGACCAGCAGGAAGAGCAGCAGCGGGATCTGCTCGCCGACCGACATCGGCGTACCCATGGCGTCGGCGATGTAGAGCGAGGCCATGGTCATGTAGATCATGGTGCCGTCGAGGTTGAAGGAGTAGCCGGTCGGGACGGTGATGCCGACGACGGGCTTGCTGACGCCGAGGTGCTCCATCTTCGCGATGAGGCGCGGCAGCGCCGACTCGGAGGAGGAGGTCGACAGGATCAGCAGGAACTCACGGCCCAGGTACTTGAAGAGCGTGAAGATGTTCAGGCCGGAGACGATCTTCAGCAGCGCGCCGAGCACGATGAAGACGAAGAGGAAGCAGGTGACGTAGAAGCCGAGCATCAGCACGGCGAGGCTCTTGAGCGCGTCCACGCCGGCGGAACCGGTGACGGCGGCGATGGCGCCGAAGGCGCCGATCGGGGCGGCCCACATCACCATGGCGAGGATGCGGAAGACGAGCCGCTGGATGTGCTCGACCCCGCGCAGGATCGGCTCTCCGGCCGAGCCCATGGCCTGCAGGGCGAAGCCCGCCAGCAGGGCGATGAGCAGGGTCTGGAGCACCTCGCCGCCGGTGAAGGCGGAGACGATCGTGGTCGGGATGATGCCCAGCAGGAACTCGGTGGTGTCCTTGGCCTCCGCCGACACCTGCGCCTGGCCGGTCTCCTTGACCGCGTCGGTGATCGCGAGGCCGGTGCCCGGCTCCAGGATGTTGCCGACGACCAGGCCGATGCCCAGCGCCACCAGCGACATGACCAGGAAGTAGCCGAGGGCGATACCGCCCACGGCACCGACCTTGGCGGCCTTCCGGACGGAACCGATGCCGAGCACGATCGTGCAGAAGATGATCGGCGAGATCATCATCTTGATCAGGTTCACGAAGCCGGTACCGATCGGCTTCAGCTCGACCGCGAAGTCCGGTGCGATCAGACCCACGGCGATGCCGATGGCGACCGCGACGATCACCGCTATGTACAGGTAGTGGGTGCGGTCCCGCTTGGCGGGTGCGGCAGGTGCCGTATGGGGAGTGGTGCTGGCGGCCACGGCTGCCCTCCTTGACGTCTTCGTCGGCATCACCGGCGTGCGGCTCACGTCCGGGGGATATGGGGGAATGCCGTGACTATCCCCCCGCGCTGTGAGGGCGGTCACCCTTCCGTTCATTTAGTTCACGCTTAACCTCAGGGGCACACTGACGACATGCGCATCCCCGCCCCCCGGCCCCGCAGCCTGGCCGGCCAGCTCTTCGCCATGCAGGCCGTGCTGATAGCGGTCCTCGTCGCCGGTTACGCGCTGTTCACGTACGTCAGCGACCGCGGCCAGGCCGAGGAGGCGGCGCGCCGCCAGGCCACCGCCGTGGCCCGCTCGGTCGCCGACTCCCCCTCCGTCCGGGAGGCGATCCACACCCCGGACCCCACGGCCGAGCTCCAGCCGTACGCGATGCGGATCATGCACGACACCGAGGTCGACTTCGTCACGATCATGACCCCGGACGGCATCCGCTGGACCCACCCCGACGTGAACGAGATCGGCCGGCACTTCCGCGGCAACACCGCGCGGGCCCTGAAGGGCGAGACGTTCACCGAGACCTACACCGGCACCCTCGGCCCGTCCGTCCGCGCGGTCACCCCCGTCGAGGACGACGACGAGCGGATCATCGGCCTGGTCAGCGCCGGCATCAAGGTCGAGGCGATCAGCAAGCGCGTCTCGGACCAGGTGACGGCCCTGATCGCCGTCGCGGCGGGCGCGCTCGCGCTCGGCGCGGTCGGCACGTACGTCATCAACGCCCGCCTGCGCCGCCACACCCACGGCATGAACGCGGCCGAACTGAGCCGAATGCACGACTACCACCAGGCGGCGCTGCACGCGGTGCGCGAGGGCCTGCTGATGCTGGACGGCCAGTACCGGGTGGCGCTGATCAACGACGGCGGGCGGGAACTGCTGGGCGTCTCGGAGGAGGTCGTGGGCTGCTCGGTCGCGGACCTCGGCCTGCCCGCCCCGCTGACGGGCGCGCTGCTGGCCTCCGAGCCGAGGGTGGACGAGGTGCACCTGACGGCGAACCGGGTGCTGGTGGTGAACACCTCACCGGTGTCGGGCGGCGAACGCCGGGGCACGGTGGTGACCCTGCGAGACGTCACCGAACTCCAGTCGCTGATGGGCGAGTTGGACTCGGAGCGCGGCTTCACCCAGGCGCTGCGCTCCCAGGCCCACGAGGCGGCGAACCGCCTCCACACGGTGGTCTCGCTGATCGAGCTGGGCCGCGCGGACGAGGCCGCCGACTTCGCGACCGCCGAACTTGAACTGGCCCAGGCCCTGACCGACCAGGTGGTGGCGGCGGTGAGCGAGCCGGTGCTGGCGGCCCTGCTCCTGGGCAAGACGGCCCAGGCGAACGAGCGGGGGGTGGAGCTGGTGGTGTCGGAGGACAGCGACCTGGACGACGGGCTCCTGCCCGAGTCGCTGCCCGCCCGGGATCTCGTCACCATCCTCGGCAACCTCATCGACAACGCGGTGGACGCGGCGCAGGGGAGCGTGCGGGCACGGGTGACCGTGACGGCGTACACGGACGGTGACGCCGAAGGGCCGGGCGGCGGTGAGCTGGTGCTGCGGGTGTCCGACACCGGCTCCGGGGTGGACCCGGCCCACGCCGACCAGGTCTTCGAACGCGGCTTCTCGACCAAACCGGCGGGTCCCGGGGGCCGGGGGCTCGGCCTGGCCCTCGTCCGGCAGGCTGTACACCACCACGAGGGGACGCTGTCGGTGACGGAGGCCGAAGGGGGCGGTGCCGAGTTCGTGGTGCGGTTGCCATTGCGTACGACGGTTCCGGCCGCGCCGGTGTCGGGAGGCGAGAGATGACGGACGTGACGGGCGTGACGGGCGACGAACCGATCAGAGTGCTGGTGGTCGAGGACGACCCCGTCGCCGCCGACGCGCATGTCATGTACGTCGGCCGGGTGCCGGGGTTCGTGGCCGTGGGCAAGGCCCACACGGGCGCCGAGGCCCGGCGGCTGCTGGACCGCACGCCGGTCGACCTGCTGCTGCTGGACCTCCACCTCCCCGACGGACACGGGTTGCAGCTGGCGCGGTCACTGCGGGCGGCGGGGTATCACGCCGACGTGATAGCGGTGACGTCGGCGCGGGATCTGACGGTGGTGCGGGAGGGCGTGTCGCTGGGGGTCGTGCAGTACGTGCTGAAGCCGTTCACCTTCGCGACGTTGCGGGACCGGCTGGTGCGGTACGCGGAGTTCCGGGGGGCGGCGGGTGAGGCGAGCGGCCAGGACGAGGTGGACCGCGCGCTGGCCGCCCTGCGCGCGCCCGGCCCCGCGGCACTGCCTAAGGGGTTGAGCGGGCCGACGCTGGAGCGGGTGGTGGGAGCTGTACGGGAGGCGGAGGAAGGGCTGACGGCGGCCGGGGTGGCCGAGGCGGTGGGGATCTCGCGGATCACGGCGCGGCGGTATCTGGAGCATCTGGTGGAGGCGGGGAGGGCGGAACGGAAGCCGTTGTACGGGCAGGTGGGGAGGCCGGAGCTGGTGTACCGGTGGGTTCCGGCGGGGCGGTGAGGGCGGCGGCCGCGGCACGGACTTCGGCGGCTTCGGCGGGGGCGTTGGCCTGCGTGTAGGCGTCGGCGGCCTGGCGCCAGGCCGCGTGGGCTTCAGCCGGTTTGCCGGTTTGCAGGTAGGCCAGGGCGAGGTTCTGACAGGTCTGGCCCTTCATGTACCAGTCGTCGAACTCCTGACCTTCCCGATCACCGTGCCGCCGAACTCCGCGCCCTGGAAGTCGACATGGTCGTCGTACCGGGTCATGCCCCGCTTCCACCCCCGCCGCCCCCGAACGGCACCGCGTACCGCACGACGTACACCCCCAGACCCGCCACAGCCGCCGCCTCCACGACGGACAGGGCCAGCAACCCCGCCGAGACCTGTCCCCCGCCCCAGTACACGACCAGCCCGCCCAACGGCACGACACAGAACGCCAGCAGGTCCACCACGCACTGCACGAGCTTCCGCGAGAACCGCCGGGCGTCGTTGCGGTGGAAGCTCTCCCACCGGAAGGTCTCGGCCTCACCGGCGAGTGCGGCGAGCCGAGGCGCCAACTCCCCGCGTACGTACCGCCCGATCGCCGAGATCTTCTCGTCGTTGACCAGGTAGGTCCACCCCAGCACGACACAGACCGGCGGCAAGGCCAGCAGCATCTCCGTCCGCCCGGCCTGGGCCGCGGCCGCGATGACGGCCGCGACCACGGCCAGCGTCACGTACAGCAGGTTGTCCCGGAACCCGATCCGCGCCTTCTGCTCGTCCTTGACACTCTGGTACTCGGCGAGCAGCAACTGCCCGACGGTGACGTCCTGTTCGGCCACGGCAAGCGTCCCTTCCCCCGGTGGACATGGCAGTACCTTAAAGGGGTGTCGGAGACGAATCCCACTGTCGTGGTCCTCACCGCGCTCCCGCTCGAATACGCGGCCGTGCGCGCCCACCTCACCGACCGGGAGGAGGACGTCCACCCCGAGGACGGAACCCGCGTCGAGACCGGCCGGGTGGACGGCACGCCCTGGCGGGTGGCGCTCGCCGAACTGGGTGAGGGTGTGGACAAGGCGGCCGCGATGACCGCCCGGCTCATCGGCTGGCGCCGCCCGCAGGCCGTGCTGTTCGTCGGCGTCGCGGGCAGCCTCAAGGACGGCATCGGGATCGGGGACGTCGTCGTGGGCACCAAGGTCTACGGCATCCACGGCGGCAAGTGGACCCCGGAGGGCTTCCGGGCCCGCCCCGAGGCCTGGCGTGCCTCCAACGCCCTGGTCCAGGCGGCGCGTTCCGCGGTGCGGGACATGGCGGACGTACGGCCGCACTTCAAGCCGATCGCCTCGGGGGACGTCGTCCTGGCCGACTCCGGGTCCCTGGTCGCCCGGCACCTGCGCGAGCACTACGACGATGCCGCCGCCATCGAGATGGAGGGTTCGGGCGCGGCCCACGCCGCGCACCTGAGCGGGCAACTGGACACCCTCGTCATCCGGGGCATCAGCGACCTCGCCGACGCGGAGAAGAGCACGGCCGACGCCGGCGGTTCCCAGGAACGCGCCGCCGCGCAGGCGGCGAAGGTCGCGATGGCGGTGCTGCGCAAACACCGTCCCCGGGACGGCTCCTCCGGTTCTCGGGAGGGCTCCCGGCACGGCTCCGGCACCGGCACCGGGGACACGTACGGGGGCGACCACATCGACCTCCGGGGCGGCACCTTCCACGGCACGGTCATCGGCAAGCAGGTCGGCAGGCCGTAGGGAGTCACCCGGCTCACTCCGGCAAGAGGCGGCTACGACGCCCTCTCCCCGTCCTCGTCTTCGTCCTCGCCGCCACGAACCGACCGACCAGCGGCAGCCGTACGTTCCTACAACCGGTGACTATGGCCGAACAGCTCGTAGTCACCACCCCGCGCTCCCCCTACCTTGGCCCCGTGCCCCGACCCCCGTCCCACACCCACCAGCCCGGACCCCCCTTCGACGCCGCCGCCGCCCGCAAGCTCCGCGCGGCCCTCGGCATGAGCCCCGCCGACGTCGCCCACAACCTCCGCAGCTCCTACGGCCTCCCGCACGTCACCCCGGACCTCGTCGCCACCTGGGAACGCGGAACCACCACCCCCACCCACCCCGAGCTCACCGCCCTCGCCGGTGCCCTGTGGTGCTCCCCCGCCGATCTCATCGGCCGCCCGCGAACCCTCCGGGAACACCGCATCGCCCGGGGTCTCGCCCCCGAGGACGTCGCGCGTGCCGTCGGCCACGAGTTCCTGGCCTACGTCCGCATGGAGGAGAGCGGCCAATGGCGCGGCAGCGAGCGCCAGTCCGCCGCCCTCGCCGAGCTGCTCGGCCTCGCCCTCCCCGACCTGATCGCCGTCACCGGGCGTGCGGAGGCACTCGCCGGTCTGCTCCGCAGCGCGGCCCGCACCCGCTGGCAGGCCTACGTCAAGCCCGTCGGCGCCATCGTGCCCCTGGACCGGCGCCTGCTGGAGGAGGCCCTCCAAGAACTGCACCGGAACTATCAGGGGCACATGGTCGCCACCCTGCGCTGGGGCGACGGCAGCGCGGCCGGTGAGGCGAGCGACACCGGCCGGGACTTCCTCGACCGGATCGTCGAGACCTTCTGGGCGGCCGTCCGGGCCAGAACGGGCTGACCGGACCCCGTCTCAGAAGACGGACTCCGCCTCGTCCATCCGGTCGGTCGGCACCGTCTTCAGCTCGGTCACCGCCTCCGCCAACGGCACCATGACGATGTCCGTCCCCCGCAGCGCCGTCATGTTGCCGAACTCGCCCCGGTGCGCCGCCTCCACCGCGTGCCAGCCGAAGCGGGTGGCGAGGACCCTGTCGTACGGGGTGGGGGTGCCGCCGCGCTGGACGTGGCCGAGGATGACCGGGCGGGCCTCCTTGCCGAGCCGCTTCTCCAGCTCGAACGCCAGTGCCGTGCCGATGCCCTGGAAGCGCTCGTGGCCGAACTTGTCGATCGCGCCCTTGCCGTAGTCCATGGTGCCGTCGGCGGGGTGGGCGCCCTCCGCCACGCAGACGACCGCGAACTTCTTGCCCCGCGCGAAGCGCTCCTCGACCATCTTCACCAGGTCGGCCGGGTCGAAGGGGCGCTCGGGCAGGCAGATGCCGTGGGCGCCCGCCGCCATCCCGGACTCCAGGGCGATCCAGCCCGCGTGCCGGCCCATGACCTCGACGACCATCACGCGCTGGTGGGATTCCGCCGTCGTCTTCAGGCGGTCCATCGCCTCCGTCGCGACGCCGACCGCCGTGTCGAAACCGAAGGTCCGGTCGGTCGAGGAGATGTCGTTGTCGATCGTCTTCGGGACGCCCACCACCGGCAGCCCGGCATCGCTCAGCATGCGTGCCGCCGTCAGGGTGCCCTCGCCGCCGATCGGGATCAGCGCGTCGATGCCGAAGTCGAGGATCATGTCGCCGGCGCTCTCGCAGGCCTCGCGCAGCCGGTCGCGTTCCAACCGGGAGGAGCCGAGGATCGTGCCCCCGCGGGCCAGGATGCCGCTGACCGCGTTCAGGTCGAGCCCACGGTAACGGCCGTCGAGGAGACCGGCGTAGCCGTCCTCGAAGCCGATGACCTCGTCGCCGTAGTTGTCGACCGCTCGGTGCACGACCGACCGGATCACAGCGTTCAGCCCGGGGCAGTCGCCACCTGCGGTGAGAACTCCGATACGCATCGTGCTCCGTCTCCTGCTCGCTTTGACACCGGTGAGCCATCCCGATTCTTTCATGCCGCCGAGGAGGCTGTCGCTTGACGGGCGCCTTATCCGCGCGCGGGGGTATTGTCAAGAGGGTTCTGCTCACCTTGGTGGGCGATTTTTGTGCACGGCGGGTTCCCCTGGGCAGCCGACGAACACGACGACGACGAGACGAAACGGAGAGCACGCGTGACGCGCAGCGTGTACGTGACCGGGATCGACCGCGGCGACGGCCGCCAGGTCGTCGAACTGGGGGTCATGGAGCTTCTGACCCGCCAGGTCGACCGGGTGGGCGTCTTCCGCCCCCTCGTCCATGACGGACCCGACCGCCTGTTCGAGCTGCTGCGCTCCCGTTACCGGCTGTCCCAGGATCCGGCGACCGTCTACGGCATGGACTACCACGAGGCGTCCGCCCTCCAGGCGGAGCGGGGGGCGGACGAGCTGGTCTCCACCCTCGTCGACCGGTTCCACCGCGTCGCCCGCGACTACGACGTCGTCCTCGTCCTCGGCACCGACTACGCCGACACCCAGTTCCCGGACGAACTGTCCCTCAACGCGCGCCTGGCGAACGAGTTCGGCGCCGGCGTGATCCCCGTCGTCGGCGGCCGCCGGCAGACCGCGGAGTCCGTGCTCGCCGAGACCCGCAACGCCTACCGGGCCTACGAGGCGCTGGGCTGCGACGTTCTCGCCATGGTCGCCAACCGGGTCGCCCGGGAGGACCGGGAGCAGATCGCCGACCGGCTCGCCACCCGGCTGCCGGTGCCCTGCTACGTGCTGCCCGACGAGCCCGCCCTGTCCGCGCCGACGGTCGCCCAGGTCAGCTCCACGCTGGGAGCGAAGGTGCTGCTCGGCGACGACTCCGGGCTGGCCCGCGACGCGCTCGGCTTCGTCTTCGGCGGCGCGATGCTGCCGAACTTTCTGAACGCCCTGACCCCGGGCAGTCTGGTGGTCACCCCCGGCGACCGGGCGGACCTGGTCGTCGGCTCGCTCGCCGCGCACAGCGCCGGCACCCCGCCGATCGCCGGTGTGCTGCTCACCCTGGGCGAGGTGCCGAGCGAGGAGATCCTCACCCTCGCCGCCCGTCTCGCCCCCGGCACCCCCGTCCTGTCGGTGGCCGGCAACAGCTTCCCCACCGCGGAGCAGCTGTTCTCCCTGGAGGGCAAGCTGAACGCGGCCACCCCGCGCAAGGCCGAGACCGCCCTCGGGCTCTTCGAGCGGCACGTCGACACCGCCGGCCTGCTGACACGGGTCTCCGCGCCGAGCAGCGACCGCGTCACGCCGATGATGTTCGAGCACAAGCTCCTCGAACAGGCCCGCTCCGACAGGCGCCGGGTCGTCCTGCCCGAGGGGACGGAGGAGCGCGTGCTGCACGCGGCCGAGGTGCTGCTGCGCCGCGGCGTCTGCGACCTCACCCTCCTCGGGCCGGTCGACCAGATCCGCAAGAAGGCCGCCGACCTGGGCATCGACCTCGGCGACTGCCAGCTGATCGACCCGGCGACCAGCGAGCTGCGCGACGGCTTCGCCGAGCTGTACGCCGGCTTCCGGGCCCACAAGGGCGTCACCGTCGAGCTGGCGTACGACGTCGTCTCCGACGTGAACTACTTCGGCACGCTGATGGTGCAGGAGGGGCTCGCCGACGGAATGGTGTCGGGTTCGGTCCACTCCACGGCCGCGACCATCCGGCCCGCCTTCGAGATCATCAAGACCAAGCCGGACGCCGACATCGTCTCGTCGGTGTTCTTCATGTGCCTGGCCGACAAGGTGCTGGTGTACGGCGACTGCGCCGTGAACCCCGACCCGAACGCCGAGCAGCTCGCCGACATCGCCATCCAGTCGGCGGCGACCGCCGCCCGGTTCGGTGTGGAACCGCGGATCGCGATGCTGTCGTACTCCACGGGTACGTCGGGATCGGGCGCCGACGTCGACAAGGTGCGGGAGGCCACGGAGCTGGTCCGCGCCCGGCGGCCCGACCTGAGGATCGAGGGGCCGATCCAGTACGACGCGGCCGTGGAGCCGTCCGTCGCGGCGACCAAGCTGCCGGGCTCCGAGGTCGCGGGCCAGGCCAGTGTGCTGATCTTCCCCGACCTGAACACCGGCAACAACACGTACAAGGCCGTGCAGCGTTCGGCCGGCGCGATCGCCGTCGGACCGGTCCTCCAGGGTCTGCGCAAGCCGGTCAACGACCTGTCGAGGGGCGCCCTGGTGCAGGACATCGTCAACACCGTCGCCATCACGGCGATCCAGGCCCAGTCCCCCTCCCCGTCCTCCGCCCCGTCCCCGAGCGAGAAGGCGACCGCCCAGTGAGCTCCACGCGTGTCCTCGTCCTCAACTCCGGCTCCTCGTCGGTGAAGTACCAGCTGCTCGACATGCGCGACAGCAGCCGGCTGGCCGTGGGGCTCGTCGAGCGCATCGGTGAGCAGTCCTCCCGACTGAAGCACACGCCGCTGGCCACCGGCGAGTCCCGGGAGTGGTCCGGGCCGATCGCCGACCACGACGCCGCCCTGAAGGCCGTGGCGGAGGAGCTGGCCAAGGACGGGCTGGGGCTGGACTCCCCCGAGCTGGCCGCGATCGGGCACCGCGTGGTGCACGGCGGCAAGCACTTCACCGAGCCGACGGTCATCGACGGAGCCGTCCTCGCGGAGATCGAACGGCTGATCCCGGTGGCGCCGCTGCACAACCCGGCCAACCTCACCGGAATCCGTACGGCCCAGGCCCTGCGGCCCGACCTGCCGCAGGTCGCCGTGTTCGACACCGCCTTCCACACGACGATGCCGGAGTCGGCCGCCCGCTACGCGATCGACGTGCGGACGGCCGACGAGCACCGCGTCCGGCGCTACGGCTTCCACGGCACCTCGCACGCCTACGTCTCCCGGACCACGGCGAAGCTGCTGGGCAGGGCGCCCGAAGACGTCAACGTCATCGTGCTGCACCTCGGCAACGGGGCGTCCGCGTCGGCGGTGCGGGGCGGCCGGTGCGTGGACACCTCCATGGGGCTGACGCCTTTGGAGGGGCTCGTGATGGGTACGCGCTCGGGAGACACCGACCCGGCTGTCATCTTCCATTTGGCGCGTGTTGGCGGAATGTCCATCGATGAAATCGACACTCTTCTCAACAAGAAGAGCGGACTGATCGGCCTGTGCGGCGACAACGACATGCGGGAGATCCGGCGCCGGGTCGACGAGGGCGACGAACAGGCGAAGCTCGCCTTCGACATCTACATTCACCGTCTGAAGAAGTACATCGGCGCCTATTACGCCGTGCTCGGGCGGGTGGACGCCGTCGCGTTCACCGCCGGGGTCGGCGAGAACGCGGCACCGGTGCGTGAGGCGGCCGTCGCGGGCCTGGAGACCCTGGGCCTCGCGGTGGACGGCGAGCTGAACGCCGTACGGAGCGACGAGCCGCGGCTGATCTCGCCCGGCGACGCGCGGGTGAAGGTCGCCGTGGTGCCGACCGACGAGGAGCTGGAGATCGCCACGCAGACCTACGCATTGGTGGGAAACACAAACTGAGCAGGAAAGCAACTGAGCGCCGGCCATCTCATTTGTATCTTCCGCCAGACGGAATATTCCGTAGCGAAACAAACCGATAGGATCGCCCCATGCGCCGTTCGAAAATCGTCTGTACTCTCGGCCCCGCGGTCGACTCCCATGAAATGCTGGTTTCGCTGATCGAGGCCGGCATGAACGTGGCCCGGTTCAACTTCAGCCACGGCACGCACGCCGAGCACCAGGGCCGGTACGACCGGGTCCGGGCCGCCGCCAAGGAGACCGGCCGGGCCATCGGTGTCCTCGCCGACCTCCAGGGCCCCAAGATCCGTCTCGAGACCTTCGCCGAGGGCCCCGTCGAGCTGGTACGCGGTGACGAGTTCACCATCACCACCGAGGACGTGCCCGGCGACAAGACGATCTGCGGCACCACCTACAAGGGCCTGCCGGGCGACGTCTCGCGCGGCGACCAGATCCTCATCAACGACGGCAACGTCGAGCTGAAGGTCCTGGACGTCGAGGGTCCGCGGGTGCGGACGATCGTCATCGAGGGCGGTGTCATCTCCGACCACAAGGGCATCAACCTGCCCGGCGCGGCCGTCAACGTGCCCGCGCTGAGCGAGAAGGACGTCGAGGACCTGCGGTTCGCGCTGCGCATGGGCTGCGACCTGGTCGCCCTGTCCTTCGTCCGGGACGCCAAGGACGTGCACGACGTGCACCGCGTCATGGACGAGGAGGGCCGTCGCGTCCCCGTCATCGCCAAGGTGGAGAAGCCGCAGGCGGTGGAGAACATGGAGGACGTCGTGATGGCGTTCGACGGTGTGATGGTCGCCCGTGGCGACCTGGCCGTCGAGTACCCGCTCGAGAAGGTCCCCATGGTGCAGAAGCGCCTGATCGAGCTGTGCCGGCGCAACGCCAAGCCGGTGATCGTCGCGACCCAGATGATGGAGTCGATGATCACCAACTCCCGTCCGACCCGCGCCGAGGCCTCCGACGTGGCCAACGCGATCCTGGACGGCGCCGACGCGGTCATGCTGTCCGCCGAGTCGAGCGTGGGCGCGTACCCGATCGAGACCGTGAAGACGATGTCGAAGATCGTCACCGCGGCCGAGCAGGAGCTGCTGAGCAAGGGGCTCCAGCCGCTGGTGCCGGGCAAGAAGCCGCGCACGCAGGGTGGTTCGGTGGCGCGTGCCGCCTGTGAGATCGCGGACTTCCTCGGGGGTCGCGGCCTGGTGGCCTTCACCCAGTCCGGCGACACCGCCCGTCGCCTCTCCCGCTACCGCGCCTCCCAGCCGATCATCGCGTTCACCACGGACGAGGGCACCCGCAACCAGCTGGCGCTCAGCTGGGGCGTGGAGTCGCACGTCGTGCCGTTCGTGAACAGCACCGACGAGATGGTCGACCTGGTGGACCAGGAGATCACCCGGCTGGGCCGCTTCGAACCGGGCGAGGTCGTCATCATCACCGCCGGTTCGCCGCCCGGTGTCCCCGGCACCACCAACATGGTCCGCGTCCACCACCTGGGCCAGGGCTCCCGCGACTGAGGAGACAGCCCGTAGGGGCACGTGAACGGCGCTGAGGGCGCCCCCTGCGACAGGGGGCGCCCTCAGTGTGTGTGCGGCTCCCGAACGGGCCTGCGGGAGGCGTTACTTGGTGCTGTAGACGTGCATCCCCGGGACGTGCAGGTCGCCGCCGAACTGGCCGGCCTGGACGACCTTCACCTTGGTGAAGTAGATCAGCGGGATGTTCAGCGGCGGCGGGTGCTCCGGGCTGAACGTCACGGGGATCAGACCGAACAGGTTCCCCGAGATGCTCTCGGTGTACATGATCGTGTCGCCGTTGCGGATGGTCGACGTCGTGCCCGGGCCGGCCTGCACGTGGTAGGTCACGCCGGCCTGCTTGTCCTTCACCGTCTGGTGCAGGTCGCCGATGTCGGACCCCTCGGAGATGACGTACTTCAGGACCTTCTTCCTCGTCCCGTTGGCCGTCTTCACCTCGACGATGCCCTGGTAGTCGGCGCCCTTGAGCAGCAGCGAACTGGCGTCCAGGTACCAGGGGTCGTCCGCCAGCGGCACCTTGTTGTCGACACCGCTCTCGTCGTCGGTGGCGACCGGGCAGTCCTCCGTGCCCGTCGTCTCGCTCGCCGACGGACTCGGCGAGGCGGTGGCGTCAGCGGCGTCGGAGGCGGCCTCGTCGGCCTTCTCCGTGGTGTCCTCGGCCGCCTCGCCCGCCTGGTCGGCGGTGTCCTTCGCCGCGTCGGTGAGGGCGTCGGTGGTGTCCTTGGCGGTACCGGAGCCGTCCGTGCCGGAGCCGGTCGAACCCGAGCCGTCCGTGCCGGAACCGGTCGAACCGGAGCCGGACGAACCGGAGTCGGACGACGTGTCCCCGCCGGTGCCCGTGCCGGCCGGCTCGGAGGCCGACGGCGACGGGCTCGCACCGGCCGCCGCGTCGGATTCCGTGCCGTCGAAGAGGTCGGTGATCGCGTCGCCGATGGTCTCCAGGACGTTCTTGTCGCTCTCCGACGGCGACGGGCTCGCCGTGGCGGTGTCGCCGCCGGACGAGGACGTCGACTTCTCCGGCGCGGAGGCGGACGCCGACGGCGCGGGCTCGGCCCCGTCGCCGGAACCCGCGTCCGGCGACGAGCCGCCCGAGGCGTCCTCGCCGTCGGAGGAGCCGCCGGAGGAACCGGAGTCACCGGAACCGTCCGTCGCCTCGTCCTTGGAGCCGTCCTCGGAGCCGTCCTTGGCGTCGTCCTTGCCCTCGTCCGCCGAGTCGCCGGTGCTCTCCGAGGCGGAGGGCGAGGGAGAGGCCGACGCGTCGGCGTCCTCGTCCTCCAGGGCCGCGACGCAGTCCTTGTACTCGTCGATGGTGAGGTTCTTGGAGGACGGCTGGTCATCCGCGTTGGCGAGGGTCGGCGTGAAACCCATGCCCATGAGGACCGCCGTCGGCATGGCCGCCAGGGCTATCGCCTTGCCGGCCGGCATGTGGAGCCGGGTGAACAGCGGCTTCTTGGGTGCCGCGTGGCGCGGCCCGGTTCTCACACGGGCAGCGTCCACATCGCTCCCGGTGGTCACCTCGTCAGCCGGCACTGTGCCTCCCGTTCGCCCCGTTGGCCGGGCTCGTTCCTGACAGATCGTTCGGCTCGTCCCCGCCGTCGGCGTCCTTGGAGAGGGCCGGGCCCGTGCTGTACGGGTTCACCGTGGCGTCACCGGCCGGGACACCGCCCCCGGGGTACACGCCGGCGGGGGCGCCTCCCGGGGCCGCGGCCGCCTCCGGCGCCGGCTCCGGCGCGGGCGGTGCTCCCGGCGCCCAGGACACGGCCATCGCCCCGCCGATCAGCGAGAGCAGGAAGCCGATGAGGAAGCCGCCGAGGTTGGACACCGGGATGGACACCAGGCCGAGCAGGATCGCCGCGACGCCCGCGAAGACCCGTACGTGCTTCTGGAACCACAGGCTGACGCCCAGCACGACCAGCAGCACGCCGATGATCAGGGAGCCGGCACCCGCGGTGGTCGCCATGGCCAGCGTCAGGTGGCCGATCTGCAGGTGTGCGTACGGGAAGTAGGCGATGGGGAGTCCGCTGAGAAGGACGAACAGGCCCGCCCAGAACGGCCTCGTGCCCCGCCAGGCGCGGAACTGCTGCCTCCGGTGGGTGAACTGGCCGGTGGCGACAGGGGTCTCGGCGCTCATGGAAAACAGCTCCCTGGTGCGGCTTGCTGTGGTGGAGATGTGGGCCGCGAGTGAAGACGCGGCGCTTCAGACTGGACGGGCGGGGGCGCCAGTGGCTCCCCCGCCCGTCAGAGAGTGCTTAGTAGCACTCCTTGACACCCGTCGACAGCGACATCTTCAGGCCGCTGAGCTTGAAGGTTCCGGCGGTGGTGGCCCACGCCGTCTGCTTCACGTCGGTCAGGACGGCTGACTCGGCCTGCTGGGCGAACCCGTAGGGGTTGGCCTGCTCGCTGCCGCCCTTCATGCCCGGACCCTTGGTGAGGTCCTTGGCGGCCACGCCGATGTCGATGTTGCTGAACGTGGCGTCGGCGCTGAGGTCCTCAACGTCGATGTACAGGTTCTCGGCCTCGACCGGCTTACCGCCGCCGCCCGCCTTCAGGGTCAGGCTGACCGACCCGAGCAGCGGGATGTTCGGGGTGACCACGGACTGGCACATGTTCGTGATCGAGGCGTTCTTGAACGCCGAGACGGCGACGGGGTGAGCCGTCTTCTTGCCGTCGAGGGTGTACCCCGAGTCGAGCGCGCCGTACTGCGAGAAGCCCGTGCCGACGAGCTTGTCCGCGGTGACCTTGAACGACTGACCCGACACGCTGAACGACGCGGCGAGCGCGCCCTGCGCGAGGGCGATGCCTATGCACGCCGTGGCGGCCACGCTGGGCACCATGACCACAGCGAACCGCTTCCATCTGGTCCCGCCACGCACCTGGGACTCCATATTTCCTCCTTCTCGGACGTACATCTCCTGGCCCCGGACTCGCCCCCGAAAGCGGCGGCTCGGCCGGGCAGGGATGGGAGAAGTGCTACGTCCTCGGGAAGGGGAGCGCCCGCGCTCGGAGGCGCTAACCGCGCACCGATCACCGGCGATCACCCCCGAGCGACAACCACTGGGTCGCGCCTGACACGCATCACGCACAACCTTGCTGGACAGGCTTCGCCTCGGCGAAGACCCCCCTGCCCAAGAGCCGGCGCCACTGCCGTCGGCCCTGCTCGGTGGGGACCCAGGAAAACCCGTTGACCCAACCGGCTGTCGGGGTACGGGAACGGACCGAGCGTGGCCGATCGTGGTGCATTCTCGCCGCCCGCACAAGGGGGTTCGTTACTCGCTAGTAACGGCCGGATAACCGAACAACGACCCACAGGTCTCGGCCGACGACTGAGGGTGGCATCAAGGCCCAGAACAAAACTGTTGATCGCTGGACAGAACCTGACAGAACCACGCCCCCGACTTACTTGCAGTAACAGCGGCCGCGATTACCAAGATTTGGTAAAGCGCGGCCGCTGTGAGGCCCGGTCGGCGGAACTTTCACTCCGGCGTCACAGGCCCGGGCGTTTAGCGACTGGTCAGAACGGGGCCCTCATCCGGCTCAGAACAGCGCCCGCGCCAGCGCCCGCCGGGCGGCGGCCACCCGGGGGTCCTCGGACCCGACCACCTCGAACAGCTCCAGCAGCCGCAGCCGTGCGGCGTCCCGCTCGTCGCCGGCCGTGCGCTGCACGGTGTCGATGAGCCGTCCGAACGCGTCCTCGACGTGACCGCCCACCAGATCCAGGTCGGCGGCGGCGATCTGCGCCTGCGCGTCCTTCGGCCGGTCGGCGGCGTCCTTGCGCACCTGCTGCGGGTCCATGTCCTGCACCCGCAGGAGCAACTCGGCCTGCGCGAGGCCCAGTTTGGCCTCGAGGTTGCCCGGGTCGTCGACGAGCACGTTCTGGTAGGCGCGGACGGCACCGGCCAGGTCACCCGCGTCCAGCGCCTGTACGGCCGCTTCGAGCAGCGCGTCGTGCGGGCCGGCCGGCTCCTCGGCGGGGGCGGCCGCCGTACGGCCGCCGGGCTCGGCGTCGGGGTCGACGGTCAGGCCGGTCAGACCGAAGCGCTGCTCGGCGACGGCCACCAGCTGGTCGAGGGTCTGCCGGATCTGTGCCTCACCGGCGGCCCCCTGGAAGAGGGGCAGTGCCTGCCCCGCGACGACGGCGAACACCGCCGGGATGCCCTGCACCCCGAACTGCTGCATCAGCATCTGGTTCGCGTCGACGTCGATCTTGGCGAGCAGGAAGCGGCCGTCGTACTCGACGGCGAGCCGCTCCAGGACCGGGCTCAGCTGCTTGCAGGGCTGACACCACTCGGCCCAGAAGTCGATGACGACGGGGACCTCGGCGGACCGCTGAAGGACATCGCGCTCGAAGCCCGCCTCATCGACGTCGATGACGAGGTCGGCGGGCGAGACGGCCCCCGCCCCGCCCTGCCGGGCGGCTTCCGCGCGCGCCTGCTCCGCCTTCGCCTTGGCCTCCTGGGCCGCTTTCACCGCGGCGAGGTCGACGACTCCGCTCATGGACATGTTCCGTGGCTGCATGCGTCTATCCTCCCCCGTTCCCGCCCGTGCGTGAAAAGCGAACCGAAATGCGCGCCGGGTCCCCACCCCGCGCCGGGTCGCCGCGGCCCGCGTACGTCCGGCACGGGCCCGCTCTCCGCTTTCGCTACGACCCGTAGCGTAATACCACGGGGGTCACCCATGGGGCCGTCACCCGGTGATCTCCCTCACTGCTCCCGCCGCCGGCACGGGACCCGCCGGATATCGTCGAAAGATGCAGAGCCGCACCCCCGCAGGCCGTACGGGCCGCCCGCGCAGTGCCGCGGCGGACGCCGCGATCCTGGCGGCGACACGGGAGGCACTGGTGGAGCTGGGCTGGTCCAAGCTCACGCTGGGAGACGTGGCGACCCGCGCCGGAGTGGCGAAGACGACGCTCTACCGCCGCTGGGCCGGCAAGAACGAACTCGTCGTCGACGCCGTGGCCGAACTCTTCGACGAACTCGAACTCCCCGACCGCGGCAGCCTCGCCGCCGACATCGAGGGCGTGGTCCTCCAGTTCGCGGCGATCCTCGCCCGCCCCGAGGCCAGGAGCGGCCTGATGGCGGTGGTCGCCGAGGCCACCCGCGACGACGCCCTGCGCGAACGTATCCGCGCCTCCATCGTCGAGCCGCAGAAGGGTCTGGTCCTGGAGGGCCGGGCACGCGCCCAGGCCCGGGGCGAACTCCCCGCGGAAACCGACCCCGAGGACTCCGCCCGCACGGTCGACCTCATCTTCGACATGGTCGCGGGCGCGGTGGTCCATCGCACCCTGGTCAGCGCGCGCCCGGCGGACGAGGCGTGGGTGCACGGCTTCACCCGGCTCCTGCTGCTGGGCCTCACCGCCTCCGACTGAGCCCCACTCCGGCCGGGAGGCCGCACCAGGCACCGCACCGCACCGCACCGGACCGGACCGGCACCGGACGTGGCCGGAGCCGGTGGCCGTCCGTCGGCCACCGGCTCCGGCCACGCCGGCGCTCTCGCGCCCTCAGAACCCGGCCGGCTCCGTGTAGACCCCCCACTCGTCCCGCAGCACGTCGCAGATCTCGCCCAGCGTCGCCTCCGCCCGCACCGCGTCGAGCATCGGCTCGATCATGTTGCCGCCGTTGCGCGCGGCCGCGAGCAGGCCGTCGAGGGCGCCGCGCACGGCGGCGTCGTCCCGGGCGGCCCGGCGCGCGCCCAGCACCCGCACCTGCTCCCGCTCCACCTCGTGACTGACCCGCAGGATCTCCAGGTCCCCGGTGACGGACCCGGTGTGCGCGTTGACGCCGACGACCTTCTTCTCCCCCTTCTCCAGGGCCTGCTGGTACCGGAACGCCGACTCGGCGATCTCCCCGGTGAACCAGCCGTCCTCGATGCCCCGCAGGATGCCGGACGTGACCGGCCCGATCGGGTGCTGTCCGTCGGGGTGGGCCCGCAGCCCCCGCTCCTTGATCTGCTCGAAGATCTTCTCGGCGTCGGCCTCGATGCGGTCGGTCAACTGCTCGACGTACCAGGAACCGCCCAGCGGGTCGGCGACGTTGGCGACGCCGGTCTCCTCCATCAGCACCTGCTGCGTGCGCAGCGCGATCTCCGCGGCCTGCTCGCTTGGCAGCGCCAGCGTCTCGTCCAGCGCGTTGGTGTGCAGCGAGTTGGTGCCGCCGAGCACCGCCGCGAGCGCCTCCACCGCCGTACGCACCACGTTGTTGTACGGCTGCTGGGCGGTGAGCGAGACACCGGCGGTCTGGGTGTGGAAGCGCAGCCACTGCGCCTTCTCGCTCCTCGCCCCGTAGACGTCCCGCATCCACCGCGCCCAGATGCGGCGCGCGGCACGGAACTTGGCGATCTCCTCGAAGAAGTCGACGTGCGCGTCGAAGAAGAAGGAGAGGCCGGGTGCGAAGACGTCGACGTCGAGCCCGCGGCTCAGCCCCAGCTCCACGTAGCCGAAGCCGTCCGCCAGCGTGTACGCCAGCTCCTGCGCGGCCGTGGCCCCGGCCTCGCGGATGTGGTAGCCGGAGACGGACAGCGGCTTGTAGGCGGGGATCCCGGCCGCGCAGTACTCCATCAGGTCGCCGATGAGGCGCAGGTGCGGCTCGGGCGGGAAGAGCCACTCCTTCTGCGCGATGTACTCCTTGAAGATGTCGGTCTGGAGCGTGCCGTTGAGGACGGCCGGGTCGACGCCCTGCCGTTCGGCGGCGACGAGGTACATGCAGAAGACGGGGACGGCGGGCCCGCTGATCGTCATCGAGGTGGTGACGTCCCCGAGCGGGATGTCCTTGAACAGCACCTCCATGTCCGCCGCCGAGTCGATGGCGACCCCGCAGTGCCCGACCTCGCCCAGCGAGCGCCGGTCGTCGGAGTCGCGGCCCATCAGCGTCGGCATGTCGAAGGCGACGGACAGACCCCCGCCGCCGTTGGCGAGGATCATCTTGTACCGCTCGTTGGTCTGCTCGGCGTTGCCGAACCCCGCGAACTGGCGGATGGTCCAGGTCCGCCCGCGGTAGCCGGTCGGATACAGACCGCGCGTGAAGGGGTACTCCCCCGGCCACCCGATCCGCTCGAAGCCCTCGTACGTGTCGCCGGGCCGGGGCCCGTACACCGGCTCCACGGGGTCCCCGGAGAGCGTGGTGAAGTCAGCGTCGCGCTTGCGCGCGGCGTCGTACCGGGCCTGCCAGCGTCGGCGGCCCTCCTCGATGGCGTCAGCGTCCATGCCTTCGAATTTACTAGGACGTCCTAGTAAATGTCGATGGCTGACCGCCGCACGCGTCCGTACGGCGGTGGTGGTGGTGCTATGCCTTGGCGACGGCCGCCGCGTCCTCGGAGACCTTGGCCTCCAGCTCGCGCGAGACGTTGCGCTCCACGAAGAAGGCGGCCGTGGGGATGGTCCCGGCCAGCAGCACCCACAGCTGCTTGCTCACCGGCCACTTCGCCTTGGAGCCCAGGTCGAAGGCGAAGACGAGGTAGAGGACGTACAGCCAGCCGTGCGCGATGCCCACGACGCGGGTGAAGCCGTCGGCGCCGTCCAGCTCGAGCACGTACTTGGCGATCACGCCCAGGGTCAGCAGGACCAGCAGCACACCGGTGACGTAGGCCATGACGCGGTAGCGGGTCAGCACGCTCTTCTTCATGCCGTCGAGCGTAACGACCCGTTCCGGGAGATCTTGTGCCGGGTCACGCCTCGTCGAAGTCGTGCGCCGCGATGCGCAGGGGCCGCAGCATCGCGAAGATCTCCGCGCACTCCTCCGCGTCGTACACCCCGAGTCCGAAGTCCATCGCCATCAGGTCGCGGGTGGCGGCCTCGACGACCTCGCGGCCCTTGTCGGTGATGGTGGCGAGGGTGCCGCGGCCGTCGTTGGGGTTGGGGCGCTTGGCGACCAGGCCCGACCTCACCAGGCGGTCGACGGTGTTCGTCACGGACGTCGGGTGCACCATGAGCCGCTCGCCGATCTTCGACATGGTCAGCTCGCCCTCCTTGGAGAAGGTGAGCAGCACCAGCGCCTCGTAGCGCGCGAACGTCAGCCCGTACGGCTTGACCACCGCGTCCACCTCGGCGAGCAGGATCTGGTGGGCGCGCATGATCGAGGTGATCGCGGCCATGGACGGCACGTTTCCCCAGCGCTGCTTCCAGAGCTCGTCCGCGCGGGCGATGGGGTCGAAGGGGAGGCTGAGCGGCTTCGGCACGGCATCAGACCCTACCCGTCGGTCATATCGTGGTCAGCCCCGTCTCGACTTTCGGTCAGCGGCGCTTCTCACAAGGGGCAGCACCTGCCCCAGGGACCTCTCAGGTGACGGCGTCAGTAGATGCGGCGCAGCCCCAGGACGTCGCCGCGGCCCAGGGTGCGGGCCGCCGTGGAGCACGCGAACGAGTTCGTGAACATGGTCTGGCCCTCGTGGCCGGAACCGACGTGCCCCAGACCGAAGACGTGACCGGCCTCGTGCGTGGCGACGCTGCGGATGTCGTACGCGTTGGCGCAGCGGTCCGTGGGGTTGTCCGTGAAGGTGTAGTCGCCGGTGTTGAAGCGGACGTCGGCCTCCTTCAGCCAGTCCCGGCCGCCGGCCACCGGGCGGCTCCACGAGCAGGTCGTGGCGACGACCCCGCCGCTGAGGTCCCCGGCGTCCCAGACGCTCACCCCGTCCCGTCGGGTGCAGTGGGCCCGGCTGTCGACGTTGGCCTCACGATGGGTCAGGGTGTGGTACTTGGCCCGCGCTCCGACCGCGTCGCCGTACCCGCAGTCGTTGCGGGTGCCGATGATGGTGCCGATGGCGCTCTCGAAGGCGCGGCGGGCGGCGGCGGGGGAGAGATCGCCGGGCAGCGGGCCGTCGCCGAGCCACCAGTCGTAGGTGCCGTACTCCTTGTGCTCGCCGACGGCGTAGGCGCTGTCGGCGCAGGCGGGGCGGGCGGCGGCGGCCGGGGCGGCGGCGTGCGTGTGCTCCTCGGAGCCGGCGTCCGCCCGGCCGTAGGAGATCCTGCCGTCGGCGGCGACCTCCACGGTGAAGCCGTGCCGCGAGCCGTCCACCGACAGGGCGTCGACGGTGACCTTCGTGCCGGGCTCGGGAACCGTGACGCCGGCGCCCTCGTGGGTGACGAGGCGTCCGACGGCCGCGCAGTCGAGCACTGAGGATCCGGCGGGCAGGTCGTCCACGGTCAGCGCGCCGCGCCCGAGCGCACATCCGTCACCCGCGCGCGTGGGCGCATCACCGCCGCCCGCCGCCACCGACACCGCCAATACCACCGCCGCGACGGCCCTGCCCGTCGGTCCCGGCCCGTGATGACCTGCCACTGCGCCTCCGCCCGCCTGTCCGCCCGCCGGGCGGAACGTGATCGATTCCCGGTGAGGTTAGCCCTCCCAACCAGTCTGAAAACCATCCCGGGGTCCCCCGTTTGAGCGATCGCTCAAACGGGTGTACGGTCCCATCACAGTGTTTGAGCGATCGCTCAAACACGGTCGCGAGCTGGGGGATTCACATGGGGCTCTACATCGAGGCGCGGATCCGCGCCGATCTGGACGACCTGTGGGCGCGTACACAGGAGCCGGCCCAGCACCAACGCTGGGACCTGCGCTTCACCGAGATCGCCCACCTGCCGCGGGTGGTGGGCGAGCCGCAGCGCTTCCGTTACGCCACCCGCGTGCTGCCGTTCCTGACGATCGCCGGCACGGGCGTCTGCGCGGGTGAACGGGAGCGCCCCGACGGCACCCGCACCTCCGCCCTGCGCTTCGCCTCCCCGCATCCGCTCTCCCTGCTCGCCGAGGGCAGCGGCTACTGGCGCTACGTCCCCGACGGCGACGGGGTCCGCTTCCTCACCGGTTACGACTACCGGCCCCGCTGGGGCGCCCTCGGCGCGCTCGCCGACAGGCTGGTCCTGCGCCCGCTGATGGGCTGGGCGACGGCCTGGTCCTTCGACCGGCTGCGGCTGTGGCTGGAGCGGGGCATCACCCCGGAGCGCGCGCTGCTGAACTGGCTCGCGGAGCTCGCCGTGCGCGCCCTCGTCGTCACCGCCGCCTGCACCGGGCTCGGCCTGGAGTCCGTCCTGCGCCTCCTGGGCCCGTTCGCGGCGTCGACGGCGTACCTGTGCCCGCTGCTGCTGAGCGTCCTGGTGTGCGTGGCCCTCTTCACGGCACCGCTCGCCTCCACCCCCGCCGCCCGCCGCTGCCTGCGCACGCCTCCGGCACGCGCGCATGCGCCCCGTGTTCTGCGCACCCTGGAGAACCCGCGATGACCTCGATCTTCCGTACCGCGATGGGCTCCGACTTCGACCGTCTCCACCCCCAGCTGCGACGCCGCTTCTCGGTGGGGCTGGCGAGCGGCCGGGCATGCACGGGGCGGGGCGTGATGGACCGCATCTGGCACGGTCCGGCGTTCGTGAAGCCGTTCCTGGCGCTGGGCGCCACCCGCAACATCCTCGTCCCGCGCGCGGGCCGCTCGGTGCCCTTCGTCATCGAGAACGTGCCGTACACCGACGGGTTCGGCCGTGAGACGGTGACCTTCGTGCGTACCTTCGACCTGCCCGGCCGGGCCCGCCGGTTCGACGCCCAGATGGTGCTCGGCCCCCGGGGCGACCGGATCCTCGACTACCTGGGCACCCACCAGCACCTCGCCACCGACCTGCACTTCCAGGCCGAACCGGACGGCTCCCTGCTGATCCGCTCCGGAGAGCACCGGTTCCGGGAAGGAGTGGTGGACGCGCGCGTGCCCGAACTGATCGGGGCCACCGCCGAGGTGCGGGAGGCGTACGACGAGGCCGCCGGCCGCTTCCGGATCCGCGTCAGCGTGGTGAACCGGTACTTCGGCCCGCTGTTCGGCTACGAGGGCTCCTTCACCGCCGCCTACACCGACATCCGCTCCCGCGGTGTGCGCCCGGGGCTGCGGCCGGTGCGCGAGGAGGCCCGCGCGTGAGCCCGGAGACCGCCAAGTCCCTGGAGACGAAGACCAAACTGCTGGAAGGGGCGCTGCGCACCCTCACCGAACAGGGCATCGCCAAGACGTCGGCCCGTACGGTCGCGGCGACCGCCGGGGTCAACCAGGCGCTGGTCTTCTACCACTTCGGCTCGGTCGACGAACTCCTGGCCGCGGCCTGCCGCTACGGGGCGGAGCGCACGGTGGCCCGCTACCGGGCCCGCTTGGAGACGGTCACCTCGCTGTCGGAGCTGCTCGCCCTCGGCCGGGAGATCCACGAGCAGGAGCGGACCGGGGGCCATGTCACGCTCCTCGGCCAGCTGCTGGCCGGCGCCCAGACCCACGAGGCCCTGGGCCCGGCCACGGCCGCGGGCCTCGACCTGTGGATCGTGGAGATCGAGAAGGTCCTGCGCCGGGTACTCGCCGGGACCCCCTTCGGGGAGTTCACGGACCCGGCCGGGCTGGCCCGGGCGGTCGCGGCCTCGTTCGTCGGGATCGAGCTGTACGAGGGGGTCGACGCCGCAGGCGCCGCGGCGGCGCTGGACGCGCTGGAACAGCTGGGGATGCTGGTGAGCGCGCTGGAGGAACTGGGGCCGGTGGCGCAGCGGGCGGTGCGGCAGTACCTGCGGCGGGCCTCCGGGAAGCGGTGAGAGCGGGGGGCGGTGAGAGCCGGGGCGCGGTGAGAGCCGGGGCGATTCCGCCGTTGCCGGCACCCGCATCCCCTCCGGGGCGTCCGCGGTGCCGTCGCAAGGGCCGGAGGCGGTGACGGTCCGGCGCGAC
>NZ_JBIBVX010000024.1:41446-114890 GCF_043080745.1 Streptomyces sp. NPDC014995
CGCAAGGCGAGCGCGACGCAAGGCGAGCGCGACGCAAGGCGAGCGCGACGCAAGGCGAGCGCGACGCAAGGCGAGCGCGACGCAAGGCGAGCGCGACGCAAGGCGAGCGCGGCGCAAGGCCAACACGGTGAACGGCCGGCGTGATCAACGACCGGCGTGGTGCAAGGCCAACGCGGTGAAACGCCGGCGCGGTGAACGGCCGAGGTGAGGTTCCCGCCCGCCCTTCGGTCGCGGTGTCCGCCCGCGTCCCGGCCGCCTCCCCGCTCCCGGCTACTCGCCGCGCGACGCCAGATGCCGCTCGACCGTGTCCACCTTCGACGTCAGACCGTCCGTCACACCGGGCCGGATGTCCGCCTTGAGGACCAGGGACACGCGCGGCGCCCGCCGCTCGACGGCGGCGACGGCGCGCCGGACGACGTCCATGACCTCGTCCCACTCGCCCTCGATGGACGTGAACATGGCGTCGGTGCGGTTCGGCAGCCCGGACTCGCGGACCACGCGGACCGCGTCGGCGACGTACTCCCCCACGTCCTCGCCGACGCCGAGGGGGGTGACCGAGAAGGCGACGATCACGAGGCCTCCACCACGCCCTCACGCCGGGCACGGGAGGCGATGACCGCGTCCTCGGCCTCGCGGCGCAGCTTGCGGTCGGCGAAGAACCCGCCGGTCGGCAGGACCGACAGCACGAAGTAGAAGGCGGCGGTCTTCACGGACCACCTCGTGCGGTTCCAGGCGTCCGCCCAGAAGATCACGTACAGGATGAACAGCACGCCGTGGACCATGCCCATCACGGGCACCGCGTTGAAGTCCGTGGTCCGCTTCAGCACCGAGCAGACGAGCAGCAGCAGGAAGGAGATGGCCTCGGGGCCGGAGACCAGGCGGAGGCGGCGGAGGGCGGAGGCTGTCTTGAGGTCCACTGGTCACCTTCGGATGGGGGATACGTCGAGGATCCGGTCTTTGTGAACGCGCGCACAAGCGCTCGACCATTGTGGCAAACGGCGCGCGGGGACGGGCCAGGGGGTCCGGCGACGGCCGCCACAAGGGTGGGCGGACACCCCCTAGGGGTGTGATCAGGGGCGATCTCCACCCGTGGGCTCTGTTGGCGAGGCCGCCCGGAGGCTACCTTTCGCAGCGTGGCGATGTTCCGACTTCAAGGCAGCAAGGTGCTCGCCGTCGACATGACCGGGGACGCCGTGAAGGCGAAGAACGGCTCGATGGTCGCGTACGACGGTCAGATGGCGTTCAAGAAGCTCAGTGGCGGCGGTGAGGGGCTGCGCGGGATGGTGACGCGTCGGCTCACCGGCGAGCAGATGACCGTGATGGAGGTGAGGGGGCAGGGGACGTGCTGGTTCGCCGATCGCGCCTCGGAGATCAACCTCGTCGATCTTCAGGGGGACAAGCTGTACGTGGAGTCGAGCAACCTGCTCGCGACGGACGCGGGGCTGCGGACGGGGACGAGCTTCACGGGCCTGCGCGGCGCCTCCCAGGGCAACGGGCTGTTCACGACGACCGTCGAGGGCCACGGCCAGGCGGCGATCACCTCGGACGGACCGGCGGTGGTGCTCAGGGTCAGCCCGCAGTACCCGCTGACCGTCGACCCGGGGGCGTACATCGCGCACCGGGGCGACGTCCGGCAGTCCTTCCAGTCCGGTGTGACGTTCCGCACGTTCATGGGTGAGGGCGGCGGCGAGGCCTTCCAGATCCGGTTCGAGGGGGACGGCCTGGTGTACGTGCAGCCGAGCGAGCGGAACACGATCGCGGGGGACGTCTGACATGCCCTTCCGTGAGATCAACACCAAGATGGTCGAGGCGACCGTCCTGCCCGGCCAGCGGCTGTTCAGTCAGCGCGGCGCGATGCTCGCCTACAAGGGCGAGGTGTCCTTCACTCCGAACGCGCAGGGCGGCCAGGGCGGCGTCATGTCGATGATCGGCCGCCGGCTGGCCAACGAGGACACTCCCCTGATGACCGTCGAGGGCAGCGGCACGGTCCTCTTCGGGCACGGCGGCCACCACGTCCAGGTCATCCAGCTCACCGGCGACACGCTGTTCGTCGAGGCGGACCGCCTCCTCGCCTTCGAGGGCACGCTCCAGCAGGGCACGATGTTCATGGGCTCCCAGGGCGGCGTCATGGGCATGGTCCGGGGCCAGATCAGCGGCCAGGGCCTGTTCACCACCACGCTCAAGGGCCACGGCGCGGTGGCCGTGATGGCCCACGGCGGCGTCTTCCAGATCCCCATCACCCCCCAGCGCCCGGTCCACGTCGACCCGCAGGCCTACGTCGCCCACCACGGCGACGTCCGCAACAAGCTGTCGACGGCCCTCGGCTGGCGGGACATGGTGGGCCGCGGCTCCGGCGAGGCGTTCCAGCTGGAGCTCAGCGGCAGCGGAGCGGTGTACGTCCAGGCGTCGGAGGAGAAACTGTGACCACCCACCCGGGCACCGGCCCCACCGTCTTCGACCCCCTGACCCTGCCCGTCGACGACAACGTCGACTCGTACACCTTCTGCGTGGAGCTCAAGGGGAGCCAGTGGTTCCTGCAGAAGGGGAAGATGATCGCCTACTACGGCTCGATCGACTTCAACGGCATCGGGCACGGCCGGCTGGACCGTCTGGTGCGGACGTCGTTCCATTCGCCTCTGCACGCGAGCGACTGGGTCGTGGCCGAGGGCCAGGGCAAGATGCTCCTCGCCGACCGGGCCTTCGATGTGAATTCGTACGACCTGGACGACGGCAATCTGACCATTCGCTCGGGCAATCTGCTCGCTTTTCAGCCAAGTCTGTCGCTGAAGCAGTCGATCGTCCCGGGTTTTCTCACGCTGATCGGAACCGGAAAGTTCGTCGCCGCATCAAACGGTCCGGTGGTGTTCATGGAGCCGCCGATCCGGGTGGACCCGCAGGCGCTCGTCGGCTGGGCCGACTGCCCGTCCCCGTGCCACCACTACGACCACGGGTACATGACAGGCCTCATGGGCGGTCTACGTGCCCTGACAGGCCTGGGCGGGGCCTCCGGAGAGGAGCACCAGTTCGAGTTCGTCGGAGCCGGCACGGTGCTGCTCCAGTCGACCGAGACCCTGATGGCCGAGCAGGCCACGGGGATGGTTCCACACGAGCCGGGAGTGCCCGGTGGCGGCGGGGCGCCGGGCGGGCACGCTGGGCAGAATGGCACACCACGCCTTCCCGGACAGCTGGGAGACCTCCAGCGGCGCTTCGGGCTGTGAGCGGTAGTCTGCGGAGTGTGACGTCGAACGTGTGCGCACCGTCACCACGCCACCCCTCACTAGTTCGCCTTTCAACATTTTAGGTAGACTTCATTCATGGAGACCGAAACGGCCACGCGCTGGCTGACCGATGCGGAGCAGTGCGCCTGGCGCACCCACCTGGAGGTCAACAGGCTGTTGACGTACCAGCTCGAAAAGGACCTGCAGCCGTTCGGCCTGACAATGAACGACTACGAGATCCTGGTGAACCTCTCCGAGTCGGAGGACGTACGAATGCGGATGAGCGATCTCGCGTCCGCCACCCTCCAGTCGAAGAGCCGGCTCTCGCACCAGATCACCCGCATGGAGAACGCCCATCTGGTGCGCCGTGAGAACTGCGAGTCCGACCGTCGCGGCCTGTACGCGGTCCTCACCGAGCACGGCATGGAGACGATGAAGAAAGTCGCGCCCCACCATGTGGCCTCTGTGCGGCGGCACTTCATCGACCTCCTCTCCCCGGAGGCCCTGGCGGAACTCGACAAGGCCCTGAAGCCCATCGCGGAGCACCTCCGCGGACAGCGGGGACGCCCCTAGCCGGCGTCAGGCGGTTCCTGTGCGACCGGCAGGCGGAGCTCGAACAGGGCTCCGCCTGCCGCCGTTTCCCGGACCGTGAGCGTGCCGCCGTGCCGCACGGCCACGTCGCGGGCGATGGCCAGGCCCAGCCCCGCTCCGCCGTCGTCCCGGCTGCGCGCGTCGTCGAGCCGGACGAACCGCTCGAAGACGCGCTCCCGGTCCGCCTCCGGGACGCCGTCCCCGTCGTCGGCGACCTCGACGACGGCCCACCGCCCCTCCCGCCGTACGGCCACGGCGACCGCCGAGCGGGCGTGCCGCCGGGCGTTGTCGAGGAGATTGGCGAGCACCCGCCGCAGTTGCCCCCGCGATCCGGCCACTTCCACGGGCTCCGCGTCCACGGTGACCCCCACCCGGTGGGCCGTCTCCTCCCGGGCCAGCGCCGCCAGGTCCACCCGCGCCTCCGCGGGCCGCTCCCCCGCGTCCAGCCGGGCGAGCAGGAGCAGGTCGGCGGCGAGGTGCTGCAACCGTACGGTGTCCTCGACGGCGCCCGGCACGTCCAGCAGCTCGGGGTGCGCGGCGCCCACCTCCAGCTGGGTGCGCAGGGACGCGATGGGGCTGCGCAGCTCGTGGGAGGCGTCGGCGACGAAGCGGCGCTGCCGCTCCACGGCGGTCTCCAGCGCGGCCAGTGTCTCGTTGGTCGTCCGGGCGAGCCGGGCGACCTCGTCGTGGGCGTCCGGCTCGGGCACCCGCCGGGCCAGGTCCGTGGAGGCGGTGATCGCGGCCATCTCCCGCCGGATCCCCTCCACCGGCCGCAGCGCCCGCCGGGTGACCAGCCAGGTCACGCCGGCGACGACGGCGAGCAGCAGCGGGAACCCGATCAGCATGACGGTCAGGGCGGTGCGGACGGCGCTGCGCTCGCTGGACAGGGGCGCGCCGGCGTACACGGTGAGGGTGCCGCGGTCCTGCGTCTCGACCCGGACGGAGGCGAAGCGGTAGTCGGCGGTGTCGCCGTCGATGGTGGCGGAGCCGTCGCGGTAGGAGGTGTCCTCACCGATCTCGCCAGGCCGGAGGGCGGAGCCGGCCGCGCCATCCCCGTCGGCGCCGTCGTCCGAGTCGCCGTCACCACCGTCACCGTCGTCGCCATCGTCGTCCGAGGGGCCGGCGGGGGCCGTCGTGGCGGTGCTGGGCGCCGCCGTCGGCCGGACCGTCTCCGTCCCCGCGCCGCTGATCCGCCGGAGGTCCTCGGTGGCCGCGACCAGCGTCCCGTCCTCGGTCACGACCTGGACGGGGCGGTCGTCGTCGTCCAGGGACAGCCGGGCGTAGGGCTGCCCGGCGGCCAGTTGGACGGCGACCTCCCGCGCCGTGCGCTCCGCCTCCGCGCTCGCCTGACCGCTCAGGCTGGACCTGAGCGACAGCAGGACGGCCGCACCGGCGGCGACCAGCGCGACCGCGACGACGAGGGTGGCGCCGAGCGTGGCCCTGGCCCGCACGGAACCCAGCCGGTGCCTCATCGCCCCGCCTCCAGCCGGTACCCGGCGCCGCGCACCGTCCGGATGAGTCCGGCGCCCAGCTTGCGGCGCAGCGCGCTCACGTACACCTCGACGATGTTGGGATCGCCCTCATAGGCGAAGTCCCAGACGTGCTCCAGGATCTCGGCCTTGGACACCACCTCGCCGGCCCGTACCACGAGGTGCTCCAGGACGGCGAACTCCTTGGCGGTGAGCGCGGCCTCCTCGTCCCCCAGGAACACCCTGCGGGCGGCCGTGTCGACCCTCAGCCCGCCGAGGACGTGCACGGGTGAGGCGCCGGCCCCCCGCCCGCGCCGCCGCAGCAGCGCCTTCACGCGGGCGACGAGGACGACGTACGAGAACGGCTTGGTCAGGTAGTCGTCCGCGCCCGTGTCCAGGCCCTCGGCTTCGTCGTACTCGCCGTCCTTGGCGGTGAGCATGAGGATCGGGACGTCGTTCCCGGCGGCCCGCAGGGCGGAGCAGACCCGGTAGCCGTTCAGGCCGGGCAGCATGATGTCGAGGACGACCAGGTCGTACGGCGACTCGCTCGCCCGGTGCAGGCCCTCCAGGCCGTCGTGGACCACGTCCACGGCGTACCCCTCGGCGGTCAGGCCCTTGGCCAGGGACAGGGCGAGTCGCTTCTCGTCCTCGACGATCAACAGGCGCATGGACATCAGGGTCGCAAACCGAAGCTGAAGTGATCTTCAGGTGGCTTCAGGTTCCCCTCAGCGCCGGTCGGCGAGGGTGGTTCCCGTCGCAACGGAACGACGTGTCCACGAAGCGACGCCATCGACCGACCGGGAGGAACTCTCATGAAGCGCAAGCTCGTCATCGCCGCCGTCGCCGCGACCGCCGTGATCGGCGCAGGCGCGGCCGTCGCCTTCGCGGACGACGACGTGCGGGGCGCCGCGCGGGCCGAGGTGGGCGACACCCGGGCCCGGGCCGACGCCGCGAAGGCCCCGGCGAACGGCGCGAAGCTCACCGCGGCCCAGGCGATCGCCGCCGCCCTGGAGTCCCGTCCGGGCACGGCCGTCTCCGCCGACCTCGACGACGACGGCTCCGACCGCGGCTGGGAGGTCGACATCCTGGGCAAGGGCACCACCACCTACACCGTCCACGTGGACCGGGCCGACGGCCGGATCCTCGGCACGGAGACCGATCGCGACGACGACGCCGACGAGCGCGGTGCCCTGAAGGGCGCCGACGTCACCGCCGCACAGGCCGCCGGGGCCGCCGCCGCGAAGGGCGTCGTCACCTCGGTCGACCTGGACGAGGACGGCACCGGCGGCTGGGACGTGGAGACCACCGACTCCGCGGGCGGGGAGCACGACTGGACCGTCGGCCTGAACGACACCAAGGTCACCGCGGACCGCCACCACACCGACGACGACCACGGCACGGACGGCGCGGGCGACGACCGCGACGACGACTGACCGTCCACCGCCCGGCGGGGCGTGAGCGACCACGCCGCGAGGACGCGGAGCCGCATCGCCGTGCGGCTCCGCCGCAGGTCCGCGACGGCCGCCGCGCCCGGCCGTACGACGCGCACGAGCGAACCCACGGCCACCGGCCGGACGCCGTCCCGGGGCCGGAGACCCCAACCGCGCCGGCCGCGGGCGAAGCGCCGCCGACACCGACGCCCCTCGGGATTCCCCCCCGGGGGGTCAGCCCTCGGAATTCACCCTCCGGGATTCACCCCTCGGTGAGCCCCGTCACCAGTTCGTCCGCCGCCCGGTACGGGTCCAGCTCACCGGCGACGATCTTCTCGGCCAGGGTGCTGAGCCGCCGGTCGCCGTGCAGGTCGCCGATCCGTTCCCGCAGGGCCGTGACGGCGATCGTCTCGACCTCGCGGGCGGCGCGGGCCCGGCGGCGCTCGGCGAGGACGCCGTGCTCCTCCATCCACGCCCGGTGCTTCTCCAGCGCCTCGACGACCTCGTCGACGCCCTCGGCGCGGGCCGCGACCGTCTTGACGATCGGCGGCCGCCAGTCGCCGGGGCCGCGGGCCTCGCCGAGGCCGAGCATGTGGTTCAGCTCGCGGGCGGTGGCGTCGGCGCCGTCGCGGTCGGCCTTGTTGACGACGTACACGTCGCCGATCTCCAGGATTCCGGCCTTGGCGGCCTGGATGCCGTCACCCATGCCGGGGGCCAGCAGGACCACGCTCGTGTCGGCCTGGGAGGCGATCTCGACCTCCGACTGGCCGACGCCGACCGTCTCGACCAGGATCACGTCGCAGCCGGCCGCGTCCAGCACGCGGATCGCCTGCGGGGCGGCCCAGGCGAGGCCGCCGAGGTGACCGCGCGTCGCCATCGAGCGGATGTAGACGCCCGGGTCGGAGGCGTGCTCCGACATCCGGACCCGGTCGCCGAGCAGGGCGCCGCCGGAGAACGGCGACGACGGGTCGACGGCCAGGACGCCGACCCGCCTGCCCTGCTTGCGGTAGGCCGTCACCAGGGCCGAGGTGGACGTCGACTTGCCCACGCCCGGCGAACCGGTCAGACCCACCACGTAGGCGTTGCCGGTCAGCGGGGCCAGAGCCGCCATGACCTCCCTGAGCTGCGGGGACGCCCCCTCCACCAGGGAGATCAGCCGGGCCACGGCCCGGGGCCGGCCTTCCCTGGCCTGGGCGACCAGCGAGGAGACGTCCTGCATCACAGCTCCGTTCACGAGTTCACGAGAAGAGGTCGAGCGGGGGTCTCAGGCCTTGGGTACCCGCACGATCAGCGCGTCACCCTGGCCGCCGCCGCCGCACAGCGCGGCCGCGCCGACCCCGCCGCCCCGCCGCTTCAGCTCCAGGGCCAGGTGCAGCACCAGCCGGGCGCCGGACATGCCGATCGGGTGGCCCAGGGCGATCGCCCCGCCGTTGACGTTCACCTTTTCCGTGGACACCCCGAGGTCCTTCATTGACTGGACCGCGACGGCGGCGAAGGCCTCGTTGATCTCGATGAGGTCGAGGTCGGAGACCTCCAGGCCCTCCTTCTTCAGGGCGTGCAGGATGGCGTTGGAGGGCTGGGACTGGAGCGAGTTGTCCGGGCCCGCCACATTGCCGTGGGCGCCGATCTCGGCGATCCACTCCAGGCCCAGCTCCTGCGCCTTGGCCTTGCTCATCACGACCACGGCCGCCGCGCCGTCGGAGATCTGCGAGGCCGAGCCCGCGGTGATCGTGCCGTCCTTGGCGAAGGCCGGACGCAGCTTGCCGAGCGACTCGGCGGTGGTCTCCGGACGGATGCCCTCGTCCTTGCTGAAGACGACCGGCTCGCCCTTGCGCTGCGGGATCTCGACCGGGGTGATCTCGGCCTCGAACAGCCCGTTCTTCTGCGCGGCGGCGGCCCGCTGGTGGGACAGGGCGGCGAACTCGTCCTGCTCGGGACGGGCGATGCCGAGGCGCGTGTTGTGCTTCTCCGTCGACTCGCCCATGGCGACGCCCTCGAAGGAGTCGGTCAGACCGTCGTACGCCATGGCGTCGAGCATCTCGACCGCGCCGTACTTGAAGCCCTCACGGGACTTCGGCAGCAGGTGCGGGGCGTTGGTCATGGACTCCTGGCCACCCGCGACGACCACGTCGAACTCACCCGCGCGGATCAACTGGTCGGCCAGCGCGATCGCGTCGAGGCCCGACAGACACACCTTGTTGACGGTGAGCGCCGGGACGTTCATCGGGATGCCGGCCTTGACGGCGGCCTGGCGGGCCGGGATCTGGCCGGCGCCCGCCTGGAGCACCTGCCCCATGATGACGTACTGCACCTGGTCGCCACCGATCCCCGCACGGTCGAGGGCGGCCTTGATGGCGAAGCCGCCGAGGTCGGCTCCGGAGAAGGACTTCAGCGAGCCGAGCAACCGTCCCATGGGCGTCCGAGCGCCCGCGACGATCACCGACGTCGTGCTGTTCGTTCCAGACATGAGCTGCGATCCCCTTACCGGCCTGCACGGGCCGAGGAGTGAACGAGGGTTTACTTCGAATGTACTGAGCGGTACTCCGCCCCGTCACCGGGCGGTCGGTGTGATCGCGCGCACGTTGCGTAACCACCTCCGGAGCGCTGCACTGAATCCATGCTGACGCGAATCGACCACATCGGGATCGCCTGCCACGACCTCGACGCCACCGTCGAGTTCTACCGCTCCACGTACGGCTTCGAGGTGTTCCACACCGAGGTCAACGAGGAACAGGGCGTGCGCGAGGCCATGCTCAAGATCAACGATACGTCCGACGGCGGCGCCTCGTACCTCCAGTTGCTGGAACCGACCCGGGAGGACTCCACCGTCGCGAAGTGGCTCGCGAAGAACGGCGAGGGCGTCCACCACATCGCTTTCGGTACGGCGGACGTGGACGGGGAGGCCGCGGAGATCCGCTCCAAGGGCGTACGCGTGCTGTACGAAGAGCCGCGACGTGGCTCCATGGGGTCACGAATCACCTTCCTGCACCCGAAGGATTGCCATGGCGTACTGACAGAACTGGTCACATCGGCGCCTGTTGAGTCACCTGAGCACTGACCCTCGTACATAGGGGCCGGTAGGGTTGGGGGCGGTCGCCGCTCGTGACGGGCGACCGACGTCCTGCCGTCTCGGCGGCAGGACCAGCCGGGGTCCGGGTTTCGGGGGACGAGCGTCGGGGCAGCAGCCCGTGCTCCGCCGTTGATCTGACACCATTCCCCGGGGGCCCCGTTCGGCGGATGGACGGAGCTCGTTGGAGAAGCTTGCGACCAGGGGACGGATGGGACCGCGCAGTGCGGGGCTACGAGAGCCAGGAGCGGGAGCCGGCGGCTGACGTCGACCACCTCACTCGGTTCGAAGCCGAGATGAAGCGGCTGAAGACCGAGCGGGAAAAGGCGATCCAGCACGCCGAGGACCTCGGCTACCAGGTCGAGGTGCTGCGCGCCAAGTTGCACGAGGCGCGGCGCACCATCATGTCCCGGCCCGCCTTCGACGGCGGTGACATCGGCTACCAGGCGGAGCAGCTGCTGCGCACCGCGCAGGTGCAGGCGGACCAGATCCGCGCCGACGCCGAGCGCGAGCTGAGCCAGGCGCGGGCGCAGACCCAGCGCATCCTCCAGGAGCACGCCGAGCAGGCGGCCCGCCTCCAGGCGGAGCTGCACGCGGAGGCGGTGGCCCGCCGGCAGCAGCTGGACCAGGAGCTGGCGGAGCGCCGGCAGACCGTCGAGTCGCACGTCAACGAGAACGTGGCGTGGGCCGAGCAGCTGCGCGCCCGGACCGAGTCCCAGGCCCGCCGCCTCCTCGAGGAGTCGCGTGCCGAGGCCGAGCAGGCCCTGGCGGCCGCGCGCGCCGAGGCGGAGCGGCTGGCCACGGAGGCCCGGCAGCGGCTGCAGAGCGAGGCCGAGGCGGCCCGCGCGGAGGCCGAGCAGCTCCTGCGCCGTGCCCGCACGGACGCCGAGCGCCTGCTGAACGCCGCCTCCACCCAGGCCCAGGAGGCCACCGACCACGCCGAGCAGCTGCGGACCTCCACGGCGTCCGAGTCGGACGCGGCCCGCCGGCAGGCGCAGGAACTGAGCCGGACCGCCGAGCAGCGCATCGCGGAGGCCGACGCGGCACTGCGCGAGGCCCGCACCGAGGCGGAGAAGCTCGTCGCCGAGGCCAAGGCGGCCGCCGAGAAGGCGCTGCAGAGCGCCGAGTCGGCCAACGAGCAGCGCACCCGTACGGCGAAGGAGCAGGTCGCCCGGCTGGTCAGCGAGGCCACCAAGGAGGCCGAAGCCACCAAGGCGGACGCCGAGCAGCTCGTCGCGGACGCCCGCGCCGAGGCGGAGAAGCTCCTCGCCGAGGCCGCCGAGAAGGCCCGCACGCTCACCGCCGAGGAGAGCGCGACCCAGCTGTCGAAGGCGGCCAAGACCGCCGAGGACGTCCTCAACAAGGCGCAGGAGGACGCGCAGCGCACCACCCGGGCCGCCGCCGAGGAGGCCGAGCGCATCCGCCGGGAGGCCGAGGCCGAGGCGGACCGGCTGCGCGCCGAGGCGCACGACATCGCCGAACAGCTCAAGGGCGCGGCGAAGGACGACACCAAGGAGTACCGCGCCAAGACGGTCGAGCTGCAGGAGGAGGCCCGTCGGCTGCGCGGCGACGCCGAACAGCTGCGTGCCGACGCGGTCGCCGAGGGCGAGAAGATCCGCGCGGAGGCCCGCAGGGAGGCCGTCCAGCAGATCGAGGAGGCGGCCAAGACCGCCGAGGAGCTGCTGTCCAAGGCCAAGGCCGACGCGGACGAGCTGCGCCAGAAGGCCACCGCGGACAGCGAGAAGGTCCGCACGGAGGCCATCGAGCGGGCCACCACGCTGCGCCGGCAGGCCGAGGAGACGCTGGAGCGCACCCGCAAGGAGGCCGAGCGCCACCGGGACGAGGTCGTCGAGCAGGCCGAGACGATCCGGACCGACGCCGAGCGGGCCGCGCTCGCACTGCGCGAGGAGACCGAGCGGGCGGTCGAGGCCCGGCAGGCGGAGGCCGCCGGGGAACTGACCCGGCTGCACACGGAGGCGGAGGGGCGGCTCGCCGCCGCCGAGCAGGCGCTGACCGACGCCCGGGAGGAGGCCGCGCGGATCCGTCGCGAGGCCGCCGAGGAGACCGAGCGGCTGCGCGCGGAGTCCGCGGAGCGGATCCGTTCGCTCCAGCAGCAGGCCGAGGCGGAGGCCGAGCGGCTGCGCACCGAGGCCGCCGCCGACGCGTCCGCCTCGCGGGCCGAGGGCGAGGCCGTCGCCGTACGGCTGCGCTCGGAGGCCGCGGCCGAGGCGGAGCGGCTGAAGTCGGAGGCCCAGGACACCGCGGACCGGGTGCGCGCGGAGGCGCAGGCCGCCGCCGAGCGGCTGGCGACCGAGGCGACCGAGACGCTGGCCGCCGCCCAGGAGGAGGCCGCCCGGCGCCGCCGCGAGGCCGAGGAACTGCTCGGCGCGGCCCGTCAGGAGGCCGACCAGGAGCGGGAGCGGGCCCGCGAGCAGAGCGAGGAGCTGCTGGCGTCGGCGCGCAGGCGCGTGGAGGACGCGCAGGCCGAGGCCGTACGTCTGGTGGAGGAGGCCGACCGGCGCGCCACCGAGATGGTGTCGGCGGCCGAGCTCCACGCCCAGCAGGTGCGGGACTCCGTGGCCGGGCTGCACGAGCAGGCCCAGGAGGAGATCACCGGGCTGCGCAGTGCCGCCGAGCACGCGGCGGACCGTACGCGGCGGGAGGCCGAGGAGGAGGCGGACCGGGTCCGCGCCGACGCCTACGCCGAGCGGGAGCGGGCCGCCGAGGACGCGAGCCGGCTGCGGCGCGAGGCGAGCGAGGAGTCGGAGGCCGCGCGGGCGCTGGCCGAGCGGACCGTCGGCGACGCGATCGCGGAGGCGGAGCAGCTGCGCTCCGAGTCGGCCGCGCACGCCCAGCGGGTGCGGACCGAGGCGTCCGACGCCCTCGCGGAGGCCGACCAGGCGGCGGCACGCACCCGGGCGGACGCCCGTGACGACGCCAACCGCATCCGGTCGGACGCGGCGACGCAGGCGGACACCCTCATCACGGAGGCGCGTGCCGAGGCGGAGCGCCTGCAGACGGAGACCATCGCCGAGGCCGAGCGCCTGCAGTCCGAGACGGTCGCGGAGGCCGAGCGGGTGCGCACCGAGGCGATCGAGGAGGCCGAGCGGCTGCGGACCGAGTCGGTCGCCAAGGCCGAGAAGCTGATCACGGACGCCAGTGGCGACGCGGAGCGGCTGCGGGCCGAGGCCGCCGAGACGGTCGGTTCGGCACGGCAACACGCCGAGCGCATCCGGGTCGAGGCCGAACGGGTCAAGGCGGAGGCGGCGGCGGAGGCCGACCGGATGATGAGCGTCGCCCGCGAGGAGGCCGACCGGACGCTGGACGAGGCCCGCAAGGAGGCCAACAAGCGGCGCTCGGAGGCGGCCGAACAGGTCGACACGCTCATCACGGAGACCACCGCCGAGGCGGACAAGCTGCTCACCGAGGCGCAGCAGCAGGCGCTGAAGGCCACCGCGGAGGCGGAGGCGCAGGCCGACACGATGGTCGGCGCGGCCCGCAAGGAGGCCGAGCGGCTCGTCGCCGAGGCGACCGTCGAGGGCAACACGCGGGTGGAGAAGGCCCGTACGGACGCGGACGAACTGCTCGTCGGCGCCCGCCGGGACGCGACCGCCATCAGGGAGCGGGCGGAGGAGCTGCGCGACCGCATCACCTCCGAGATCGAGGAGTTGCACGAGCGGGCGCGCCGCGAGGCCGCCGAGACGATGAAGTCGACCGGGGACCGCTGCGACGCGCTCATCAAGGCCGCCGAGGAGCAGCTCGCCAAGGCGCAGGCCAAGGCCAAGGAGCTGGTCTCGGAGGCCAACTCGGAGGCGGGCAAGGTCCGGATCGCCGCCGTGAAGAAGGCCGAGGGGCTGCTCAAGGAGGCCGAGCAGAAGAAGTCCGCGCTGATCAAGGAGGCCGAGGAGCTCAAGGCCGAGGCGATCCGCGAGGCCCGGCGCACGGTCGAGGAGGGCAAACGCGAACTGGAGGTGCTGGTCCGCCGCCGCGAGGACATCAACGCGGAGATCTCCCGGGTCCAGGACGTGCTGGAGGCATTGGAGTCCTTCGAGGCGCCGTCGTCCGGGAAGGACGGGGGCGTCAAGGCGGGCGCGACGGTGGGAGCCCCTCGTACGGGTGGCAAGTCCTCGGAGGGCTAGCTCATCGGCCGGTTTCCGTTGTTGTCTGGGGCCTTTGACCAAGTTTTTGGCAAGTCGCCCACGGGTTAGCCACCCAAAAGGGGTGTCAATCTCCAGATCAAACACGTATCCGCTCGATGACACACCGCTTCGGCCCCTAGGATTCCCCTATCACCTCACCGGTCTCATTCGACAGGAACCCCATGAGCGACACTTCCCCCTACGGCTTCGAGCTTGTGCGGCGTGGATACGACCGCGCTCAGGTGGACGAACGAATCTCCAAGCTCGTCTCCGACCGTGACAGCGCTCTCGCCCGCATCACCGCTCTGGAAAAGCGCATCGAGGAGCTCCACCTCGAGACGCAGAACGCCCAGGCCGCCGTCAGCGACGCCGAGCCGTCGTACGCCGGTCTCGGCGCGCGTGTCGAGAAGATCCTCCGCCTCGCCGAGGAAGAGGCCAAGGATCTGCGCGAGGAGGCCCGTCGCGCGGCCGAGCAGCACCGTGAGCTCGCCGAGTCGGCGGCGCAGCAGGTGCGCAACGACGCGGAATCGTTCGCCGCGGAGCGCAAGGCCAAGGCGGAGGACGAGGGCGTCCGGATCGTCGAGAAGGCCAAGAGTGACGCCTCGCAGCTGCGCGCCGAGGCCCAGAAGGACGCGCAGTCCAAGCGCGAGGAGGCCGACGCCCTCTTCGAGGAGACCCGCGCCAAGGCCGCGCAGGCCGCCGCCGACTTCGAGACGAACCTCGCCAAGCGCCGCGAGCAGTCCGAGCGCGACCTGGCGTCCCGTCAGGCCAAGGCGGAGAAGCGGCTCGCGGAGATCGAGCACCGCGCGGAGCAGCTGCGCCTGGAGGCGGAGAAGCTGCGCACGGACGCCGAGCGCCGCGCCCGCCAGACCGTCGAGACGGCGCAGCGCCAGGCCGAGGACATCGTGGCCGACGCCAACGCCAAGGCCGACCGCATCCGTTCGGAATCCGAGCGCGAGCTCGCGGCCCTCACCAACCGCCGCGACTCGATCAACGCCCAGCTGACGAACGTCCGCGAGATGCTCGCCACGCTCACGGGTGCCGCGGTGGCCGCCGCCGGCTCCCCGGCCGACGACGAGCCGATCTCCCGGGGCGTCCCGGCCCAGCAGGCCCGGTAACACCGGGTCGTACAGCGGCTGAAAACCTGCGGAGCCCTCTGCCACTGAGGTGGCAGAGGGCTTTCCCACGTCCTAGCGTGGGCCGCATGATCGAGCTCGAGGGGCTGACCAAGCGGTACGGCGAGAAGGTGGCGGTGAACAACCTGACCTTCACCGTCAGACCGGGCATCGTCACGGGCTTCCTCGGTCCCAACGGCGCCGGCAAGTCCACCACCATGCGGATGATCCTCGGTCTGGACCGGCCTTCCGCCGGGGACGTACGGATCGACGGCAAGCACTACGACCAGCTCAAGGACCCGCTGACGTACATCGGCGCCCTGCTGGAGGCCAAGGGCGTGCACCCGGGCCGCAGCGCCTACCACCACCTGCTGTGCCTGGCGCAGAGCAACGGCATCCCGCGGCAGCGGGTGCACGAGGTGCTGGACACGGTGGGACTGACGGCCGTGGCGAAGAAGAAGGCCAAGGGCTTCTCGCTCGGCATGGGGCAGCGGCTCGGCATCGCCGCCGCGCTCCTCGGCGACCCGCGGATCCTGATGTTCGACGAGCCGGTCAACGGCCTCGACCCCGAGGGCATCCACTGGATCCGCACCCTGATGAAGTCGCTGGCGGCGCAGGGGCGGACCGTGTTCGTCTCCTCGCACCTCATGAGCGAGATGGCGCTGACCGCCGACCATCTCGTCGTCATCGGCCAGGGGCGGCTCCTCGCCGACACCTCCATGGCCGACTTCATCGCCCGCAACTCGCGCGCGTACGTCCGGATCCGCACGCCGCAGCGCGAGCGGCTGCTCGATGTGCTGCGCGGCGCCGGCATCACCGTCGTGGAGAGCGGCAACGGCACCCTCGAGGTCGACGGGGACAAGTCGGAGGCCATCGGGGAGCTGGCCGCCCGGCACCAGCTCGTGCTGCACGAGCTGAGCCCCCAGCAGGCCTCGCTGGAGGAGGCGTTCATGCAGCTGACCGCGGAGTCGGTCGAGTACCACGCGCACACCGGGCCGGCCCCCGCGCAGCAGTGGGGCGACGGCCGGGGGAAGGGCTGAGCATGGCGGCGACCCAGGTCATCCGTTCCGAGTGGACGAAGATCCGCTCCGTCGCGTCCACCGTGTGGACGCTCTCCCTCGCCGTGGTGGTCACCATCGCCCTCGGCATGCTGATCTCGGCGCTGTCGAGGAACGAGTTCGACACGATGAGCCGTGACGACCGGCTCTCCTTCGACCCGACGTTCATCAGCTTCGCCGGGATGAGCCTCGGCCAGCTGGCGATGATCGTGTTCGGGGTGCTGGTCGTCTCGAACGAGTACAGCACCGGCATGATCCGCACCTCGCTGGCGGCCGTACCGCAGCGCGGCACGTTCCTGTTCAGCAAGATCGCGGTGGCCACCGGGCTCGCCCTGGTCGTCTCGATGGCCACCGGCTTCGTCGCCTTTTTCCTGGGCCAGGCGATGCTCGGCTCCCACAGGGCGTCGATCGGCGACCCGGGCGTGCTGCGGGCGGTGATCGGCGGCGGCCTCTACATGACGCTCATCGCGGTGTTCTCCATGGGCGTGGCCGCGATGCTGCGCTCGCCGATGCTGTCGCTGGGCATCCTGATGCCGTTCTTCTTCCTGATCTCCAACATCCTGGGCAACGTCGACGCGACGAAGAAGGTGGGCCGGTACCTGCCCGACCAGGCCGGCAGCAAGATCATGCAGGTGGTCACCCCGATCGACGACGACACACCGTACGGGCCCTGGGGCGGGCTGGCGATCATGGTGGTGTGGGTGGTGGTGGCTCTGGCCGGCGGATACCTGCTGCTGAAGAAACGCGACGCGTGAAGCTTTGGTCTTTACTTTGTCTTGAGCGGAACCGTCAGCGGATCGATATCCTCCTAACCCTTACGGGGGGCATGTGCCCCGCTGTCCTGAACCTGTCGATGGGTGCGGAGCATGATCGAAGCAGTCGGCCTGACCAAGCGCTACGGCGACAAGACCGCTGTGTACAACCTTTCCTTCCAGGTACGACCCGGTGCCGTCACGGGCTTCCTCGGGCCGAACGGCTCGGGCAAGTCGACGACCATGCGGATGATCCTCGGCCTGGACAACCCGACCTCGGGGACGGTGACGATCGGCGGCTACCCGTACCGCAGGCTGCCGAACGCGCCCCGCCAGGTCGGCGCCCTGCTGGACGCCAAGGCCGTGCACGGCGGCCGGCACGCCCGCAACCACCTGCTGTGCCTGGCCCAGCTCTCGGGCATCCCGGCCCGGCGGGTGGACGAGGTCCTCGGCGTGGTCGGCCTCCAGGACGTGGCGAGGAAGCGGTCCAAGGGCTTCTCGCTCGGCATGGGGCAGCGGCTCGGCATCGCCGCCGCGCTCCTCGGCGACCCCCAGGTGCTGCTGTTCGACGAGCCGGTCAACGGCCTCGACCCCGAGGGAATCCTCTGGGTGCGCAACCTGATGAAGTCTCTCGCGGCGGAGGGGCGAACCGTTTTCGTCTCCTCGCACCTCATGAGCGAGATGGCGCTGACCGCCGACCACCTGATCGTCATCGGGCGCGGACAGCTCCTCGCCGACATGAGCGTGACCGACTTCATCTCGGCCAACTCCGCGGACTTCGCGCGCGTGCGCACCCCGAGCACCGAGCCGCAGCTGCGCGAGAAGCTGGCCGCCGCGCTCACCGAGGCGGGCGGTCATGTGCTGCCCGAGCAGGACGGCGCCCTGCGCGTCACCGGCCTGCCCCTCCCCCGCATCAGCGACATCGCCCACGACACCGACGTACGCCTGTGGGAGCTGTCGCCGCACCAGGCCTCACTGGAGGAGGCGTACATGCGGATGACGCAGGGGGCCGTCGACTACCGGTCGACCATCGACCAGAAGGCCGGGCTCCAGCAGCCGCTGCCGCCCGGCGCGCTGCCGCCCATGCCGGTACCGGGCCAGGGCCAGCCGGGCTGGTACGCCCCGCCGCCCCCGCAGCAGCAGGGCTACGCGCCGCCGCAGCCCGCCCAGGGCGCCGCTCCGGGGCCGTACGGCGCTCCCGCCGGGCCCGGCGGCCTGGGCGCGGCCAACCCGTACGCACAGGCGCCGGCACAGGCGCCCGCACCGGTGCAGCCGGCCGCCCCGGCGCCGCAGGCCCCGGCCGCCGCCGCGCCGCAGGAGCAGGCGCAGTCCGCCGCCCCCGCCCCGACCAAGACCGAGGACGCCCGATGAGCACGCCGCAGCCCCCGTCTCCGCAGGCCGCGCCCGCCTGGCAGGCGGCGCCCGGGTCCGCGTACCCCACCTACACCTCGCCGATCCCCGTCGTGCGCACGCACCTCGGTCACGCCCTCGCCTCGGAGTGGACCAAGATCCGGTCGGTGCGCTCCACGATGTGGACGCTGGGCGTGTTCGTCCTGCTCGTCGTCGGCATCGGCCTGCTGACCGCCGCGATCGTCGCCGCCAACACCACCGAGGGCGACCTGTCCGGCGAGAACCCGCTGTCCTTCGGCTTCTTCGGACTGCTCCTGGGCAGCATGTGCGTCATCACGCTCGGCGTGCTGACCACCGCCTCGGAGTACGGCACCGGCATGATCCGGACCACGATGGTGGCCTGCCCGTCGCGCGGCCGGGTGCTCGCGGCGAAGGCGGTCGTCTTCTTCCTGGTCGCGTTCGTGGTGACGCTGGTGTCGGCGGTCCTCGTCGCGATGGTGGACGTGGCCCTGCTGCCGGACGCCCGCGAACCCTCCGGCGGTGAGTGGGTCAAGGGCACGCTCGGCGTCTCCCTCTACATCGCGCTGCTCGGGCTGCTGTCGCTGGCCGTCGGCTCGGTCATCCGGCACTCGGCGGGCGCCATCACCCTCATGATCGGCCTCGTGCTGGCCCCGCTGGTGATCGCGCTGTTCATGTTCTCGTCGTCCCTGGAGGACCTGCGCCAGGCGCTGTTCGAGTACTCGATCCCCAACCAGCTCAGCGTCTTCTACTCCACCTCGCTGACCGACAGCGGTCCGTCCGGCTGGGACCCGCTGTGGATCGCGCTGGGCGTGACCGCTGCCGCCTTCGCCGCCGCCTTCGCGCTGCTGCAGAAGCGGGACGTGTGACCCCCTAGAACCTCGGCACGTCACGGGACCGCCGTACCCCAGGGGTGCGGCGGTCCCGTGCGTTCCAGCACGCCTTGTGCCAGTGGCGGCGGTCGTCCACGCCCGCGTGCTCGGGCCAGGCGACGACGTGCGGCACACCGTCGGGGATCATCTGTTCGCAACCGGGGCAGCGGTACGCCTTGCCCTGCGCGCTCGCGCCGGCCACATGCCGTACGCTCCAGTCCTCCCCCTGCCAGCTCGCGCTGGACTGCCAGCCGCCGTACCGGCTCGCGCGGTCGTCCTCGGCGCTCCGGCCGGACGAGCCACCATCCTTGGGTCGGTTGCGACGCGGGGACACGGGACACCTCACGGGGCTATACAGGGAGCAGGATGCGTATCCAGCCTACGCGGCGCCCGTGGGGGTACCCGTAGGGAACCAATCCCCACAAGTCTCCCTCCGGGGCGCCCGATTCTGCAGACAATCCGCAAATCTCCCCACCGGACCGTGTCCTCGGCACGTGTCAGACGGTTATGCCGGGTGGGGGAGCTCCGTGTCGGAGCCAAGGAAGCAGGAAAGTCCCATGCGTGTTGGAAGTTTCGTGTTGGCGGCCCAGTTCCCGGGGCAGGGCCAAGGGGAGGCGCTGCATCGAGCGGTCCGCTCCGCCGAGGTCGCCGAGGAGGCGGGGCTGGACTCGGTCTGGCTGGCCGAGCACCATTTCGTGCCGTACGGCACCTGCCCGTCCGCGGTCACCCTGGCCGCCCTGCTGCTGGGCCGCACCCGGCGCATCCGGGTCGGTACGGCGGTCAGCGTGCTGCCCACCGTCCACCCCGTCGCCCTCGGCGAACAGACCGCGCTGCTGCACCTGACGAGCGGCGGCCGGTTCACCCTGGGCGTGGGCCGCGGTGGTCCGTGGGTCGACCTCGAGGTGTTCGGGTCGGGTCTGGACGCGTACGAGAAGGGGTTCCCGGAATCACTCGATCTGCTGGTGCGCTGGCTGCGCGAACCGTCCGTCGGCGCCGACGGCGAGCGCTTCCGCTTCCGCGAAGTCCCCGTCGTACCGCGGCCGTCGGAGGCCGTGACGGAGATGGAGGGCCCGGAAGTGGTCGTCGCCTGCACCTCCCCGGCGAGCGTACGGCTGGCCGCGGAGCGCGGGCTGCCCATGCTGCTCGGGATGCACGTGGGGGACGAGGAGAAGGCCGAGATGGTCGCCCTGTGGCGACAGCACGCGCGGGCGGCCGGGCGGGGCGCGGACGAGATCCGGGCCGCGGGTCATGTCTCGGCGGGCGTCTGCCAGATCGCGGACCGGCGCACGGACGCGGTGGAGACGCTGGTGAAGGCGATGCCCGGCTGGTTGAAGCAGGGCCTCGACGCGCATGTGACGGTGGACGGCCGCACCCGCGGTATGCGGGACCCGGTGGCGTACACCGAACTGCTCTGCGGGCTGCACCCGGTGGGCCCTCCTCGACTGTGCGTCGACCGCCTCGCGGCGACCAGCGAGCGGACCGGCATCTCGCGCTTCGCCCTGCTCGTCGAGGGTTCCGGCGATCTGGCGGCCACCGAGGAGAACGTACGGCGGCTGGGCGCGGAGGTCCTCCCCCACCTCCGGTGAACGGCCCCGTCGGCCGAGAAGCTTGCCGCTCCGGTACTTGATGGCACCTCCCGCGTCAGGGAGCGGCAAGCAGGGCTCGCACTGCCTCAGCAGTCCCGGAACTCCGGAGACTGGTTGAGCACCTGACTGCGGACCGAGGTGAAACGGGCCATCGTCTCGTCGACCGATGTGTCCAACGGGAACACCGCCACCCGATGGCAGTTCTGGAAGGCCAGCCGCACACCGAAGTGCCGTTGCAGGGCGCCGCGAATCGCGTCACTCGCTAGGGCTCGCAGCAACTGCCCGCGTGCCTGCTCGTCCGGCGGGGGCGTCTGGTTGTCGGCGAACTGGCCGCCGTCCACCTTCAGCTGGGCCACCAGGGAGCTGATCATCTCCCATGCGTAGGGCAGGGAGGTCCGGACGCAGTCGACGAATTCCGCTTCGTCGACCTCGCCTCGCTCGGCCTGTTCGAGTAGGGCCGGTGAGACGTCGAGCGACATGGGTTCTCCTCTCGCACCCCCGAAACGCAGGGGTTGCCGGACAGAAAGAGGGAGTCCGCCATGCGGCAAACACCGAGCACGCTGGGTACACGCACCGCGACCTCCCGTTCTCTACGGTAGGCAACCGACCGTGACCGCACCAGGAGAATGGGCACATAGGGCAGGGGGGTTGGGCGCACTATCGGCCACCCTGGAAGGCGTGTTTTCCCGAGCAAAAGGTGCGGCCCCCGGGGCCCCGGTCGACGGTGGCGGCGGGAGACAGGCGGGCGAATCGCGTGGCCCCCGTGATGTCGAGTAGCGTTGCCGACCATGCGTCTCGTCATTGCCCGGTGCTCCGTGGACTACGCGGGCCGGCTCACCGCCCACCTCCCCTCCGCCCCCCGTCTCATCCTGGTGAAGGCGGACGGCAGCGTCTCCATCCACGCGGACGACCGGGCCTACAAGCCCCTGAACTGGATGTCGCCGCCCTGCACGCTGAAGGAGGGCACCGGCGAGGAGGAAGGCGTCTGGACCGTCGTCAACAAGGCGGGCGAGAAACTGATCATCACCATGGAGGAAGTCCTCCACGACTCCTCGCACGAACTCGGCGTCGACCCGGGCCTGATCAAGGACGGCGTGGAAGCGCACCTCCAGGAACTGCTCGCCGACCGCATCGAGACGCTCGGCGAGGGCTACACGTTGATCCGCCGTGAGTACATGACGGCCATCGGACCGGTCGACATCCTCTGCCGGGACGCCGAGGGCCGGACCGTCGCGGTCGAGATCAAGCGGCGCGGCGAGATCGACGGCGTGGAGCAGCTCACCCGCTATCTGGAGCTGCTGAACCGCGATCCCCATCTGGCGCCGGTGCGCGGCATCTTCGCCGCCCAGGAGATCAAGCCGCAGGCCCGCGTCCTGGCCACGGACCGCGGCATCGGCTGCCAGGTCCTCGACTACGACGCCCTGCGCGGCATCGAGGACGACAAGCTGCGGTTGTTCTGAGCAGACGGCGGGCTGCGGTTGCTCCGAGGACAGGACGGACTGCGGTCGATCCGTGAGGACGGCAGGCCGCGGCTGATCCGGGCGGTCGGAAGTCCTCGGTCACGACGGTGAGGGCCGGGGTCCGTGACGGACCCCGGCCCTCGTGCGCGTCGAGGCTCAGATCACCGGCTCGGAGGCGGCCGAGGACTCCGAGCTGCTCGGGGAGACCGCGCTGCTGCTCTGCGACGCGTCGGCCGAGCCCACGGGGGCGGAGGACACCGAGTTGCCGTCGGTGGAGGTCTCGCTCTCGCTCGGGGTGCCGGACGGGTCCGAGGAGGACTCGCTCGGCGACGGCGAGCTCGACGGACTCGACGACTGCGAGGAACTCGGCGACGGTGATGCGGGTGGCCGGGGAGTGTGGCTCGCGGACGGGGATCTGGTCGGCGAAGGAGACGTTCCGCCGTTCCCCGATCCCTGGGAACTGCTCGGGTCGTCCGAGGGCCGGGCCTCGTCCGTCGGCGTCGGGTCGTCCGACGTCCCCATCGTCCCGTCCGGCCCCGGGTCCGCGGGCCTGCTGGTCGCCTCCCCGGTGTCCCCCGAGCCGGTGTCGCCGCCGGGGGTGTCCGTGCCGGGGTCGCCGTCGTCCACGCCCGTGCCGGCGGAGGGGTTGACGCCGCCCCGGTCGGAGGGGTCGGTGGCGTCGTTGTTGGAGGTCGCGCCCAGGGTGACCACCGTGCCGAGCACGGCCACGAGCAGGGCGCCCGCGCCGGCCGCCACGAGGTTGCGCTTGGCCAGGCCCCGGATGCCGGCCCGGCCACGGTGCGCCGGGTGCGGGACGGGCGGCCGGCTGGTGACGACGGTGGGACCGGTGGGCGGCGCCGACGGGAGAGCCGCGGGAATGCCGCGCGGGGGCGAGGCCGGCTCCTCTCGGCGGGTGTCCGGCACCTCCTCGCCGGCCGTCACCGCCTCCAGGCCCGGCACGTCACCGGAGCGGTCGGCGACCAGGGCGAGGGCGCGGCGGCCGGCGACGGTGCCCCGCTTGTCGGTGAGGGCGCCGCGCAGGCCGAGGGAGGCCTCCAGTTCGGAGCGGGCCCGGTCGAGTTGTCCGGCGCAGAGCGCGAGGACGCCCAGTTCGTGGTGGAAGTAGGCCCGGTCGGCGGACTGCCCGGCGAGGCGCGCGGCCTCGGCGCCCTCGTGCAGGGCCTGCTCCCAGGCGCTCCAGTGCAGTCCGGCGGCGAACGCGGGCGCCGCGGTGCGGGCCAGCTCGACCGCGGTGGCCTGTTCGCCCTCGGCGGGCCGCTCGGTGGCCGAGGCGGTCACGGCGAGGGCGGCGAGGATCGCGTCGGCCTCCGCGCAGACCCGCTCGGGCGTGACCGAGGGGTGTCCGGCCCACCAGGCGTAGTGCTGGGCGGCGGTGTCGGCGCGGGCGGCGACGTCGTCGGCGTATCCGGCGGCCTCCAGCTGGGTCCGGACGCCGGCGGCGAGCCGGTAGCGGGCGCCGGCCGGGGAGACGAGCCCGCAGGCGACGAGTTCACCGAGGGCGGCGTCGGCGTGGGTGTCGCCGACCAGGGCGGGCAGGTGCGCCTGGTGCGGGACCTCGCCGCCGAGGGCGACGGCGAAGCGCAGGGTGGCGCGGGCCGAGGCGCTGAGGCGGGCGGCGAGCAGCGGGGCGGGCCCGGCGGCCTCGCCCAGCGAGGGCAGGGGTATCTCCTCGGGCTCGCGGGTGCCGGCGCCGGTGTCGGGGGACGCGTCGAACGGGCGGGCGTCCTCGAAGACGCCGAACTCGTCGACGGCGCCCGCGGTGGCGCGCAGCCGGTCGCGCTGGAGCAGCAGGGCGCCGGCCTGGACGAACCGCAGCGGCAGGCCCTCGGACTCGAACCAGAGGTCGCCGGCCCAGTTGGCCTCCTCCTCGGTGAGGACGCGGCCGACGGCCCGCTCGATCACCTCGACGCCGCCCGAGCGGTCGAGGCCGCTCAGGGCGACCTCCTCGACGGCGGAGTCGACGGAGGGTGCCGGGACGTCGGGGGTGGCGCCGAGCAGGAAGGCGCACTCGGGGGTGGCGTCCAGCAGGTCGTCGAGGGCGGCGCCGCCGAACTCCAGGTCGTCGACCACCACGACGGCGCCGATGTCGCCGACGAGGGCGCGCAGTTCGTCGTCCTCGGGGCGGTACAGGGGGGCGTCGTAGACGGTGTGGAACAGGTCGTGCAGCAGGTCGGCCGCGGTGCGGCGGTAGCCGCTGAGGCGGACGACGCCGTCGGGGGCGAGGTCCGCGCAGTCGTCGGCGACGAGGTCCAGCAGGCTGGTGCGGCCGGAGCCGGCGGGGCCGGTGAGGCGGACGGAGCGGCCGCGGGCGAGCAGCCGCACCAGGTGTTCGCGCTCGTCCTGGCGGCCCAGGAGCGGCTGCGCGGGCTGGGCGGGCCCGGCCGGAACGGGAGGCCTGACCGCGCGTTCGGCCTCGGCGCGTGCCTCGGGTGTGCGCTTGGCGGGCCGCTCGGGGCGCTCCGTGGGCGGGCACAGCTCGATCTCGCTGCCGTCGACGGGGTTGACCGTGAGGAGGTGGTCCCCGGAGACGAGACGCACGGTGCGGGCGAGGGCGGGCGCGTGCTGGCTGAAGTCGGGCGTCAAGGGGTCCCGGGAGGGACGGGGGCGCGGTGCGTGGCCGTCGCCGTCATGGCCGTACTCCTCGGGTCCCCGGTTCATCGGGTCCATGGGTTCAAGCCCCCAAAAGCGTCGTGTGGCGGTAGCCCCTCCCGGCCTTGCTGCACACTGCGCTGTCGCTTCTGGTCCGGTGCCCGCTCGAGGGCTGCGGGCGGCGGGCAGACGAACCGTAAACCTTCGCACAGTATCTACGACAGTCCGGGGTGCCGTGCCGCCCGAGACGTCACGGTCTCGTGAGGATTGCGTGCGGCTTCCCGTCGCTCGGCGGGTCCGTCGCGTGGGGCTGCGCCTCGCGTCGCGGGTCCGGGTCTCACACCCGGGGCAGTGACTCCACTCCGATACCGCCCTCGATGGCGAGGATCCGGTGCAGGCGGGTGGCCACCAGCAGGCGCTGCATCTGGGGTGGTACGCCGCGCAGGACCAGGCGGCGTCCGCAGCGGCCGGCCCGGCGGTGGACGCCCATGATGACGCCGAGTCCGGTGGCGTCCCAGGAGTCCAGCTCGGACAGGTCGAGCACCAGGTCGCCGGCGCCGTCGTCCACCGCCGTGTGCAGGACCGTACGGGCGTCCGCCGCGCTGCGGACGTCGAGGCGGCCCCCGACGACCAGCTCGGCGTGGTCGCCCCTGATGTACATAGCGCTCCCCTAAGCGTGCGTCTCGTGCTCCGCGGTGTGATGTCCGGTGTTGCCTCCTCTGACTGCGTAAAGCGGTCGGAGGTTGCCGTCTGTGAGCGAACCGATACCGAATTCACCCGCAGGGGTGAGGCCTCTGGGGCCCGTGCGGTTGTGGTGCTTACAGAAGCCCTGCCCGCTCGCACGTCCGATCTCACCGGTGTCAGCCATCCGGCGCATCGGTCGCCCTGCCCTTCGCTCTCGGCCGGACACTAGCGGGCGTGAGGGGCTGTGTGATCGGTTAGTAACGCGTTTCACGTCTCAGGGCGTGAGACGCCGGTCACGTCGTCAATTCCTGTCGGATTCGCACCGATTGACCCCGTAGCGGCCGGCCGTGACGAAGGGAACGGAACGGATCCGGAGGGACGGTCTAGATTGGCCGCATGGTCAATCTGACGCGCATCTACACCAGGACCGGCGACCAGGGCACCACGGCCCTCGGCGACATGAGCCGGGTGGCCAAGACCGACCTGCGGATCGCCGCGTACGCGGACGCGAACGAGGCGAACGCGGTGATCGGTACGGCGATCGCACTGGGCGGTCTCGACGAGGAGATCGTCAAGGTCCTCACCCGTGTGCAGAACGACCTGTTCGACGTGGGCGCGGACCTGTCGACGCCGGTGGTGGAGAACCCGGAGTTCCCGCCGCTGCGAGTGGAGCAGTTCTACATCGACAAGCTGGAGGCCGACTGCGACCGCTTCAACGCCGAGCTGGAGAAGCTGCGGTCCTTCATCCTGCCCGGCGGTACACCCGGCGCGGCCCTGCTGCACCAGGCGTGCACGGTCGTCCGCCGCGCCGAGCGCTCGACGTGGGCCGCGCTGGAGGTGCACGGCGAGGTGATGAACCCACTGACGGCGACCTACCTCAACCGGCTGTCGGACCTGCTGTTCATCCTGGCGCGGACGGCGAACAAGGCCGTGGGCGACGTCCTGTGGGTCCCGGGCGGGGAGCGCTAGCGTCCGCGGGCGCCGGGCAGGGTGCGCGCCGCCCGGTACAGGCCCATGGCGGCGAGCACGCCTCCGACGCACATCATCACCACGCCGGCCTTCGTGAGGGTGACGACCGGCACCTCGACGTCCCCGGCGAACAGCCACAGCACCAGGCCGACGGCGAAGGTGGCGGCGCCCTCCAGCAGGTCCCTCGTCGCCCGGCTCATCGCCGGGCCCCTTCCTTCTCCTTCGGGGCCACGGCCCCCTCCGCCTCGGCGGCCGCCGGCGCCCTGCGGGGCCAGACCGTGTACGACAGGGCGATCAGGCCGTAGAGGCCGACCGTGCGCACGGCCACCCACTGGAAGGCGCGCAGCGAGCTGACGTCGCCGGAGTCGCCGACGTACCAGACGGCGAGCTGGAGCAGGGCCAGGGCGACGGCTGCGCCGCACACGGCCCGCAGCCACAACTTCGCCTCGTGGCGGGCGCGGGCGCGGCCGTGGCGCGGGGGCTTGGGCGGGGGCGGGGCACCGCCCAGACGGTGGGCGGCGTGGCCGTCGAGCCAGCGGATCGTGTAGTGGCCGAAGGCCACGGTGTAGCCGATGTACAGCGCGGCCAGGCCGTGTTCCCAGCCGGGCTCGGCGCCGTTCTTGAGATCGACGGCCGTCGCCACGAACAGGACCAGCTCCAGCATCGGCTCGCACAGCAGCAGCACGACACTCGTACGGCGCCACTTCAGCAGGTAGCGGACGGCCAGGCCCAACGCCAGCAGCACCCAGAAGCCGACCTCACAGGCGGCGATCAACCAGACGACCACGGTTCGCTCCTCTCGCTCACCCTTCCAGGCTCGCGGCGGGAGGGCGGGCCCGCGTCGTCGGCGGTGAGGAGCCCGCGGTACATCGAAAGATGCAGTGGGGAACCGTTCCCCGGCATCAGGCGGTGGGCGCGCCCGCCCTGTTGGATGGAGACATGGTCGTACGACTGCCCCGACCGCACCGCTTCGACGTGTGCGTCGCACTGGCCGGGCTGCTGGGCGGACTGCTCCTGTGGGGCGCCGGTCTGGGCACCCGCCCGGCCGACGAGCCGATCGTGCTCCTCGACGGCCGCTGGCCGATCCTGCTGCCGCTCGCGGTGACGGCCGGCTGCGAGGCGCTGCGCCGCACCCGGCCGCGTACGGCCCTGCTCGTGGGGACCGGTGCGCTGACCGCGGACACCCTCACCCAGGGCAACCTGGTCACCGTCGTGATGTTCACCGACCTGGTGTACGCGGCCGTGGTGTACGGGCCGCCCGCCACCGCCCGCCGCGTCCCCTGGATCACCGGGCTGCTCACGGTGGCCGGCACGGTGGTGCCCGTCGTGGTCTGGCGGGTGCCGGAGGCCCTGCTGATCGGTGTGGTCGTCGGCCTGATCGCGCTCATGCCGGCGGCCACCGGCTGGATCGTCCGCAACCACCGCGAGGTGGCCGAGGCCGCCCGGCTGCGCGCCGAACAGACCGCGCTGCTCGCCGAGATGGACCGCACGCAGGCGGTCGTCGCCGAACGCGCGCGCATGGCCAGGGAGTTGCACGACATGGTCGCCAACCACCTGTCGGCGATCGCGATCCACTCCACGGCGGCGCTCTCCCTCGACGACCCGGACACCTCGCGGCAGGCCCTGTCGGTCATCCGGGAGAACAGCGTGGAGGGGCTGGCCGAGATGCGGCGGCTGATCGGGATCCTGCGGGACGGCAGTGGAGACCGCGAACCGGCCGCCGCCCCCACCCTCGACGGCCTGGCAGCCCTGGTCGAGGGTGCCCGCGCCAACGGCCTCGACGTCACCCTGCGCACCGACCACGGCGAGGTGCCCGCCCCGGTCGAGCTGGCCGCGTACCGGATCGTCCAGGAATCGCTGACCAACGCCCTCAAGCACGCCTCACCCGGCCGGGTCACCGTCACCCTCGCCCAGCGCGACGAGATGCTGGACGTCCGGGTGACCAGCCCCTGCGGGCACCGCGACGGCCCGCGCGCTCCCGGCTCCGGCGCCGGACTCGCCGGGATGCGGGAGCGGACCACGCTGCTGGGCGGTGTGTTCGCCGCCGGGCCGCGGGGCGCCCGGTGGACCGTGCACGCCTGCCTGCCGACCACCGAGACCGCCCGAGGAGACTCCGCATGATCCGCGTCCTGGTCGCCGAGGACCAGTCCGCCGTCCGCGCCGGGCTGGTCCTCATCCTGCGCAGCGCGCCCGACGTCGAGGTGGTGGGCGAGGCGGCGGACGGGGAGCAGGCGGTGGCGCTGGCCCGGGAGCTGAGGCCGGACCTGGTGCTGATGGACGTTCAGATGCCGCTTCTGGACGGGGTGTCGGCGACCCGGAAGGTCGTCGGGGAGGGCCTCGCGGACGTCCTCGTCCTGACCACCTTCGACCTCGACGAGTACGTGTTCGGGGCGCTGCGGGCGGGGGCGGCCGGGTTCCTGCTGAAGAGCGCCGAGGCCAGGGACCTCCTCACGGCGGTGCGGACCGTGGCGCGGGGGGAGGGCGTCGTCGCGCCGGCCGTCACCCGCCGTCTCATCGCCGAGTTCGCGGCACTGCCGGTACGGGGGGCGAAGGCCGACCCGGCGGTGCTGGAGTCGCTGACCCGGCGCGAGCGCGAGGTCCTGTCGTGTCTGGGCGAGGGCCTGTCCAACGCGGGGATCGCCGAGCGTCTGGACATGGCCGAGGCGACGGTGAAGACGCACGTCAGCCGTCTGCTGGGCAAGCTGGAGCTGCGCAGCCGGGTCCAAGCGGCCGTCCTGGCGCAGGAGTTGGGGATCTAGCACCGACGTACCAGAGTGGTCCAGACCTATTGACCGGTGGTCCAGACCTTTCTATTCTCGCGGCACCGTGGGCGTGAAGGCTCAGTCACGCCCCCCACCCCCGCTCCCTGACAGAGGAGGCGCAGCATGCGCTTCAGACACAGAGCCGCGGCAGGGCTCGCGACCCTGTTGCTCCCCTTCGCCGGCCTGGTCGGCCTCGCGAGCCCGGCCCAGGCCGCGACCTCCGCCACGGCCACCTACGCCAAGCCCCAGGACTGGGGCACCGGCTTCGAGGGCAGGTGGACGGTGAAGAACACCGGCACCACCACCCTCACCTCCTGGACCGTCGAGTGGGACTTCCCCTCCGGTACGTCCGTCTCCTCCGCCTGGGACGCCGACGTCACCTCCTCCGGCACCCACTGGACCGCGAAGAACAAGTCCTGGAACGGCACCCTCGCCCCCGGCGCCTCCGTCTCCTTCGGCTTCAACGGCACCGGCTCCGGCTCCCCGTCCAACTGCAAGCTCAACGGCGGCAGCTGCGACGGCACCTCCGTCCCCGGCGACGCGGCCCCCTCCGCCCCGGGCACCCCCACCGCCTCCGGCATCACCGACACCTCGGTGAAGCTGGCCTGGAGCGCCGCCACCGACGACAAGGGCGTCAAGAACTACGACGTCCTGCGCGACGGCGCCAGGGTCGCCACCGTGACCACCACCTCGTACACGGACACCGGCCTGACCGCCGGGACCGACTACTCGTACACCGTCCAGGCCCGTGACACCGCCGACCAGACCGGCCCGGTCAGCGGGGCGCGCGCCGTGCGCACCACCGGCGGGACCACCGAGCCCCCGCCCACCGGCTCCAAGGTCAAGCTCGGCTACTTCACCGAGTGGGGCGTCTACGGCCGCAACTACCACGTCAAGAACCTGGTGACCTCCGGCTCGGCCGCGAAGATCACGCACATCAACTACGCGTTCGGCAACGTCAAGAACGGCCAGTGCACCGTCGACGACACCTACGCCGCCTACGACAAGGCCTACACCGCCGACCAGTCCGTCAGCGGCACCGCCGACACCTGGGACCAGCCGCTGCGCGGCAACTTCAACCAGCTGCGCCAGCTGAAGGCCAAGTACCCGCACATCAAGGTGCTGTACTCCTTCGGCGGCTGGACCTACTCGGGCGGCTTCGGCCAGGCCGCGGCCAACGCCGCCGCCTTCGCCAAGTCCTGCAAGGCCGTCGTCGAGGACCCGCGCTGGGCCGACGTCTTCGACGGCATCGACATCGACTGGGAGTACCCGAACGCCTGCGGCCTGACCTGCGACACCTCCGGCCCGGCGGCGTTCAGGAACCTCATGCAGGCCCTGCGCGCCGAGTTCGGCTCGAACTACCTGGTCACCGCGGCCATCACCGCCGACGGCTCCTCCGGCGGCAAGATCGACGCGGCCGACTACGGCGGCGCCGCCCAGTACCTCGACTGGTACAACGTGATGACGTACGACTACTTCGGCGCCTTCGACAAGGACGGCCCGACCGCCCCGCACTCCCCGCTCACCTCGTACCCCGGGATCCCGGCCGCCGGCTTCAACTCCGCCGACGCCATCGCCAAGCTGAAGGCGAAGGGCGTGCCCGCCGCCAAGCTGCTGCTCGGCATCGGCTTCTACGGCCGCGGCTGGACCGGCGTCACCCAGTCCGCCCCCGGCGGCACGGCGACCGGCGCCGCGCCCGGCACGTACGAGGCGGGCATCGAGGACTACAAGGTCCTGAAGAACTCCTGCCCCGTCACCGGCACCATCGCCGGCACCGCGTACGCCCACTGCGGCACCAACTGGTGGTCCTACGACACCCCGTCGACGATCGCCGGGAAGATGACCTGGGCCAGGAACCAGGGCCTGGGCGGCGCCTTCTTCTGGGAGTTCAGCGGGGACACCGCGAACGGCGAGCTGGTGAGCGCCATCAACAGCGGACTGTCGTAACCCTTTTCGAACGCTCGGGCGACGTCCACGCTCCCCCGGACTTCGACCGGGGGGACCCCACGCAGCGAGTGAATGCGGCTACGCCACGTTCACTCGCTGTCCGGGCGGGGCTGCCTCCAGCCACGCGAGGAAACCGGTCAGCGCGTCTTCGCTCATGGCGAGTTCCAGGCGCGTGCCCCGGTGCAGACAGACGAGGATCACCGCGTCGGAGAGCAGCGCCAGCTCCTCCTCGCCCTCGGGGAGGCGGCGGCCGGCCACCTCGATCGAGGCGCGCTCCAGGATGCGGCGCGGGCGGTAGGCGTAGGAGAAGACGCGGTACCACTCGATGCGGTCGCCGTTGTAACGGGCGACACCGTAACTCCAGCCCTTGCCGCTGGTGTCCGGCTTCTCGGAGACGTCCCAGCGCAGGGAGCAGTCGAAGGTGCCGCCGGAGCGCTGGATGAGTCTGCGGCGCAGGCCGAAGACGAACAGCCCCAGCACCACCAGGGCCACGACGATTCCGCACACAGTCAGAGCGAGGACCATCGACACCGACCTCCTCGTCTCCTAGGTACCTTCAATTCAGGTAACGGAACGGAAAAAACATCCAGATCTGCCTCAGCCGCGGCCGGCTCCGGATCGCTCCGGTGCCGGCCGCGGCTGAGTGACGTCATCGCACCAAGCGTGCGTCAGCGGGCGGCCGCCGCACGCAGTCGTACGTCGGCGCGGCGCTCGGCGAAGGCGTCGCCCTCCGCCTTCGCACGCTCCAGCTCGCGCTCCGCGCGCTGGACGTCGATCTCGTCCGACAGCTCGGCGATCTCGGCCAGCAGCGACAGCTTGTTGTCCGCGAACGAGATGAAACCGCCGTGCACCGCGGCGACGACCGTCCCACCATCACTCGTACGGATGGTCACCGGGCCCGACTCCAGCACACCGAGCAGCGGCTGGTGACCGGGCATGACGCCGATGTCGCCGGACGTGGTGCGCGCGACGACCAGGGTGGCCTCGCCGGACCAGACCTCTCGGTCGGCCGCGACCAGCGCGACGTGCAGCTCAGCAGCCAAGGTGGCTCCTCGGGTCACCACCCGGCGGGTCTGCCGGGTGTTGGTTACAAGTCTAGTAGGCGTGAGAGAGGGGGCGGGACGAGCCCGCCCCCTCACGACTCAGGCAGCTGCCCGGGTCAGGAGACGCCCAGCTCCTTCGCGTTCTTCTTCAGGTCCTCGAGACCACCGCACATGAAGAACGCCTGCTCCGGGAAGTGGTCGTACTCGCCGTCGCAGATCGCGTTGAAGGCCGCGATCGACTCGTCCAGCGGGACGTCCGACCCGTCGACGCCGGTGAACTGCTTGGCGACGTGGGTGTTCTGGGACAGGAAGCGCTCCACGCGACGGGCACGGTGGACGACGAGCTTGTCCTCCTCGCCGAGCTCGTCGATACCGAGGATCGCGATGATGTCCTGGAGGTCCTTGTACTTCTGCAGGATCGTCTTGACGCGCATGGCGGCGTCGTAGTGCTCCTGCGCGATGTAGCGCGGGTCCAGGATGCGGGACGTGGAGTCCAGCGGGTCCACGGCCGGGTAGATGCCCTTCTCGGAGATCGGACGGGAGAGAACCGTCGTCGCGTCGAGGTGGGCGAACGTGGTGGCCGGGGCCGGGTCGGTCAGGTCGTCCGCGGGGACGTAGATCGCCTGCATCGAGGTGATCGAGTGACCGCGGGTCGAGGTGATGCGCTCCTGGAGGAGACCCATCTCGTCGGCCAGGTTCGGCTGGTAGCCCACCGCGGAGGGCATACGGCCGAGCAGGGTCGACACCTCGGAACCGGCCTGCGTGAAGCGGAAGATGTTGTCGATGAAGAACAGCACGTCCTGCTTCTGGACGTCACGGAAGTACTCGGCCATGGTGAGGCCGGCCAGCGCGACGCGCAGACGGGTGCCCGGGGGCTCGTCCATCTGACCGAAGACCAGGGCGGTCTTGTCGATGACGCCCGAGTCCGACATCTCCTCGATGAGGTCGTTGCCCTCACGGGTGCGCTCACCGACACCGGCGAACACGGAGACACCGTCGTGGTTGTTGGCGACGCGGTAGATCATCTCCTGGATGAGCACCGTCTTGCCGACGCCGGCACCACCGAACAGACCGATCTTGCCGCCCTTGACGTACGGGGTCAGCAGGTCGATGACCTTGACGCCGGTCTCGAACATCTCGGTCTTCGACTCGAGCTCGTCGAAGTTCGGCGCCTTGCGGTGGATGGTCCAGCGCTCACCGTCGTAGGACTCGTCGACGTTCAGCACCTCACCGAGGGTGTTGAACACCTTGCCCTTGGTGAAGTCGCCGACCGGGACGGTGATGCCCGTGCCCGTGTCGGTGACGGCGGCCTGGCGGACCAGACCGTCGGTGGGCTGCATGGAGATGGTGCGGACCAGGCCGTCACCCAGGTGCTGGGCGACCTCCAGGGTCAGGATCTTCTTCTCGCCCGCGTTCGCCGGGTCGGCGACCTCGACGTGGAGGGCGTTGTAGATCTCCGGCATCGCGTCGACGGGGAACTCCACGTCGACGACCGGGCCGATGACCCGGGCGACGCGGCCCGTAGCCGTCGCGGTCTCAACAGTGGTGGTCATTAGCGGTCACTCCCCGCGGTCGCGTCGGCCAGGGCGCTCGCGCCACCGACGATCTCGCTGATTTCCTGGGTGATTTCGGCCTGGCGGGCCGCGTTGGCAAGCCGGGACAGCGTCTCGATGAGCTCTCCGGCGTTGTCGGTGGCCGACTTCATCGCGCGCCGCGTGGCGGCGTGCTTGGAGGCGGCCGACTGGAGGAGCGCGTTGTAGACGCGGCTCTCCACGTAGCGGGGCAGCAGGGCGTCGAGGACGTCCTCCGCCGACGGCTCGAAGTCGTACAGCGGAAGGATCTCGCCCTTCGGTGCAGACTCCTTCGCCACCTCGTCGAGGCTGAGCGGCAGCAGACGGTCGTCGAGCGCCGTCTGCGTCATCATCGAGACGAACTCGGTGAAGACGATGTGGATCTCGTCCACGCCGCCCTGCGCCGTGTCCTTCTCGATGGCCTCGATCAGGGGGGCCGCGACCTTCTTGGCGTCCGCGTACGACGGCTCGTCGGTGAAGCCCGTCCACGACTCCGCGACCTTGCGCTCACGGAAGTTGTAGTGGGCGACCCCGCGCCGGCCGACGATGTACGTGTCGACCTGCTTGCCCTCGCGTTCGAGGCGCGCCGTCAGCTGCTCGGCGGCCTTGATGGCGTTGGAGTTGAAGGCACCGGCGAGACCACGGTCGCTCGTCAGGAGCAGCACCGCGGACCGCGTGACCGTCTCGGCCTGCGTGGTCAGCGGGTGCTTGGTGTTCGAACCGGTACCGACCGCCGTGACCGCGCGGGTGAGCTCGGTCGCGTACGGCGTGGAGGCCGCCACCTTGCGCTGCGCCTTGACGACGCGCGAGGCGGCGATCATCTCCATCGCCTTCGTGATCTTCTTGGTCGCGGTGACGGATCGGATGCGACGCTTGTAGACCCGGAGCTGGGCTCCCATGAGTCAGGTCCCTTCCTTACGTCACTTGGCGGCGGACGTGGCGTCCTCGCCGAGCAGCTTGCCGTCCGAGGTCTCGAACTGCTTCTTGAACTCGGCAACGGCGTCGTCGATCGCCTGGATGGTGTCGTCCGACATCTTCGCGCCCTCCCGGATGGAGGTCATGAGGCCCTGCTCCTTGCGGTGCAGGTACTCCAGGAGCTCCCTCTCGAAGCGGCGGACGTCGGCGACCGGGACCTCGTCCATCTTGCCGTTGGTGCCGGCCCAGATGGAGACGACCTGGTCCTCGGTGGCCATCGGCTGGTACTGGGCCTGCTTCAGCAGCTCGACCATGCGCGAACCACGCTCCAGCTGCGCCTTCGACGCGGCGTCCAGGTCGGAACCGAAGGCGGCGAACGCCTCCAGCTCACGGAACTGGGCGAGGTCGACGCGGAGACGGCCGGAGACCTGGCGCATCGCCTTGTGCTGCGCGGAACCACCGACTCGGGAGACGGAGATACCGACGTTCAGCGCGGGGCGCTGACCGGCGTTGAACAGGTCCGACTCCAGGAAGCACTGGCCGTCGGTGATGGAGATGACGTTGGTCGGGATGAACGCCGAGACGTCGTTGGCCTTGGTCTCGACGATCGGCAGACCGGTCATCGAGCCGGCACCCATGTCGTCGGAGAGCTTCGCGCAGCGCTCCAGCAGACGGGAGTGCAGGTAGAAGACGTCACCCGGGTAGGCCTCGCGGCCCGGCGGGCGGCGCAGCAGCAGCGACACGGCGCGGTAGGCGTCGGCCTGCTTCGACAGGTCGTCGAAGATGATCAGGACGTGCTTGCCCTCGTACATCCACTGCTGACCGATGGCCGAGCCGGTGTACGGCGCCAGGTACTTGAAGCCGGCCGGGTCGGACGCCGGGGCGGCGACGATGGTCGTGTACTCCAGCGCGCCGTTCTCCTCCAGCGCGCGGCGGACCGACGCGATGGTCGAGCCCTTCTGGCCGATGGCGACGTAGATGCAGCGGACCTGCTTCTTCGGGTCGCCCGAGCGCCAGTTGTCGCGCTGGTTGATGATCGTGTCGACGGCCAGGGCGGTCTTGCCGGTCTGGCGGTCACCGATGATCAGCTGACGCTGACCACGGCCGATCGGGGTCATCGCGTCGACGGCCTTGTAGCCGGTCTCCATCGGCTCGTGCACCGACTTGCGCTGCATGACCGTGGGGGCCTGCAGCTCGAGGGCGCGGCGGCCGGACGTCTCGATCTCGCCGAGGCCGTCGATCGGGTTGCCGAGCGGGTCGACGACGCGGCCGAGGTAGCCCTCGCCCACCGCGACGGAGAGGACCTCACCGGTGCGGGTGACCGGCTGACCCTCCTCGATGCCGCTGAACTCACCGAGGATGACGCAGCCGATCTCGCGCTCCTCGAGGTTGAGGGCGAGACCGAGGGTGCCGTCCTCGAACTTCAGCAGTTCGTTGGCCATGGCCGAGGGCAGGCCCTCGACCTTCGCGATGCCGTCGCCGGCAAGGGTGACCGTACCGACCTCCTCGCGCGAGGCCGCGTCCGGCTTGTACGACTGGACGAAGGTCTCCAGTGCGTCCCGGATCTCCTCCGGCCGGATCGTGAGCTCCGCCATCTGGGTTCCCTGCTCTCCTTGTTGGGCCCGAAGTTTCTTTGGGGGTCTGGGGGCGACCCCCAGGAATCCTCTGCACGGCCCAACCAGGGCCGTAAGCACTACTGCGTGTTGAGTTGCTGTTAGCTCGCCATGCGGCGGGCGGCGTCCTCGATGCGGTCCGCGAGGGAGCCGTTGATCACCTCGTCGCCGACCTGCACCCGGATCCCGCCGAGGACCTCGGGGTCCACGTCGAGGTTGAGGTGCATCTGACGGCCGTAGAGCTTCGCGAGGGCGGCGCCCAGGCGCTGCTTCTGCGCGTCGCTCAGCGGTACCGCGGACGTGACGACGGCCACGACGCGGTCCCGGCGCTCGGCGGCGAGCTTGGACAGGGACTCGAGTCCCGACTCCAGGCTACGTCCCCGCGGCGCGGTCACAAGGCGCGTCACCAGACGCTCGGTGGCCGCGTCGGCCCGGCCGCCGAGCAGGCTGCGCAGCAGCTCGCCCTTGGCCGAGGCGGTGGCCTTCCGGTCGGTCAGTGCGGCGCGCAGCCCGGTGCTCGAGGAGACGATCCGCCCGAAGCGGAACAGCTCGTCCTCGACGTCGTCGAGCGTGCCGGCCTTCTGCGCGGCGGTCAGGTCGGCGGTGTCCGCCAGTTCCTCCAGCGCGTCCACCAGGTCGCGCGACTGCGACCAGCGGGAGCGCACCAGGCCGGACACCAGGTCGGCGGTGGTGCCGCTGACCTGGTTGCCGAGCAGGCGCTGGACCAGCTCGGCCTTGGCCTCACCGGCCTGCGCCGGGTCGGTGAGGACCCGACGCAGCGACACCTCGCGGTCGAGCAGCGCGGTGACGGCCGCCAGCTCGGCGGCGAGCTGCGTCGCGTCCACGGACGTGGAGTCCGTCAGCGCGTCGAGACGCTCGCGTGCGGCTGCCAGGGCCTCGCGGCTCGCTCCGTTCATCGCGCGGCCTCGGCCTTCTCCTCGAGCTCGTCGAGGAAGCGGTCGATGACGCGGCTCTGCCGGGCGTGGTCCTCGAGGGACTCGCCGACGAGCTTGCCGGCCAGTTCGGTGGCGAGCTTGCCGACGTCCTGACGCAGCGCGGACGCGGCGGCCTTGCGGTCGGCCTCGATCTGGGTGTGACCGGCGGCGACGATCTCCTCGCGCTGCCGCTGGCCTTCCGCACGCATCTCGGCGATGAGCGCGGCGCCCTGCTCCTGCGCCTCCTGGCGCAGACGCGCGGCCTCGTGGCGGGCCTCGGCGAGCTGAGCCTTGTACTGCTCAAGAACGCTCTGGGCCTCGGTCTGCGCGGCCTCGGCCTTCTCGATACCGCCCTCGATGGCCTCGCGACGCTCTTCCAGAACCTTGTTGATGTTCGGGAGGAGCTTCTTGGCGAGGAAGCCGAAGACGATGACGAAGGCGATCAGGCCGATCACGAGCTCCGGAATCGGCGGGATGAGGGGGTTCTCGGCCTCCTCAGCCGCCAGCTGAACCAGGGGGCTCATATCAGTGCCTTTCGTCGAAAGGGGCGGTCCGACGGTTCAGGTCAGGCGCTCGGGTAAACGAACGGCATGACCAGACCGATCAGGGCCAGCGCCTCACAGAAGGCGAAGCCCAGGATCTGGTTGGCGCGGATCAGGCCGGCCGCCTCGGGCTGGCGGGCGAGCGCCTGGGTGCCGTTACCGAAGATGATGCCGACGCCGACGCCCGGGCCGATCGCGGCGAGGCCGTAACCGATCGAGCCGAGGTTGCCCTTGATCTCGACGCCGGCGGCAAGGGTCTGGAGAGCGGACATGCCGGTTCTTCCTTCTCTTTCAATGACCGGTGGGGGTTGGCCACCGGATGTCTGGGTGGGTGTGCGGGGGCTCAGTGGTGCTCGGCGAGCGCGCCCTGGATGAAGCTGCAGGTCAGCAGGACGAAGACGTAGGCCTGGACCGCCTGGATGAAGAGCTCGAAGGCCGTCATCACGATGACCATCACGAACGAGACGGCCGAGTAGGCGATGCCGATGCCGTTCAGCATGTACCAGCTGGCGATCGTGAAGAGCAGCAGCAGGGTGTGACCGGCGAACATGTTCGCGAAGAGTCGGACGGCGTGGGTGAAGGGCCGCACGAGGAGGTTCGAGAACAGCTCGATCGTCATGGACAGCGGGAGCACCGCGCCCAGCGACTTGTCGTAGCCGGTGAAGTTCTTGAAGGCGCCGACGAAGCCGTGCCGCTTGAAGGTCAGACCGACCCACAGGAAGTAGACGATGGCGGCCAGGACGGCGGGGTACGAGATGATCGCGGTGACCGGGAACTGGGCGATCGGGATGATCGACCACAGGTTCATGATCCAGACGAAGAAGAAGAGGGCGACGACGAGCGGGACGTACTTCTCGCCTTCCTTCTTGCCGATGGTCTCGTAGACGACACCGCGCCGGACGAAGTCGTATCCGGCCTCGGCGACCATCTGGAGCTTGCCGGGGACGACCTTCGGCTTGGCGAAGGCGGCCCAGAAGAAGCCCACGATGACGATCGAGCCGAGCAGCGCCAGCAGCATCGTCTTGTTGAAGTACAGGTTGCTGTCGGCGTCGCCCCAGAGCGGCTCGAACAGGAACGAGTGCAGGCCCGGAGCCGGGAAGCCACAACCGTCGAACAGGTGGCAGTCGGTCTCGAAGGCGAGCACCTGCGTCGGGTCAGCACTCACCGCGGGCTCCTTCATCGTGGCGCATAGGTACGGCAACCTCGTTGTGTCGGCGCGGCGCACGGCCGCGATTCGGCACGGGACTGGTGTTACGGATGTGGGGGCGGCGTGGGGGCATCTCGCCTCGCGTATGAGCAGGCGTCAGCTCGGATGCCCGCGCCCGCGATGCCGCAGTTGGCACCGGACGATAGCAGGATCTCTCAGGCGTCTTTATCCCGGCCCTACCCCTCACGACGAGTGCCCCGTCTTTTCGGGCTTGTCGCCCGTGGCGGAGCTGGTCGAGTCGGGTTCGACGTAGAGGACCTTGGCCTTCATGTGGGCTCGCGTCTGCGCGGCGATCCACGCGAGGGTGCCGGCGACGAGCGAGACGGCGAAGGCCCGGGGGTTGAACAGCGTGGTGTTCTTGAACGCGGCCATGAAGATGAACAGCAGCAGGATCTGCGCCGCGTAGAGCATCAGGCCCATGGCCTGGAAAAGCTGCGGAAGCGATTTGGCGGTGCGCTGCAGGACGTAGAGACCGAGCCCCATGAACAGGATGACCACCACGGTCGCGACGACGGCTCCGATCGCTCCCTTGCCGCCCGCGACCACTGCGCTGACGACGGCGGCAATCGCGCCGACGGCAGCCGTGGGCACGGCGGCCTGGGCCAGGATCCGGACGTCGTTGGACGGCATGGCGGCAACTCCGCTTTCAATGGGGGCAGGGGTGTCGTCATGGACGAGCGTAGTCCCGGTCCGAGGGGGGTGAAGACCTCACACCAATGGACCGTCGCACTGCGGTCCTTCGGCTCTATCCGGGGTTCTCGTGAACCGTATCACAAACTATTTGATGAGGTCTTTACCTGGTGGGTGTGCTTGCTGTCACACATGAGAGTGACACTGCGCGTCTGTGCAGAAACAGCGCCCACTTGTCTGGTATTGGGCGCTTTGCCGTCCCGGCGCTTCCCCACGACTTGGCAATGCTCTCGTCGGATTCTTACCTTGCCGTGCCCGAGGTCGGCCGGGAGGCCGGACGCGAAGCCGTACGCGAACGAGCGCCCACGGCGGTCGCCCCGTTGACACCGGAGACGCCGACGGCGACCGGGGTGCGGGACTCCGGCTGCTCCTGCTCCTGCTCCGGGCACTCCTGCGCGGACACGACGCCCGCCGCCTCCGGCAGCACCTTGCGGCGCCGGTAGCGCGGCGGCACGAAGGCCTCGGCCCAGCGCGGGGCGCGCGGCGTGAAGCGCGGCAGCAGGAGCAGCACGAGCCCGATCGCGCTGAGGATCACGACGCCGAGGACGATCCACATGGACGCCGAGTTGACCGAGTAGGTCAGCGCGCCGAACGCGATCAGCGCCGACCAGAAGTACATGATCAGCACCGCCCGGCTGTGCGAGTGGCCGATTTCGAGCAGCCGGTGGTGCAGGTGGCCGCGGTCCGCGGCGAACGGCGACTGGCCCCGCCAGGTGCGGCGCACGATCGCCAGGATCAGGTCGGCGGCCGGGATCGCGATGATGGTCAGCGGCAGCAGCAGCGGAATGTAGACGGGCACCGTCTGGTGCACGGTGTTGCGCTCCGAACCGGAGAACAGGTTCATCACGTCCGGGTCGACCTGGCCGGTGATGGAGATCGCCCCCGCCGCCAGCACCAGCCCGATCAGCATCGAGCCGGAGTCGCCCATGAAGATCCGCGCCGGGTGCATGTTGTGCGGCAGGAAGCCCAGGCACATGCCCATCAGGATCGCCGCGAACAGGGTCGCCGGGGCGGCGGCCTCGATGCCGTACGAGTACCAGATGCGGTAGGCGTACATGAAGAACGCGGCCGAGGCGATGCACACCATGCCGGCGGCGAGGCCGTCGAGGCCGTCGACGAAGTTGACCGCGTTGATGGTGATGACGACCAGCGCCACCGTCAGCAGGGTGCCCTGCCACTGGGTCAGCGCCACCGTGCCGACGCCCGGGATCGGCAGCCACAGGATCGTCAGACCCTGCATGACCATCACGCCGGCCGCGATCATCTGGGCGCCCAGCTTGATCAGGGCGTCGATCTCGAACTTGTCGTCGAGGACGCCGATCAGCCAGATCAGCGCGGCCCCGGAGAGCAGGGCGCGCGGCTCGTTCGACTTCTCGAAGACCTCGTTGAGGTTGGTGAGGTGGTCGGCGACCAGCAGGCCCGCGCACAGGCCGAAGAACATGGCGATCCCGCCGAGCCGTGGAGTGGGTTCCCGGTGCACGTCACGGGCCCTGATCTGCGGCATCGCTCCGGCCACGATCGCGAACTTCCGTACCGGCCCTGTCAGCAGATACGTCACCGCGGCCGTGATGCAGAGCGTCAGCAGGTATTCACGCACAGGCTTCCCCACAGGTCTCGCTGGCCATCTCAGCCCCACACCCTAGCGACGGCCGCATATGGTTGGGGACTTCCGGGTAGCCACGATGGTTGCACGTGTGGCTGTGTACGGGCCGCGCCTACCCCGGTTCAGCCGGGATACGGCGGAAATCCCCGGGCCAGCTCCCGGACTTCTTCACGCGCCGTCCTGCCCTCGACCTCGTCCCGCAGGACGCCCGCCATCAGCTTGGCGATCCGCGTCATCTCCCCCTCGCCCATGCCCTGCGTGGTCACCGCGGCCGTGCCCAGGCGCAGGCCGCGGGCGTCGGCGTGCGGCAGCGCGCAGCAGTCCAGCACCATCCCGGCGGCCGCGAGCCGGCCGCGCGCGGTGCGCCCGTCCACGCCGAGGGGCGCCGGGTCGGCGGTGATGAGGTGCGTGTCGGTCCCGCCCGTGGTGACGGCGAACCCCTCCGTCTCCAGGCCGGCCGCGAGAACCCTCGCATTGGCGACCACCTGATGGGCGTACGCGGCGAACGCCGGTGTAGCCGCCTCGCCGAACGCGACCGCCTTCGCGGCGATGGTGTGCATCTGGGCCCCGCCCTGGGTGAAGGGGTAGACGGCCCGGTCCACCCGCTCCGCCAGCTCCGACCCGCAGAGGATCATCCCGCCGCGCGGCCCGCGCAGCACCTTGTGCGTGGTGGCGCAGACGATGTCGGCGTACGGCACCGGGGAGGGCGCCGCTCCCCCGGCGACCAGCCCGATGGGGTGGGCGGCGTCGGCGATGAGGTAGGCGCCGACCTCGTCGGCCACCTCCCGGAAGAAGGCGTAGTCGATGTGGCGCGGATAGGCGATGGACCCGCACACGATCGCCTTCGGCCGGTGGCTGCGGGCCAGCGTGCGCATCTGCTCGTGGTCGATGAGACCGGTCTCGGCGTCCACCCCGTAGGGCACGAAGTCGAACCAGCGGCCGGAGAAGTTGGCGGGCGAGCCGTGCGTGAGGTGGCCGCCGTCGGGCAGCCCGAGGGCGAGCACGGTGTCACCGGGCCGCAGCAGGGCCGCGTACGCGGCGAGCACGGCCGACGATCCCGAATGCGCCTGCACATTGGCGTGCTCGGCCCGGAACAGCGCCTTGGCGCGCTCCACGGCGAGACGCTCGGCCACGTCGACGATCTCGCAGCCGCCGTGGTGACGGGCCCCCGGATAGCCCTCCGCGTACTTGTTGGCGAGCGGCGAGCCGAGCGCGGCCAGCACGGCCGGCGAGGTGAAGTTCTCGGCGGCGATCAGCTGCAGCGCCGACGCCTGCCGCTCCCGTTCCCCGAGCAGGATCTCGGCCAGCTCGGGGTCCTGCCGGCGCAGGACGTCGGCCTCGGTGGCATGGGTGACCGGCATGGTGGACTCCGGGCGTCGACGGTGACGTAGGTCCAATGTAGGCCCGGGACGCCCGGGACGCCCGGTGTCGGCAGGGCCGGAAGTGACGGATCTACATCCGCGCGGGCACACCCGTGAGCGCCGTGACGACGGGATCCAGCGCCTGGTGTATCTCGTCCCCGATCGACCGGAAGAACGGCAGCGGCGCCCCGTAGGGGTCGTACACCTCGTCCGCCTCCGCCGTCGGCGCCAGCAGCCACCCGCGCAGCGCCGCCGCCGCGCGGACCAGGGCGCGGGCGCGCATCACCACGCCGTCCTCCAGCGGGGGCAGCGTGGCCGGGTCGATGGCGTTGACCAGGCGGGTGAACTCCTTGAGGGTGAAGGTGCGCAGGCCCGCCGAGTGGCCCATGGAGATGACCTGGGCGCGGTGGTCACGGGTGGCCGTCAGCACCAGGTCGGCCCGGATGACGTGCTCGTCGAGGAGCTCGCGGCCGGTGAAGCCGGAGGCGTCCGCGCCGAAGTCGGCCAGCACGGTCTCCGCGTTGGCCTCCATGGGCGCGCCCTCGTGGCCCCAGGTGCCCGCGCTCTCCACGATCAGCCCGCCGCCCAGCACCCCGAGCCGCTGCGACACGAAATGCCGGGTCAGCCGCTCGGTGATCGGCGAGCGGCAGACGTTGCCGGTGCTGACGTGGAGGATGCGGAAGGTGTCGCGCGGAAACCCGAACGTCGTCGTCTCCTCCGCGCTGCGCTCCCCGTTGCCTATGCCACGCCCCGCGTCAGGGGCTGTCAATTCGCCACCTCGAGGTCGGGTACGACCTTCCGCAGCTCGTCCGCCGTGATCGCGCCCGCGCGCAGCAGCAGGGGCACGTCACCGCTGACGTCGACGATCGAGGACGGGACGTTGCCGGGGGTGGGCCCGCCGTCCAGGTAGACGGAGACGGAGTCGCCGAGCATCTCCTGGGCGGAGTCGCAGTTCTCCGGCGCGGGGTGGCCCGTCAGGTTCGCCGAGGAGACGGCCATGGGGCCGACCTCGGTCAGCAGCTCGATGGCGACCGGGTGCAGCGGCATGCGCACCGCCACCGTGCCGCGGGTGTCGCCCAGGTCCCACTGGAGGGACGGCTGGTGCTTGGCGACGAGCGTGAGCGCGCCCGGCCAGAAGGCGTCGACCAGCTCCCAGGCCAGCTCGGAGAAGTCCGTGACGAGGCCGTGCAGGGTGTTCGGGGAGCCGATGAGGACGGGGGTGGGCATGTTGCGGCCTCGGCCCTTGGCCTCGAGCAGGTCGCCGACGGCCTCCTTGGAGAACGCGTCGGCGCCGATGCCGTACACCGTGTCGGTGGGGAGGACCACCAGCTCGCCGCGGCGGACGGCGGACGCGGCTTCGCGCAGACCCGTCACGCGGTCGGTCGCGTCGTTGGTGTCGTATCGCCGTGCCATGTCTAGCGGGCCTCCTCGTGCACGTACTGCTGGGGGTGGGTCGGGGTGGCGCTCACGGCATCGCCCTGCGGGCGGTCGCGAAGCGCGGGCGGTTGTTGAGGTCGGGGTGGTCGGCCGCGTCGGCCCAGCCCCGCTCCTCGGTGAAGATCCACGGCACCTGGCCGCCCTGGGTGTCGGCGTGCTCGATCACGACGACGCCGCCGGGGCGCAGGAGCCGGTGCGCGGTCCGTTCCAGACCGCGGATGAGGTCGAGGCCGTCCTCGCCGGAGAACAGGGCCATGTCGGGGTCGTAGTCCCGCGCCTCGGGAGCGACGTACTCCCACTCGGTGAGCGGGATGTACGGCGGATTCGAGATGACCAGGTCGACCTGGCCGTCGAGGTCCGGGAAGGCGGTCAGGGCGTTGCCCTGGCGCAGGTCGACCCTGGACCCCTGCACGTTCTTGCGCGTCCACACCAGGGCGTCCTCGGACAGCTCCACGGCGTGCACGCGGGAGCGCGGGACCTCCTGGGCGAGGGCGAGCGCGATGGCGCCGGAGCCGGTGCACAGGTCGACGATGCACGGCTCGACGACGTCCATGGCCCGTACCGCGTCTATGGCCCAGCCGACCACGGACTCGGTCTCGGGCCGCGGGACGAAGACGCCCGGACCGACCTGGAGCTCCAGGTAGCGGAAGTAGGCCCGGCCGGTGATGTGCTGGAGCGGCTCGCGCTGCTCGCGCCGGGCGATGACCTCCCAGTACCGGGCGTCGAAGTCGGAGTCCTTGACGGAGTGGAGCTCGCCGCGCTTCACACCGTGCACGAACGCGGCGAGTTCCTCCGCGTCGTTGCGCGGCGAGGGCACGCCGGCGTCGGCCAGCCGCTGGGTGGCCTGCGCTACCTCAGCGAGCAGCAGGCTGCGAGGGCTTGGGGGTCGCCCCCCAAAGGATTGCTGCACGCGTGTCCTCCGTGTCGTACTCGTCCGTGCGTACTGCCTTACGCCGTCGGTGCGTGGGTACTGCCTTACGCCGCTGCCAGCTTCGCCGCCGAGTCCGCGTCGACGCAGGCCTGGATCACCGCGGCGAGGTCGCCGTCCAGGACCTGGTCCAGGTTGTAGGCCTTGAAGCCGACGCGGTGGTCCGAGATGCGGTTCTCCGGGAAGTTGTACGTACGGATCTTCTCGGAGCGGTCGACGGTGCGGACCTGGCTGCGGCGGGCGTCGGCGGCGTTCCGCTCCGCCTCCTCCTGCGCCGCGGCGAGCAGCCTGGAGCGCAGGATACGCAGTGCCTGCTCCTTGTTCTGCAGCTGGCTCTTCTCGTTCTGGCAGGAGGCGACGACTCCGGTGGGCAGGTGCGTGATGCGCACGGCGGAGTCGGTGGTGTTGACGGACTGCCCGCCGGGGCCGGAGGACCGGTAGACGTCGATGCGCAGGTCGTTCGGGTTGATCTCGACGTCGACCTCCTCGGCCTCCGGCGTGACGAGGACACCGGCCGCGGAGGTGTGGATGCGGCCCTGGGACTCCGTCGCCGGCACGCGCTGGACGCGGTGCACACCGCCCTCGTACTTCAGTCGCGCCCAGACGCCCTGACCGGGCTCGGTCTGGCCCTTGGCCTTCACCGCGACCTGGACGTCCTTGTAGCCGCCCAGCTCGGACTCGGTGGCGTCGATGATCTCGGTCTTCCAGCCGACGCGCTCCGCGTAGCGCAGGTACATCCGCAGCAGGTCGCCGGCGAACAGCGCGGACTCGTCGCCGCCCGCGCCCGCCTTGATCTCGAGGATGACGTCCTTGTCGTCGCTCGGGTCACGCGGGACAAGCAGGAGGCGCAGCTTCTCGGTCAGTGCCTCGCGCTGCTTCTCCAGGTCCTTGACCTCGGCGGCGAAGTCCGGGTCGTCGGCGGCGAGTTCGCGGGCGGTCTCGATGTCGTCGCCGGTCTGCTTCCAGGAGCGGTACGTGGCGACGATCGGGGTGAGCTCGGCGTAGCGCTTGTTCAGCTTGCGCGCGTTGGCCTGGTCGGCGTGGACCGACGGGTCGGCGAGCTTCTTCTCCAGATCGGCGTGCTCACCGATGAGTTCCTCGACGGCCTCGAACATCTCTGGCTCCTGTACTGCGTGGGAAAGGGAAGGCGGGCGACCAAAAACGCCGGTCCCGGCGCGCCCGGGCGGGGCGCGTCCGTGGACCGGCGAAATGGGGCTCGCTACTTCTTGGAGCCGGCGGCCTTGCCGAAGCGGGCCTCGAAGCGGGCCACACGGCCACCGGTGTCGAGGATCTTCTGCTTGCCCGTGTAGAACGGGTGGCACTCGGAGCAGACGTCGGCGCGGATGGTGCCGGCCTCGATCGTGCTACGGGTGGTGAACGACGCGCCGCAGGTGCAGCTGACCTGCGTCTCGACGTACGCGGGGTGGATGTCGCGCTTCAAGGTGTCTCCTAGGTTTCGGGAGGGCGCCGGGTCGCAGCCGCGGGATGCGGAGGCGTGAACCGGAGCCGACGTACCAGTCTGCCAGGACTGGCGCCATCCCCCAAAACCGGGGGGCGGGGCCGTCTATTCCCCGGGGGACGGAGCGTCCGCTCCCGGGGGCGGGGAGGTGGGTTCGCGCCTGCCGGGGGCGGCTCACGACGACGTCACGACCCCGGCCGCCTCACCGGTCGCGGTGCCCTCCGTGGCCGTCTTCGGGATGGGCTGGTCGTTCTTGAGGGCCGTCCAGACCTGCTGGGCCTTCTTCTCCTGGACGAGGACGCGGTTGGGGTTGGCCGGGTCGTACCGGACCGGCATGGTGACCATGGTCATGTCGGACGGGCTGATGCTCTTGAGGCCGTTGGCGAAGGACATCAGGGAGTTCAGGGAGCCGAGGTCGGAGTCGGTGGTGACGGCCTTGGTGGCGGTGTCGGCGAGGTCGTACAGCTTGGTGCCGCCGGTGAACAGGCCGACCTTCTTGACCTGCTGGACCAGGGCCTTGACGAAGGCCTGCTGGAGCTGGATGCGGCCGAGGTCGGAGCCGTCGCCGACGCCGTGGCGGGTGCGGACCAGGGCGAGGGCCTGTTCGCCGTCGAGCTGGTGGGTGCCGGCCTTCAGGTTCAGGTGGCTGTCGGGGTCCTTGATGTCCTTGGTGGTGGTGACCTCCACCCCGCCCAGCTCGTCGATGAGCTGCTGGAAGCCGGAGAAGTCGACCTCCAGGTAGTGGTCCATGCGCACCCCGGTGACCGACTCGACGGTCTTCACCGCGCAGGCCGCGCCGCCCGTGGTGTACGCCGAGTTGAACATGACCTCGGTCGCGGCGTCGTGGGTGACGCCCTGGGCGTCGGTGCACTCGGGGCGGTCGATGAGGGTGTCGCGCGGGATGGAGACCACGCTGGCCTTCTTGTGGCCCTCGTACACGTGGATGATCATCGCCGTGTCGGAGCGGGCACTGCCGTCGTCGGTGCCGCCGCCGAGCTTCTTGTTGTCGCCGGAGCGGGTGTCCGAGCCGAGGACGAGGATGTTCTCCGAGCCGTTGTCGACCTTCGTGGGCCGGTCGGTGCCCAGGGCCTGGTCGATGTCGACGCTCTTGATGTTGCCGTTCAGTTTGAAGTAGACGTAGCCCGCCCCCGTGCCGCCGAGGACGACGATGCCCGCCGCGGTCCACGCCGCGATCAGCAGGCCCTTGTTCCGTCCGCGCGGCTTGCGGCGGCGGCCCTTGGCGCGGTGGCGCGTGCCGGCGCCGCCGGCCTGGTCCGGTGTGCCGGCCTCTCCCGGTATGCCGGGCTCCGGCGTGCTCTCGGCGGACATGTGCTCCTCACGTCTCGTCGGTCGGTTACCCCCTGTGGTCAGGGTCAGGCCTGGTCGTCCCTCGATGCCTCGGATCGGCCCCTTCCGCACCATCGTCACTCCGCCCCGTCAGACGGCGAAACTCGGGAAAGGGTTGCACAACGGACTGTGCCCGGCCCGTGGAGGGCCGGGCACGGAACGTGACCGGGCGATACGTCGGCGTACCCCGTTCACCAGCGTTTTCAGCCAAAAATGTCGTACTGCTTGAACGACGTCCCGAGCGAGACCCGTGTGGCGAAGATCGCAGTGCTCGCCTTGCCGGTGCCCTTGTAGAGGTACAGGGTGCCGCCCGGGGTCCGGGCCAGGAAGTCGGCGATGCCGTCGCCGTTGACGTCACCGACGGCGTCGAAGGCGTTGTACGTCGTCGCGCTCCAGGTCGCGACCTCGATCCGCGCGGAGAACGCGGCCGTACCGGCCGTGCCGGTGCCCGGGTACAGGTACACCGCGCCGGTGCTGGAGTTGCGGGCCAACAGGTCGGTCTTCCCGTCGCCGGTGAAGTCGCCGTGGCCGCGCACGACGTTGTACTGGTTCCAGCCGCTGCCGACCTTCACGGGCGCGGCGAAGGTGCCGTTGCCCTTGCCCGGGTAGATCCACAGGATGCCGGAGGAGTCGACGGCGAGCATGTCGGGCAGGTAGTCGCCGGTGACGTCACCGGGGGTGACGATCGCCCGGCGGGTCTTCCAGTTGTCGCCGACCAGCTGGGTCGCCCAGGTCCCGTTGGAGGGCACGCGGTGCTTCCAGAAGACGTCCCCGTCGGAGGCCCGGCGCAGCAGCAGGTCCTGGTAGCCGTCCCGGTCGAGGTCGGCCTGCAGGACGATGTCGTAGCCGCTCCAGGTGCCCCAGGACTGGCGGGCGGCCAGCGAGGTGCCCTTGGAGCCGATCTCGTATCCGGTCTTGTCTGTCGCGTTGCGCACCCACAGGTCGGCCAGGTGGTCACCGCTGAGGTTGGTGTCGTCGACGCGCGGGTAGGCCGGACCGACGTACGTGGAGATCTTGCTGAAGACGCTGTACGCGCCGCTCTCGACGCAGTCCCTCACGCCCCAGGAGACGACGCCGACGATACGGTCGCCGACCACGAGCGGGCCGCCGGAGTCGCCGTTGCAGGCGGTGGTGGTCCCGGTGTCGCTGCCGGTCGCGGGCGTGCCCGCGCAGATCATGTGGCCCTTGACGTAGTCGGCGCCGTAGTAGCCCGAGCAGGTGGTGTTGGACTGGATCGGCAGCTCGGCCGCCTTCAGCGTGTCCGAGATGTCCTGCGAGGTGGAGCTGGTACGGCCCCAGCCGTAGACCGTGCCCTTGGTCCCGGCCGCGTACGACGTCGTGTCCAGGTTCGTCGTCATCCGGATCGGCGTGGCCTTGACCGGGTTCGGCAGCGTCAGGACGGCGATGTCGTTGTCGATCGTGGTCGAGTTGTACGACCAGTGGTTCCACTGGCGCCAGACGGGCATGGCGGTGCCGCCGTGCAGGTCCCCGTCGGCGCCCATCAACTGCGGGGTCCCGGTGACGACCCAGCCGTTGGCCTTCCAGTCGTAGCCCTTGACGCAGTGTGCGGCGGTGAGGATCTTCGTCGGGGCGACGACCGCGCCGCCGCAGAAGAAGCCGATGTCGTCGCTGGTGCCGGCGGTCCCCCGGTTGTCGGCGTACCAGAGCTGGGCCATCCACGGCGCGGTGGTGATGGTCGTCGTGGCGCCACCGATGATCTTCGGGTCGATGGTGGTGGCACCGCTGCTCGCGCTCAGGGTCGCCTTGGAGGTCTGTCCGGGGGTGTCGTCACCGGCGACGGCGATGGGGGCGCGCCTCTGGAGTTCCTCGGAGGTCAGCGGTGTACCGCGGTCGACCGACGGCGGCGCCTCGGACGCCTGCGCGGACGACATGAACAGCGCGCCGGCGACGGCTGCGGCCATACCGGCCGCGGCGACGGGCAGCGCGATCCGTACGCGGCGTCTGTGGCGGCTGCCCCCGGACGTGGGTGTACCCACTCAAGTCCCCCCCTCGGGATGTGGTGTTCGTGACAGTGCGCGGTCGAGAAGCCGAGCGGAGGGCGAGATCGCACCTCGCCCGTGAACAGCGGAAAGGGCCGCCCCACGAAGGGGCGGCCCTTTCGGAAGACTGCCGTCAGTCGCCGTTGCCGGGCGTCGGGGTCGTCTTCTGGATCTGCATCAGGAACTCGATGTTCGACTTCGTCTGCTTCATCTTGTCGAGCAGCAGCTCGATCGCCTGCTGCTGGTCGAGCGCGTGCAGCACCCTCCGCAGCTTCCAGACGATGTTGAGCTCCTCGGCGCCGAGCAGGATCTCTTCCTTACGGGTGCCGGACGCGTCCACGTCCACCGCCGGGAAGATGCGCTTGTCGGCGAGCTTCCGGTCGAGCTTGAGCTCCATGTTGCCGGTGCCCTTGAACTCCTCGAAGATCACCTCGTCCATGCGGGAGCCGGTGTCGACGAGGGCCGTCGCCAGGATGGTGAGCGAGCCACCGTCCTCGATGTTGCGCGCCGCACCGAAGAAGCGCTTCGGCGGGTACAGCGCGGTCGAGTCGACACCACCGGACAGGATGCGGCCGGAGGCGGGCGCGGCCAGGTTGTACGCACGGCCCAGACGCGTGATCGAGTCGAGCAGCACGACCACGTCGTGGCCCAGCTCCACCAGGCGCTTGGCGCGCTCGATGGCGAGTTCGGCGACCGTCGTGTGGTCCTCGGCCGGGCGGTCGAAGGTCGAGGAGATGACCTCGCCCTTCACCGACCGCTGCATGTCGGTGACCTCTTCCGGACGCTCGTCGACGAGGACGACCATCAGGTGGCACTCGGGGTTGTTGTGGGTGATCGCGTTGGCGATCGCCTGCATGATCATGGTCTTGCCGGTCTTCGGCGGGGCCACGATCAGACCGCGCTGGCCCTTACCGATCGGCGACACGAGGTCGATGATCCGGGTGGTGAGGACGCCGGGGTCCGTCTCCAGGCGGAGGCGGTCCTGCGGGTACAGCGGGGTGAGCTTGTTGAACTCCGGGCGGCCACGGCCGTGTTCGGGCGCCATGCCGTTGACGGAGTCCAGGCGCACCAGCGCGTTGAACTTCTCGCGCCGCTCGCCTTCCTTGGGCTGACGCACGGCACCGGTGATGTGGTCACCCTTGCGCAGGCCGTTCTTGCGGACCTGGGCGAGGGAGACGTACACGTCGTTCGGCCCCGGCAGGTAGCCCGAGGTACGGATGAAGGCGTAGTTGTCGAGGATGTCCAGGATGCCCGCGACGGGGATCAGGACGTCGTCCTCGGTGATCTGCGGCTCGGGGGCGCCCATCTCGTCGCGGCCACGGCGACCTCGGCGGTCCCGGTAGCGGCCGCGACGGCCACGGCGGCCGCCCTCGAAGTCGTCGTCGTCCTGCGGACCGGCGTTGCGGTCCTGGCGGCCGCCGCCCTGCTGCTGGTTCTGCTGCTGGCGCTGGCCGCCCTGGCCCTGCTGGTCGTCGCCCTTGCCGCGGCGGTCGCGGTCACGGCCGCGCTCACGGCGGTCGCGGCGGCGGCCCTCGCCACCGTCGGCGTCGGCCTTGGCGTCGCCCTGCGGCTGCTCGGTCTGCGCGGGAGCCGGGGTCTCGGCCTTGGGGGCGCTCTTCGCCTCGGCCGTGACGGTCTCGGGGCTGCCCGCGTCGGCGGTGGCGCGGCGACGGCGGCGCTCGGTGGGGGCGTCGTTCCCCCCAGCCGGCTGGCCGGGGATCTCGATCTGCTGCTGGGCCACGGCCTTCTCGGCGGGGGCCTCCGCGGGGGCCGCGTCCGCCTTCTTCTCGGCGGCGGCCTCGCCCGTACGCGCCTTGGAGGTGGCGCGGCGCTTCGGCTTGGTCTCGGTGGCGGCCTCGGCCTTCGCCGGGGCGGCGCCACCGCCGGCCTGCGCCTCCTTGATGACCTCGATCAGCTGGCTCTTGCGCATGCGCGCGGTGCCCCTGATGCCGAGGCCGGATGCGACCTGCTGCAGCTCGGCCAGCACCATGCCCTCGAGGCCGGTACCGCGGCGCCGCCGGGAGCCGGCACCGGTGGCAGGCGCGGAGGCGTCCGTGGCGGGCGCGGCAGCGGTCTCCTCGACACGTGCGCCCATCAGATCGGTGGTGTCGCTCACGAAGGGTCCTTCCCTGGAGCGGACGTCGGCCTGTCTGGCTCGGCGACCGGTTGTGCTGTCCGACTTCGGTCCTTGCTGTGGCGAAGCCGGGGCGGTGGTCCGCCAAAGCGGCGGAAGAGATTTCTGGTGATGGCGCTTCCTCGACGAGCCGTGGCACCCAGTGTCACGTGGCGTGGTCGCACCGATTCCGGAGCGTGCCCTGCAGACCGCTCAGCGTCGCTGCACGGCGTACTGCCCAGGTACGACGTACGGAACGCAGTGCGGCTTGGGGAGCTCCCGGAAGAATGTCTGTCCCGGAGGGGGACATGAAGCACCTCGCCATGGTGAGGTCGGGTGCAGACTTGAGGTTAACACTACCGGATCCAACAAACATTCCCCCTCTCGAAATCCGGCAACCGTCACGCTTTTCAGATGTCGCCGGAGGGTGCGAGCGGCAGCACGCTCGCTCCCCGCAGGTCCAGGGCCAGCCGGTTCGCGGCCCAGTCCGTACCGGCCAGGGCCTCGACCTTGTCGGCCGTGTCCGCGTCGGCCAGCGCCATCACGGTGGGTCCGGCGCCGGAGATCACCGCGGGGATGCCGTCGGCGCGCAGCCGCTCCACCAGTGCCGCGCTCTCCGGCATGGCCGGCGCCCGGTACTCCTGGTGGAGGCGGTCCTCGGTGGCGGGCAGCAGCAGCTCGGGGCGCCTGGTCAGGGCCTCGACGAGCAGGGCGGCACGGCCCGCGTTGGTGGCGGCGTCGACGTGCGGCACGGTGCGCGGGAGCAGACCGCGCGCGGTCTCGGTCAGTACCGGCTTTCCGGGCACGAAAACCACCGGAACGATGGAATCGGAGGGCTCCATTCTGATCGCCCGCGCGGCGCCCGCCTCCATCCAGGAGAGGGTGAAGCCGCCGAGCAGACAGGCCGCGACGTTGTCGGGGTGGCCCTCGATCTCGGTGGCGAGCTCGAGCAGGCCGACGTCGTCGAGCTTGCTCTCGCCGCCTATGGTCACGGCGCGGGCGGCGACGATGCCGGCGCAGATGGCGGCGGAGGAGGAGCCGAGGCCGCGGCCGTGCGGGATGCGGTTGGCGCAGACGATCTCCAGGCCGCGCGGCTGGCCGCCCAGGACGTCGAAGGCGGTGCGCAGGGAGCGGACGAGGAGGTGCTTCTCGTCACGTGGCAGCGTCTCGCTGCCCTCACCCGCGATGTCGATGTGCAGCCCGGAGTCGGCCACCCGGACGACGACGTCGTCGTACAGCCCCAGCGCGAGGCCCAGGGCGTCGAAGCCCGGACCGAGGTTGGCGCTGGTGGCGGGGACGCGCACCCGGACGGCGGCGGCGCGGAACGCTGGACCGGCCATCGCTCGTTGACTCTCCTTGAGCTGCGTGATGGTCGAATGACATTCGATGACGTACGAAGACCCACGGGCCGCTGAAGACGGCGCGGCCCCGTTGCCGGCCGCGCGATATGCGGAGGCATATGCGGTAGGCGGGTTCGGTACAGCCTATCGAAGGAAGGTTCTGTGACGACATAGGGCGCACAGGAGGCGCACGATGCGTGTCGTAAGCCCCCCGTGCACCCCTGAGCGGGTTACCCCTGCCCGGGACCTGCCGGAACCCGCGGGGCCCGGCCCGGGCCGACCGAGCCCGGCCGGCCCGGCGGCCTTCGTCAGGCGAGGCCGAGACGCGCGGCCGCGGTCACCGCGTCGACGGGGACGGTGACCGGCTGCGGAGCACCGGCGACGGCCCAGTCGGGGTCCTTCAGCCCGTTGCCGGTGACGGTGCACACGATCGTCTGCCCCGGGTCGACCTTGCCCTGCTCGGCGGCCTTGAGCAGACCGGCCACGGACGCGGCGGACGCGGGCTCCACGAACACACCCTCCTGCGCGGCCAACAGCCGGTAGGCGCGCAGGATCTCACGGTCCGTCACCTCGTCGATGAGACCGCCGGACTCGTCCCGCGCCGCCAGCGCGTACTGCCAGGAGGCGGGGTTGCCGATACGGATGGCGGTGGCGATGGTCGACGGGTCCTTGACCACCTCGCCGCGCACGATCGGTGCACTGCCGGACGCCTGGAAGCCCCACATCCGGGGGGTCTTCGCGGCGACACCGTCGGCGGCGTACTCGGTGTACCCCTTCCAGTACGCGGTGATGTTGCCCGCGTTGCCGACCGGCAGGACGTGGATGTCGGGGGCGTCCCCGAGCATGTCCACGATCTCGAACGCGGCCGTCTTCTGGCCTTCGATACGCACCGGGTTGACCGAATTGACCAGGGCCACGGGGTAGTTGTCGCTCAGGGCGCGGGCCAGGGTGAGGCAGTCGTCGAAGTTGCCGTCGACCTGGAGGATCTTCGCGCCGTGGACGAGGGCCTGCCCCATCTTGCCGAGCGCGATCTTGCCCTGCGGGACGAGAACGGCCGACACCATGCCCGCGCGCACGGCGTACGCGGCGGCGGAGGCGGACGTGTTGCCCGTGGAGGCGCAGATGACCGCCTTCGCGCCCTCCTCCTTGGCCCGCGTGATGGCCATGGTCATGCCGCGGTCCTTGAAGGACCCGGTGGGGTTGGCGCCCTCGACCTTGAGGTGGACCTCGCAGCCGGTGCGCTCGGAGAGCACCTGCGCGGGCACGAGGGGCGTGCCGCCCTCGCGGAGCGTCACGACGGGCGTGCTGTCGGATACCGGCAGCCGGTCCCGGTACTCCTCGATGATTCCGCGCCACTGGTGGGTCATTACTGGTTACTCTCCTTCAACCCGCATGATGCTGGCGACACCCCGCACGGTGTCGAGCTTGCGCAGCGCCTCGACGGTCCCGCTCAGCGAGGCGTCGGACGCGCGGTGGGTGACGACGACGAGGGAGGCCTCGCCGTCCTTGCCCTGCTGGCGAACCGTATCGATCGACACGCCGTGCTCGGCGAACACGGTCGCGACCTGGGCGAGAACACCCGGTTTGTCCGCGACGTCGAGGCTGATGTGGTAGCGGGTGACCACGTCACCCATCGGCGACACGGGCAGGGCGGCGTACGCCGACTCGCCGGGCCCCGTCGCCCCGCTGAGCCGGTTACGGCACACGGCGACGAGGTCGCCGAGGACGGCGGAGGCGGTGGGAGCACCGCCGGCGCCGGGACCGTAGAACATCAGCTGCCCCGACGCGTCCGACTCCACGAACACGGCGTTGTACGCGCCGCGCACGGAGGCGAGCGGGTGGGTCAGCGGAATCATGGCGGGGTGCACGCGCGCGGTGACCGAGCCTCCGTCCGCCGCCCGCTCGCAGATGGCGAGCAGTTTGATGGTGCAGCCCATCTCCTTGGCGGAGGCGAAGTCGGCCGCGGTGACCTCGGTCATGCCCTCGCGGTAGACGTCGTCGAGGCGCACGCGCGTGTGGAAGGCGATTCCGGCGAGGATGGCGGCCTTGGCGGCGGCGTCGAAGCCCTCGACGTCGGCGGTGGGGTCGGCCTCCGCGTATCCCAGGGCGGTGGCCTCGTCGAGGGCCTCCTGGTACCCGGCGCCGGTGGAGTCCATCTTGTCGAGGATGAAGTTGGTCGTCCCGTTGACGATCCCCATCACCCGGTTGATCTTGTCGCCGGCGAGGGACTCGCGCAGCGGCCGGATCAGCGGGATGGCGCCGGCGACGGCGGCCTCGTAGTAGAGGTCCTCGCCGTGCTCGTCGGCGGCGGCGTGCAGGGCGGCGCCGTCCTGGGCGAGCAGCGCCTTGTTGGCGGAGACGACGGAGGCGCCGTACTCGAAGGCGGTGGTGATGAGGGTGCGGGCGGGCTCGATACCGCCGATGACCTCGACCACGACGTCGATGTCGCCGCGTTTGACGAGGGCGGTGGCGTCGGTGGTGACGAGCGCGGGGTCGATGCCCTCACGGACCTTGGAGGGCCGCCGCACCGCGACACCTGCCAGCTCGACGGGGGCCCCGATCCTGGCCGCGAGGTCGTCGGCGTGCGTCGTCATGATGCGCGCCACCTCTGAGCCGACCACTCCACAGCCCAGCAGCGCCACCTTCAGCGGACGCGTACGCATCATCCGACCTCGTTTCCTCATACCGTCTAGGTTGGACCAGTCTCACCCACCGAACCGGAGTTTCTATCCCTGGTCCGGATCGTGAGACGTCTATTTCATTTTCGCAAGGGCCCCGAACAGGAGATCTTCCGCCTGCTTTTCCCGGGGTTTCCCGGGTTCCCGCGGACCCCTGCGAGTTTCCCGGAGTCCCCGGAGATTTCCCGGCAGTCCCCGGAGATTTCCCGGAGTCCCCGCCGGCTCCCGGGCTTTCTGACCGTTTCCCGGAGCCGAGTCCCGGGCCCGGCGGGGTTCCCGCCCCCGTCGTCCCCTCACCCGACATCGAGCCGCAGAAGGTCCTCCTCCGTCTCGCGCCGCACGATGACCCGGGCCTCGCCGTCGCGCACGGCGACGACGGGCGGACGCAGGACGTGGTTGTAGTTGCTGGCCATCGACCGGCAGTACGCGCCGGTGGCCGGTACGGCGATCAGGTCACCCGGTGCCAGGTCGGAGGGAAGGAAGGCGTCCTTCACGACGATGTCACCGCTCTCACAGTGCTTGCCGACCACACGGGCCGCCATCGGCTCGGCGTCGGAGGTGCGGGAGACGAGGGCGACGCTGTACTCGGCGTCGTACAGCGCGGTACGGATGTTGTCCGACATACCGCCGTCGACGGAGACGTACGTACGCAGCCCGTCGAGGGGCTTGATGGTGCCGACCTCGTACAGGGTGAAGGCGGTCGGCCCGACGATGGCCCGCCCGGGCTCGACGGAGATCCGGGGGGTGCGCAGCCGGGCGGCCTCGCACTCCCGCGTGACGATCTCGGTGAGCGCCTTGGCGATCTCGTGGGGCTCGCGCGGGTCGTCGTCACTCGTGTAGGCGATCCCGAGCCCGCCGCCGAGGTCGATCTCGGGCAGCTCGACCCCGTGCTCGTCGCGGATGTCCTTGAGGAGTCCCACGACCCGATGGGCGGCGACCTCGAAGCCGGACATGTCGAAGATCTGCGAGCCGATGTGGCTGTGGATGCCGATCAGCTCGAGCCCGTCCAGCTGCAGCGCCCGCCGCACGGCCTCGGCGGCCTGCCCGCCGGCCAGCGGAATCCCGAACTTCTGGTCCTCGTGGGCGGTGGCGATGAACTCGTGGGTGTGGGCTTCCACACCGACGGTGATGCGGATCTGCACGCGCTGCCGCTTCCCGAGGGACTGCGCGATGTGGGCGACGCGGACGATCTCCTGGAAGGAGTCGAGGACGATCCGGCCGACCCCGGCCCGGATGGCCCTGTCGATCTCCTCCATGGACTTGTTGTTGCCGTGGAAGGCGATGCGGTCGGCGGGCATGCCGGCGGAGAGCGCGGTGGCGAGCTCGCCGCCGGAGCAGACGTCGAGGTTGAGCCCTTCCTCGTGCAGCCAGCGGACGACGGCACGGGAGAGGAACGCCTTGCCGGCGTAGAAGACGTCGGCGTCGGCACCGAAGGCGGTACGCCAGGCGCGGGCCCGTGCCCGGAAGTCGGCCTCATCGAGGACGTAGGCGGGGGTGCCGTGCTGTTCGGCGAGGGTCTTCACGTCGATCCCGCCGACGGTGACGACCCCGTCCGGACCCCGGCTGACGGTGTGCGCCCACACCTTGGGGTCGAGGGCGTTGAGGTCGGCGGGCGGGGCGGAGTAGTGGCCCTCGGGAAGGACGTCGGCGTGGCGGGGCCCGGCGGGGTGTGCGGAACGGCTCATCTGGGCGTGCTCTTTCAGAGGTGATCGGGTGCGTCGATGCCGAGCAGGTTCAGGCCGCCGGCCAGCACCGTCCCGGCGGCTTCGGCGAGGGCGAGCCGGGCGCGGTGGGCGGCCGAGGGTTTCTCCTCGCCGAGGGGCAGGACGGTGGGAAGCAGGACGAGGGTGGCGTCGGCGAGGGCGACGAGGTGCCGGGTGAGGCGGGAGGGGGCGGCGGTGCCCTCCGGCTGCGGGACCGCGGCGACCGTGCCGAGGATGCGGGGGTGGTCGGCGAGGAGGGTGACGAGCGCCGACACGGCGTCCGGGGTCCTTGGCCCGTCCACGACGCCGGGCTCGGCGCTGAATCCCAGGTCGGCGGCGTTACGGCTGACGGCGCGGGTGCGGGCGTGGGCGTAACGGACACGGAAGAGGGGGTTGCCCTCCCGCTGGACCAGGTGGTCGGCGGTGATGCGGGGCCGGTCGTGGGGGGCGGGGTGCAGCAACGCCCACCGGGCGGCGTCGAGCCCGAGCGGAGCAGGGTCCTCCGGCGCCGGGACCGGCCGCAGATTGACGGGCTCACGGTGTTCGACCTCGACGCGCCCGCCCTGCGAGCCGACGATCCGCGCCAGCGCGTCGGCGAGCACCTCGGCGCGGACGTCGTAGGGCACGCGCAGCTCGACGACCTGCCCGGCGAGAGTGGTCCCGTGCCCGTAGCGGGGGCCTTCCCGCAGGATCCGCTCGACGAGGGCGACGGAGGTGGCGCCGCGGTCGAGGCTGATGTTGAGAAACCCGGGCCCGGTGATCTCGACACCCGTCACACCGACCGCGCGGGCGAGATGCGGTTGCAGCACCTCGGCGACGCGCAGCGGGGGCCGGCCCGCGGGACGGGCCAGCTGCAGGGCGATGTTGGTGGCGTAGTCGCCACATCCACCGGGCCCCGGCGGCACGATGACCGCCCGCGAAGGCACGGCCACACTCAGCTCCCCGGCGTCGACAGCACGACGTACCGCATGCACCACGGTGCGCGAAAGCTCGACGGGGGTCACGGGACAAGGGTAGGGGAGGAGGGGGGTGGGTAGGCGACGCGGTTTGGGAGGGTCCGGGATGTGGACGGGTGGGGTGGGGGCGGTGGGTTCGGTGCGGTGGGGTTGCGGGTGGGGTGGGGTTGCGGGTGGGGTGGGAGTGGGGGTGGCGGTGGGCTGGGTGTGGCGGGGTGGGGGGGCGGGGTGCGAGCGGCAGAGCAGGCGCGGTGGGTGAGCAGGCAGAGCCGGCGCGGTGGGCGAGGAAGCAGGTGAGTGAGGTAACGGGGTGCGCACGGGCGCGAGGACGTGGGGGGCCGGTCCTGCCACAGCCGAGTGCCGACTGTCGTACTCAGCACTGCCCCTGATCCTGTCCCTACCCCCGTACCTCCCCCTGCCGCTACTCGGCCACTGGCCCGTTACCTGTACCTGCCCCGACACCCTCTCCGGTGCCGAGTGCTGACCCGAAGCCGACGCCGAGTGTGCCTTGCGCATGGCCGGCGTCACCCGCGGTCCTGTCATCTCCGACCCTGCCATCTACTCCCCCGTCGCCAACCCCCTCCCCCCGTTTCCCTTCCATCAGCTTCCGCACGAGGCTCACGAGGTCGGCAGGCTCGAAGGGCTTGGGGAGAAAGGCGTCGACGCCGACTTCGAGGCCGGCCTCGACCTCGTACTGGGTACAGGCGCTGATGATCGCGAGGGGAAGGTCGCGGGTGAGCGGGTCGGCACGCAGTCGCGCGGCCGTTCGCAGCCCGTCCAGCCGGGGCATGACGACATCGAGGGTCACAAGATCGGGCCGCACCTGATGAATGACATCCAGACACTCGGCACCATCGGACGCGGTCACGACCTCGAGGCCCTCCAGCTCGAGGTTGACCCTGATCAGCTGCCGGATGACCTTGTTGTCGTCCACAACAAGCACCCGGCCCGAAGCGCCTGGCACAACTCGAGAGTAGGTCCGCACCGGCCACCGCGTCCGGGTTTTCCCCACTTCCACCCCGTGCGGGCGACCAGCACCGCCGCCGGCCCCACAGAAACCCGTTCATGAACACCCCGAGCGAGCTGGTAGTGTTCTACCCGTCGCCGCGAGCAAGAAGCTCCACCCGACACGCCCCCGTAGCTCAGGGGATAGAGCAACGGCCTCCGGAGCCGTGTGCGCAGGTTCGAATCCTGCCGGGGGCACCTTGGATCAGGTGCCTAAAGACCCCGCCACCAGCGAGAACGCTGAGGACGGGGTCTTCGCGTATGTGCAGGCGGATGCCGCCCGGAGCGGCCGTATGTCGAGGTCTGTGGACGAGGCGTGGACGGGATCTTGGAGCATCGCCGCAGGTCGCTGGCTGCTTTCTGGCCCTGGGCTTAGCTTGCCCTCAAGGCCGGGCGACCGGCACGGCCCCAGCCGTGAGGCCCGGCGCAGCCGGCTGCTTAGACGTCATCTCATTTGGTGAGTCGGCGGTAGCAGATGAGGATGCAGGCGATGCTGGTGAAGGCCAGGAAGTGCTCGGCTTTGCGCTCGTAGCGACGGTGCAGCCTGCGGCATCCGGCGAGCCAGGACATCGTGCGTTCGATGGTCCAGCGGTGGCGGCCCAGACGAGCTGAAGACTCGATGCCTTTGCGGGCGATGCGGGGCCTGATGCCGCGCTCGCGTAACCATCGCCGCAGGTGGTCGTAGTCGTACCCCTTGTCGGCGTGGAGCTTTCCCGGTCTGCGCCGCCGTCGTCCGCGCCGGGAGCGGGTCGGCGGTATCCCCTTCACTAGCGGGATCAGCGCCTGACTGTCGTGCAGGTTCGCCCCCGAGATTCCGACGGAGAGGGGCAGACCGGTCCGCTCGGTGATCAGGTGGACCTTCGAGCCGTACTTGCCCCGGTCTACAGGATTCGGGCCTGTCAGCTCCCCCTTTTCAGGGCCCGCATGTTCACCGAGTCGATCGCGCAGCGGGACCAGTCCAGATCGCCGCGGGAGCCGAGCTCATCGAGGACCAGGCGGTGGAGCTTCGCCCACACTCGAGCCTTCGACCACTCGGAAAAGCGCCGGTGAGCCGTCGCTCCCGACGGCCCGAACGACGCGGACGGCAGTTGCTGCCACGTGCAGCCCGACGTGGCCACGAACACGATCGCGGCCAGCACCTCACGGTCACCATGCCGACGCCGACCGCCGCCCTGAGGCCGCGAAGGAGCCTCCGGGACCACCCGCTGAAACAGCTCCCACAACTCATCCGGCACCAGCCGCTCAACGATCGAAACCACGACCGACAGGCTACCGATCCAAATGAGATGACGTCTTAGATCGCTGGCATGACGGACTGGTCCCAGCTCCACCACGCCTACGGCACGGCAGAAGACATTCCCGGCCTGCTCGACGCAGTGAGCCCGGCCCCGAAGGACTCAGGATGGACCGACCTTTGGTCCCGACTGTGCCATCAAGGGACCGTCTACTCAGCGAGCTACGCGGCCCTGCCCGCCCTGCGCGACATGGCACGTCAGTGGTCACCCGCGGACAGACAGATGCCACTCACGCTCGCCGGCGCCATCTCAGCCAGCACTGATCGGCCATACGACGAGCAAGATCCTCACGTGGCCTACGCCTCGGAGATGTCGGACCTGGTGCAACTGACCGAGGAATCTCTTCGGGATCCCATCCTCGCCAACGACCCCGCTACTTACGTCTACCTGTTGGCTGCGCTCCTCAGCTTCGAGGGGGTCGAGGTCTGGGGTGAACAGCTCGACGGACTGAACGACGATGAGTTCGAAGTCCCGTGCCCCTCGTGCAGCACAGAGAACTTCGTGGCTTTCGGCGAGTACGGCTTCTTCTCAACCACGGACAGCATGTACATGAACGAGACCACGGCGAAGAAGATGCCGCTGCAGCCTGCAAACATCTCAGCCCTGGAGGGGCTGGCCCAAAGACTGCACAGTCGCGCACTCGCAGACGGCCAGACCGATGTCGCGCATAAGTTGACCTACGTTTTCGGCAAAGCACAGTGCGCCGAGTGCGACGAAGTCTTCAGCGTCGCGGAAGCCATCACCACTCGCTGGGACGCATGAAACACGCGACTGAGGCAAACTGAAGCCTCTCACGGAGGCACACCGAATCAGGCCTTGCTCCAAGCTTGCCGATGGCGAGCCGCGCTGTAGACCTGCTCCACCTGGTCGGCCGTGAGCACGCCTGAGAGCGGGGCGAGTGCAGATAACTGGCGCTCCTGGTACACCCGGACATCGAGCTGCGTAGCGACCACCTTCACCTCGATGACGCCGACGAAGACGAGCACCGGCTCCACCGGTACGGGAAAGCCGCAGTAGTGCTCAAGCACTCGGGCCACTCGCTTGGCCTCCGCCCGGCTCTTGCGTGCGTAGGGCGCCGGCTTTCCGTGGTCGACCTTCACGGAATCGTCGCCGACCCATACGGCCCTTTTGTGGTGGTGCTTTGTGTTGATGCTGAACACCCCGCCGGGCCCGATCAACAAGTGATCGACATCCACCTTGTTGGCCAGGGGGATGGAGTGCAGGACACGCCAACCGTGGCGCGCTAAGCGGTTCAACTCGGCCCCCACTCTCTTCTCCCCCGCCAGCCCCTTCCGCCAGGAGTCCCAGTCCGTGGGACGCCGCAGGAGCTGTGAGACGACCCGTTCAATCAGACCTACGCCGGACTTATCGAGCAGGTCGCGGAGGGACTCACCAGGACGGTTGGCAGACAGGTCGTCGGTCGGCGTCAAAGGCGGCAGCATCAGGCGGGTTTCAGCCTCAGGTGCCCCCTGTGGCAGGACCGGCTCGGGGTTGTCCCGTAAGTGGTGTGTCAGCACGGCGATCACGTCGTCGCGATACTCAGCGAACAGGACGGTGATATCCCCCGTCCTCACGTCCGCCCAGCCGACCGCAGTGCCATCGGGCAGATTCGCGTACAAACGATCATGCCCGTACCGCTTCCAGCGCGTGACCTTCAGCTCCACGAGCCCCCCTCGTCAGCTCTCAACTCGAAGCATCGCAGCAGGTAGGGCTCAGAACGAGAGAGGCCCCGGACAATGTGCCGGGGCCTCGCACGTCAACTCACTCATCACACTTGGATCTCGCGAACCAGGGTGTCGTCTCCCTCGTAGAGCTCCAGGGAGTAGCTCAAACCGAGGCGATGGAGTACGCCGCCGAGCTCGTCAAAACGCTGAGGGTCTATGACTCCGTTCAGCAGAATGTCCGGACCCTCGATCGGTTCGACCTCCAACCGGCACCAACTGTTTTCGACCTCGTAGCCGTGCCAGGAAGACGACCTCGAACTCCACCCCTTCCGCACGAAGTGTCGGGTCACCGCAGAGGCGTCCCGGCAACCGCGCAGGACACCGCATACGTTGTTACCGGCCTCCACCCACTCAGGATCGAGCTTTTGGCCATCGTCGGATATGTCCACGCCGGAAGTATGAGGCCCAGGTTCCGTGCGATCACTCGTATTCACGCAACAGGTCCTCGATACGCCGGTTGGCGACGTCCTGCCGGCCGTCGAGGCACTTCGCGTAGCGGGTCAGCAGGACCTCAACGCTGTTGCCGGCACGCTCGGCAACCTCGGTGGGATCTACTCCGGCATTGAGCCACGTCGACAGCGCCGAGTGGCGGAGGTCGTACGGCCGACTCGCGAGCGGCGAGGCTGCGACGGCCGGCGGGAGCGCGAGGAGCCGGGCTTCCTGCCACACGCGGTAGTAGGTCGAGGACGGGACGACCGAGCCTTTCTCGCTGAAGAAAAGCCGTCCGTCGTCCGCCGTACCGAAGGTGGCCAGGTGCTCGCGGAGCACGGCGACGAGGTGAGGTGGGATCGGCACCCGCCTCACGTCCTCGGTCGGTCGGTTCTTCAGCCCGCGGTCGTCGTGGGTCTCCCCCGAGTCGGTCCACTGCTTGCCGACCGACGGGCGAGTCCGATGGAGCAGGGCCGAGCCCCAGCCCCGTTCGGGAAGGGTCAGGTCCGTCTCGACGAGGCCTACCGCTTCCGCCGGCCGGAGACCGCCGAAGTACATGGCGGCGAACAGGCCCACGAGGCGACGGCCGCGGGCACGCCGGTATCCGCCCACATAGGAGACGGCCGCCAAGAGGCTGCGAGCCTGCTCAGGGTTGGCGACGACGCGCGGGTCCACCTGGTTGGACACCTTCGGTTTCTGCCAGCGGACCGCCGTGATGGGGTTCTCCCGCAGTTCCCCCAGGTCGACCGCATAGTTCGCGGCGTTGACGAGCGTGCGACGCTTACGCCGCACGGTTTCCGCCGCGGCTGCCGTGCCGTCGAGCTTGAGCTTCAGTGAGTCGAGAACCGCGCGGGCCGTGGCGGGCTCAGCGAGATCGGCGAGCGGTCGAGAGGCTTTGGACACCCAGTGGAGAACGTTCCGCACGTCGTCCGGGACTTCCCGATCGTCAGGCCCCGGCAAGACGAAGGCCCAGTTGCGAAGTGCTTTGCGGATCGCCTCATCGGACGGACGTCCGGCGCGGTCGTCGAGGAGTTCCACCGTCACGCTGGTAAGTGATTCGTTGATGCCGTCCCGTGTGTTGGGAGCAGCGTGGGGCCACTTCATGGCGAGGTACCTGAGGGCGAAGGCGTACCACGACACGGCCGACTTCTTCTCTTCCATCGAGGCCGGGAGCCCCGACTCGGCGTCGAACTCCTCGCCGTCGCGCATCGCCCGCATGAGCTTCGTGCGGTAGTGGTCGGCGAGCGCCTTGGTGCGGAAGGACTCCGAGAAGACATTGCCTGCCACGGACCAGCGGACACCGTACGAGGGCGTTTTGGTGTCCCGCTTACGGACGCCCCAGACCTTCACGTCGAGAGACTTCACGCCGCCGCCTCCAGCTGTCGCAGCCACGTGGTGAAGTCACTCCGCCATACCCGGAGCTCCCCATTGGGCAGCTTGAAGGCGGCGGGTCCCTGGCCCAGCTCGCGCCAGCGGTAGAAGGTGCGGCGGGAGACCCCGCCCAGCTCGGCGAGGATCTGCGGGACAGTCATCAGTTCGTCTCGTCGGCGGTCCATTCCGAGTCTCCTTCCGTGTCGGGGGCGTCGGGCCGTCGTGAGGCGGCGAGCCAGGTTTCTGCGGTGGTCAGGCCGGTGCCGGCGAAGCGCCAGTGGGAGAGGACGAGGACGGTGTCCGGGTCGGGCAGCGGGTGGCCCGCTGCGGCCGCGCGTTCGCGGGTGAGTGCTTCGTTGTGGTCGGCGCGTTCCTGGCGGAGGGCGCCGAGGGTGACGGAGTAGGCGCGGGACTTGGTGGAGAAGTGGCCGCGGAAGCCGAGCATGTGGGCCCACTTGCGCAGGCGCAGGTCTTCGAGTTCGGGCAGGGCTCCCAGGTGCCAGCAGGTGAGGATCATCTGCCGGGCGTGGTCGGTGACTTCGGCGCCGATCAGGTCGGTGATCGGGTTGCGGATGGGGCGGTCGAGGGTGCCGGTCGCGCTTTCGGCGCCTTTGGTGGCGTACTTGGCGATGTACGCGGCGACGGCCCGGCTGGTCAGGTCGGTGGTGCCGGTGAAGTCGGCCGAGCGGATCGGGCGGATGTCGAGCTGTTCGCCGAAGCGGAAGGTGTAGGCGCGGCCGTCGAGGAGCGGCCCGGGGGCCTCGGCGAGACGGGCCGCCGAGCGGATCGCGTCGGTGAGGAGGTCGGTGGTGGCCCAGGCGGGTGGGGTGTCCTCGGCTCCGTCCGGGCCGTCGAGACGGATCACGGCGTGGAAGTGGACGGCGCCGCGCCGCTGGTACTCGGCGACTTTGGCGTACGAGACCTTGAGGCAGTGGCGCAGCGCGGAACGGCCGATGCCCGCGCGGGAGGCGAGCTGCTGGCGCAGGTAGGTGGTGAAGCGGGCCCAGAGGGCGCCTGCGTGGGCGTTCCACAGGACCGCCGCGCGGTAGTCGTAGCGCTCCGGATCCAGAGGGGTGCCGAGGGCAGGATCGTCGTCTGAGTGGAGCCGCCCGCAGCGGCATCGACCGCCGCCGGGCCGGTTGTGCACCGGGCCGAACGACGGCGCGGTGAAGGTGGCGAAGACTCGGGGATGTTGGGTGACCGCCGGGCTGATGCCCTTGCCGCCGCTCAGGCCGGCCGTGACGAGGTGGAAGGTGTCCTTGCGGTAGACCTCGGCGCAGGCTGCACACCGGGTCGCGCGGCGGTTGTTGCAGCGGATGAGGAGCTGCCCGGCGGGGAGGTCGCGGTCGACGACCTCACGGACGATTTCGCCGGTTGCGGCGTGGACGTCCAGGCGGTGGCCCTCCATCCGCACGGGCCGCTCGCAGCCGCCGAGCCGTTGGATCTGCCGTGCGTAGGTGCTGAGGTCGCCATGCTGGGCGAGGGCCGCCAGTTGGCGGATGGCTCCGGTCGGCGCCTGGGGGCGCATGTGCGGGTTCCTCCTTGAAGGGACGGACGGGGATTCTGGGCAGGCGGCCCGACTTGTCGAGGGGGCTAGACAGTGTGGGCAAGCCGGGGCCGCGGAGCAGATGAGGTCAGCGGTGGTCGCTCTTCAGGAGCGAGCGGACGACGACCGCGCAGACGGCCACGGAGGCGGCGGTGATCGCGACGGCGAGGAGCATGGAGACCAGGACCGCGCCGACGACGAGGGCCAGGGCGCCGCCACCGGCGACCAGGGTGAGCGTGCTACCCGGCGTGAGCTGGACGGTCGGGCGACTGAAGACCGGGGCGGACGGGCTCGGGGTGTGGGCCGGGATGTGGGGCGCCGGGCTGTAGGTGGTCGGAGTCGGCGTGGTGGGAATCGGCGGGGTGTCCTGCGGCGGGTACTTCGGGGTGAGCACGTGGGTGATCCCTTCTGCTGGTCAGTCGAGGAGGGTGGCTACGGCGGGGGCGAGGAAGCTGTTGGCGACCAGGTAGCCGCCGAGGAGGAGCAGGACGACCAGCCACCACGGCGGGCGGGCGAGCTGGATGCCGAGGACGGCGACGACAAGGACGGCGAACCAGAGCGGGACGTCCATGGCGGTGATCTCCTTCTCAGGCCTTGCAGCGGTGGGTGCGGGCGGCGAGTTCGGCGGCGGCGCGGCTGTCGTACTCGGCGGAGAAGTCGCAGTTCGGCGCGGTGCAGGCGGCCAGGTGGCGGTTACGGCCACGGGCGAGGTACGTGGCGACCTGTACGGGACCGATGCGGCGGACGTTGCGGAAGCGCGGGTTCACTTGGGCGGTCCTTTCTCAGAGGTGAGCGGCGACGGACGGCGTCATGGACGGAGGCAGACCGAGCCGGGCCCGGACGGTGTCGGGGTCGGCGGGTTGGCCGGTGGCGGCTTGGTGTTCCTCGGCGAGGGCCTGGACGCGGTCGACCAGGGCGGGCGGGAGGGGGACGGCCGGAGCGGGCACCGGAGTGGAGACCAGGGCGGTGACCGGCTCCTCCTCGGCTGCGGGGTCCGTGGACGGTGCCGGGAGTGCGTCACGGTGATGCCCGTCGACTGCAGCCGGGGCCGAGGGCGGTTCGGTGTCCGTGTCCGGTGCAGCCGGGGATGTCGGTGCCTGCGGGATGCGCGGCGTGTGGGCCAGCAGGGTTCCGCCGAAGAAGGCGACGGCCGGCCATCCGGCGACCACGACGCGGAGGGAGGCGGGGACGTCGTCCAGGTCGAGGAGCCCGGCGGTCGCGACGTTGGCGCCGAGCGACGCAGCCAGGGCGACCAGGAACCACAGGCGCGGGCCGCCGGCGGAGTGTCCGGCGCGCTGTTGTTCGCGCATCCGGCGCCAGGCGGCGACCAGCAGCAGGTCAACGCTGACCGGGTAGGCCCACGCCTTCCAGCCGCCCTGTCCGGCCGCCTCCGCCAGGTCGTGGAGGTGGGAGAAGGACAGGGCGCCCGCAATGACGGCTTGGATGATCACCGCGTCTACGCGGGCGAGGTGGGCACGCATCGGCTCGCGATCCCTTCCGTGCGGTTAGTTGGCGGACTTGAGCGAGTCGGCACGCTCACGGGCCAGGCGGGCCACCTCGGCGGCGTCGGCGTCGCCGGGTGTACGGGCCACGATGCGCTCCAGCAGGTCCGCCTTACGGCTCATGAGCGCCGCGTACTCAGCAGAGGTGCGGTGCGGGTTCTGGCGGAGCGCGGTCAGGTCGGCGAGGAGTGCGCTGACCTCGGAGATGGAGGGGCGTGACATGGGTTTCCTTCGGGTTCGAGGCATGGGAGGGGTAGGGACGTGGCGCAAGGCGGTCACGCCGACCGTGGGAAGGGGTGCAGTTACTCGATCACCGGGCGCGCGGTGGGCACGGGGGCGGCGGGAGCGGCCACCCCGGCGGGCTCGACGGCGACGACCGGCCGGAAAGGATCGAGGCGGGGCAACTGCGGCACGAGGGCCGAGGTTGCGCGGCATACGGCCGCTGCCTCGTCGAGGGTGAGGTGCGGGGAGCGGGCGCGGGACCAGCCGCCGGAGGAGTCGCCGAGGATCGCGACGCCGGGCCGTTCGGCCGGGATGGCGGTGGCGGCCAGCGCCGCCTCAGGGGAAATGTCGGCCAGCGCCATGTTCGCCGACGACTCGTCGTTCACCCGGTGGCAGACACGGCCGGTGAGCTGGGCACGGAGCATGGTCGCACCCTTGCCGAGTTCGGAGCCGAAACGCTGCCCGCACACTTCCAGGTAGATGCCGGCCGCACGACCGAGCTGGGCGATGCGGATGAGCTTGGTGACCATCGCATCACGGCGCTTCTCGTCGTCCCGGCTCGCCGCGAGGAAGAGTTCCGCCACCTCGTCGACGACGACCACGACCGGCACCGGCCGCACCTTGTCCGGCAGCCCCCACACGTCCGAAGTGAGGACGGTGTCCGGGCCGGCGGAGGCAAGACCGATGAGACGGAACCGCGCCTCCATCTCTTCCAGCAGAGCGTCGAGGAGTTCGTTCGCCCGGTCCGGAGTGTCGGCGAGGGCCGACAACCGCGGCGCGAACGGCGCGAGTTCGACGCCCCACTTGCAGTCGATCCCGACGAGGACGACCGGCTGTCGGGCCAGACCGCACAGCAGGTTGCGCAGGTAGACGGACTTGCCGGACTGCGTGGCGCCGAGGATGAGTTCGTGCGGCACGGCACGGAAGTCCCGTACGTGCCAGCGTCCGTCATCGCGCAGCGCAAGCGGTAGGGAGAGAAGACCGCTGCTCTGCCGCCCGCGCCGAGGGCGCCGTACGTCCGCGAGCACGTCCCAGCCGATCAAACGCAGTTCGAGCCGGCCCGGCTTGGTCGGGCGGATGTGGACGGCGTGAGCGGACCATGCGTGCCGCAGCCGGTCGGCCGAGGCCATGAAGTCCTCGGGCGCCTGCCCGGTCGCCATCCGCAGCCGCATGACGAGGCCGGACCCGGTCGGCAGCGGCAGCGACCGACGAGGCGGTACGGGCGCCGCCTCCCGCCCGATCATCCGGGCCGTGGCCCGCCGGACGGCCGAAGCCGGCACCGTCAGACCACAGGCGTCCATCGTGGCCCGGTAGGTGGCGAGCACTCGCAGCGCGACGAGCGGATAGCCGATGAGCCACCAGAACGCGACCGGCATACGACGACGCAGCACCAGCAGCGCGGTGAGTGCCACCACGCAGAGCGTCAGTGCCCACAAGGTGTCGGTCACGGCGCTCAGCCCTTGACCGGGGAGGGGGCGTTGACCATTACTGCGTCCGCCCGGTAGGCGATGCCGTGACGCATCCGGCCGCCGAACTCGCTCTCCCAGGGCCGGGCGACGAGGCCGGACAGGATGACCGGAGCGCCCATCACCAGGCCCTCACCGATGCCCGGCTCCGGAACGGTCACCTTGATCATGTCCGATCCGCCCTGCGCGATGAACACCAGCTCCAGCACCATGAGCCGCTGGTTGGTCACCGAGTCCACGGCAACCTCACCGGTCTGACGGTCCTTCACCTTCACCTCGGGCAGCTTGGTGACGAGCAGCGTGGCGGCCGAGATGTCTACGGGGATGACTCGCATTTCCTGAACCTCACTGGGTTGGCGGCACCGGCTGTGCGGTGCCGCTGCCTGAGTACCCCCCTAGACAGCTAAGGGGGCGCCCGCCCTAACTGTCTAGGGGGGTTGACGACTACCGTAAACCGACGCACCGTCAACTGTCTAGGGGGGTATACGAACTACTCCCGCAGCGAGCCAGGACAGTCACCGGAGCGGAGCAGGTCGAGGCGACCCACCCCCGGAGAGCAGGTCGCCGCTGCCTACCGTTCAGGGGAAACGCGCACGAACCCCTCGGTCCACTCATCCTCATCAAGCTGGTGCGCGTCTATGACGAAGCAGTCCGGCTCGTCGGAGAAGCCAGGAAGGACCCGCGCTCGGTGCATGCGCTCCTCGGCCCTGTCCTGGGTGGAGTAGACGCCGAGCAGCTTGACGTCGTCGCCGTCCTGCTCGTCGACGTAAACCGTCGCCCCGTCGACATGCAGGGTGGCACCGCCGACACCGGCTTCGTTCTGGTGCCCGATGTGCCACAGCAGATAGACCGTCACGCGCTGGAGGCTACGGCAGAACCCAGTGCACGGCGGTGGCGTCATCCTGGGCCTTGCCGCGCGGCCAGCGCCGACCCTCAGGGTCGCCGGCCTCAGCATCCCGCACGTGGCGGATCAGCCCATCGGGCCCAGACTCACCGAGGACGGCCAACGTGTCCTTCCAGGTGGCGACTTCGAAGCGGTCGACGAGTCGTGTAGCGCCGTCGCTGAGCAGCGTCACGGAGGCCAGCGACTCCAGCGGCACGGACCCGGTGAAGGCGTGCTCCGCAGCCAGTGGATCGGGCCCCGCGATCCAGAAGCCACCCGGCCGATTGCGGAGCCCCGTCAGCGCCTCCCGATACTGGGCCAGGGCGGCAGCGTGCTCGGGTGAACCAGTCGGCAGCCCATCGACCGGCCCGCGCAGCCGCTTGCCGACCACGTCCAGGCGCCGGTCGGTGACGACAGTGGTCGTGCCGTCCTTCTCCGCCAGCAGGAGCGACGAGTCACCCAGCACGAGGTACTGAAGAGTTCCCGCATCGACTCGGACCGCGACGACCGTGCTGGTTGGACTGGCCCGATAGGCCAGGTCACACCCGTCCTCATGCAGGGACCGCACGACGCGGATCGAGTGGGCCAGACAGTCGGCAAGTGGTCGAGCGGGGTGCGCCGTGATCGTGCTCAGCAGCATTCCGCCCAGCGTCGCGGAGAACCAAGCGACGCCATGGGTACACCCGGTATCCACCCCAGCCGTGCCGGCGCCGTCGAGGAGAACGGCCGCTCCAGGAGCGGTGGCCGCGAAGTCCTCGTTCTCCCGGCCCGGTTCGGCGGGCAGTGAGCCGAGGGCGACCCTCACGCCGACGCCTCCTCGTCGTGCCGGTAGAGAGGAGTGAGCAGCTCGACGGAACGCGGCTCGCTGGTGTCGGGGTCGTACTCGACGCCCACCAGCGTGGAGAAGCGATGCTCGCCCACCTGCCCCCACAACGCGTTCAGGTCGGAGGCGAGCAGCTGGACGACGCCGAGGGAACCCTGTGTGTGGATACCGGCGATCGCGAGCAACGAGCCCTTGCCGTCGGGACGCAGCAGCCTGCCGACGTAGCCGACGTCGTACGGGCGGGCCGGGTCGCTGTCCTGACCCGACCGGTACACGGTGCCGGTTCGCCGGTCGACGAGCGTCCAGGGTCCGTCTTCCGCGCGCTCCCAGTGCAGTACGGGATCCTGGGCGTACGTGTCCCACATCTCCTGGGACATGCGCGGGCCGCAGACGACGACCAGGCCGTCACGGTTGAGGTCGATCTCACCGCTCACCGGCACGTGTTCCGAGGTGACGTCGAGACCGTACGACCGCGCCAGGTCTTCCAGACGCTTGCCCGAGCTGACGTCGTCGACGGCGACGACGGTACGGCCGCGTTCGTCGTCCCGCCGGAGCGGGGTGGCGACGGTGACCGCGCCTCGCCCGAGGAAGGCACCTTCCGGCGCCGGCCCGGTGTGGCGGATCTGGTGGATGCGTCCACGACTCAGGCCGGCTTTCGTAGCGATCTGCGCATACGACAGCCCTTGCGCATGGAGGTCCTGAACGACGCGGCGACGGAGCCGGGCGAGTTCGGTCACCTCCTGCTGCGCGTCGGCCAAACGGGTCGTGACCTCCCGCAAGAGCAGGTACGGATCATCGATCGCCATGATGCGCTGCAACTCGTCCGACATGACCTCACCTCCTAGGACTACCCAGGAGTCTAGGGCCCTAGACAAAACGGGGGCGAGCCGCCTGCCCGACTGAACGCCGATCACGTAGAACGCAGCTCTGCGGCGAGGCACACCCCGAGGGCTCACCCTCCGCTGCCTGACGCGCAGCGACGGACCCCCGTCACACGGGGAGCCATCACCCGCTCACCCGCGCCAGGTCCGCCCAGACACAACGTCCGCCCGGCCGGTGCTTCACACCCCAGTCCTTGGCGCACGCCGCGACCAGCAGGAGCCCGCGACCGCCCTCTTCCACCGGACGGGAGACGCTCCGGACCTGGGGCTCCTCATCGCCGCCCTGGTCGATCACCTGGATCCGCACAAGGTCGTCGCTGAAACCGACGACCACCAGGAACCAACCGCGATACCAGCCACTGCGCGTATGCCGGACGGCATTGGCTGCCAGCTCACCGACCACCAGAACGGCGTCCTCGACGAGGCCCGAGCCCTCGTCCTCAAGCAGGGCGGCCACGAAGTGACGAGCCTCGGCCACTTGCCAGGCTTGGCCGGGGAAGATGCGGGACCACTTCTTGGGCATGGGAATACTCCTCTTCGTCTAGGGGGCTAGACGGTGCAGTGAGCAGAGTATTCCTGCACATGACTGAGGGACCAGGCATCTTGAGGAATTATTCCTCTACCGAGTGGTGGAGCCCTCCAGATCCCGGAACTCCTGCATCACCCGAAGCAGCAGTTCCCGCGCCTCGATGCCGAAGATCGCGGCTTCTTCGAAGCGGCTGAACGTCTCCTCATGTGCGGCGACTTCGGCGGAGTCGTCCACGACCCGCTCACCTCGGAAGGTCTCGACAACGACGGCACGCCGGTCGCACAAGGTGAACCCATGACGAGGCATGACCGGCACCGCGCGACGCCAGGGGATGACCCCGATCCGCACGGAGGTCAGACTGTCCACGGCCAACAGCCGGTCGAGTTGGGCGAGCATCAGCGCCGGGCTTCCCGGCCAGGTTCGCAAAACGGCCTCCGTCAGCACGAACGCCGACTCTCGCCCCGGCTCGTACAGAACGCTCTGCCGCTCCACGCGGGCAGCGACAGCACGACCGACGGCCTCAGGGGTGGAGTTGGGCGCGCTCTCGAAGACATGACGGGCGTACTCCGCGCTCTGGAGCATGGCCGGCAGGACGACGCATTGAAAGGAGCGGACGAGTCGAGCTGACCGCACAGCTTCATCGACAGTCGTCCCGGCCAGTGTCTCGTCGGCAGACGCCTCGGCGATGTCCGGTGCGGCTTCCACGGCGTCCAGAAGGTCACGCATCTCACGAGCGGTCGACTCGTCGAGGTCGAGGGCACGCGACAGCCGACGCAAGACGTCGGCACTGGGCACCATCCGCCCGTTCTCAACCTTGGAGACAGTCGGCTGTCCCACCCCAGCCCGCTGAGCCAACACGGCACCCGTCAGACCGGCCTCCGCCCGAAGCCCTCGAAGACGCGCCCCAAGCGCCTTCATCCGCTCCTGCCGCTCACTCCCCATGACCAGGGTTCTACACCACGAGGAAGCCAGCACCGAGCCCGCGGGCCTAGATGATCAACAGCACCCAAAGCATGATTCAAACTTTCTCTACTGGTTCAAGGCGGCTCGCTCCGCTCCCCGCGCGCGGCCCGGCCCCCGGCCGGGCCTGCGCTCCTAATGGTGCGGTAAGACGTTGAGCCGTTCATGATGGCCAAGCGTCTTGGGCGGGTCGGCATGTGGTGATCCGTAGCCGCTCCTGAGGCCTGACCTCTTAAGACAGAGCCGGCCCCACGTGCCTACTTGCCCAGT
>NZ_JBIBVX010000025.1:0-93211 GCF_043080745.1 Streptomyces sp. NPDC014995
CGTCCGTGAGTTCGTGTCGCCGCACCATACGGGCGTCCTGCCCGGCCAACTACGAGATCCACCCAGCCCAGCAAGAGCCATCAGAAACGACCTAGTTCTCTGAGTCCGGGATTCCGTCCCGACAACTGGCGAGGCGTTCGAGGATCTCGTCTGCGGTCTTCCTCCATACGTAGGGCTTCGGATCGGTGTTCCGTGCGGCGATCCGGGCACGGAAGTCCTCCTCCAGGACCTGGACGGACTGGTGGGCGCCTCGCCGTATCCGCTTGTTGGGCAGTTCCGCGAACCAGCGTTCCACCGGGCTGAGCCAAGACGAGCTGGTGGGCGTGAAGGGCAGGTGGAAGTGGGGGTGGCCCAGCAGCGAGGTCTTGATGGCCGGGGTCTTGTGGATCACCGGCAGCATCAGGAACGCGGCATGTCACCCAGGGCGGGCCGGATCACGGGGGTGGGCCCTTTCGTGGTGTTCCGTTTCAGGTATGCGGTGATCTCGTCGCGGCGGGGCTGCGGCCGGTGCTGCAGCAGCGGTGGCGGGGCGGGCGGGTGGCGAGTCGCTGGGGCGAGTCGTTGGGTCGATGCGGTCGATCCAGGCGGTGGTGTTTGCGGGGGGCCGGGCAGGTGGGGGGACGGCTCAACCGCGTGGTCGCCGTCGCCATGGTGCACGGTCCCGCCGCCGGACTCGACCTGCTCGCGACCCTGCAACCCGACAAGCGCATGGCACGCCACCGCCGCCTGCTCGCCACCAGGGCCCACCTCATGGAGATGCTCGGTCAGCACGACGCAGCGGCGGACGCTTACCGCGATGCCGCCCGACGCGCCACCAGCGCACCGGAACGGCGCCACCTGGCCTCCCGCGCAGCACGACTCTCAGTCCGGTCGGGTGTTGGGCCTGCCTGAAACCCCGGACGCGCCCATTGTCCAGGGGCTATCACGCTCGAACTCCAAAGGCTGCGGACGCAACGGCAGCCGTGACTGTGACGGGTTGGCCGTGGTGATCGATCCACACGCTCGGTCGGTTGGACTCCGGGCAGACGCCTTGACCTCAAGCATGCTTGAGGAAGGAGGCTGTTGCCATGGACACCGAAGAGATGCGGCGGCAGCTGCAAGCCCTGACCGACCGCGCTGATATCACCGACCTGCTGGACCGCTACCTGCGTTCCCTGGACAACGGCATGTTCGACGAGGAGTGGGCTCGCGCGTTCCACACCGAAGACGTCACCGCGGAGATGCCCGTCGGCACCGTCCATGGCCGCGATGCCCTGCTGGCCCGTATCCGGCGGGCCATGGCGCTGTTCGACCGGACCGTGCATGTGGGCACCAACACCGTCATCGAGATCGACGGCGCCCGGGCCACTGCCCGTGGCGCCCAGCTGAGCACCCACGTGCTGGCAGATGGCTCGGGCAGCGTCTTCATCTCCGCCGGCCATGCCGACACCGAACTGGTCAGGACGGCTGACGGCTGGCGGATCTCCGCCTCGTCGCTGCGCGTGGTGTGGACCCAGGGATCTCCGCCGCGGCTGCCGGACGAATTCGCCTCTCCGCCCGCGGCCTAAGAGGTGTCCCGTAACGATCGGCGCCACCCCCTGAGAGTCCGTTGCCTCTGCGACAGGAGGTCGAGGATTCGCCCTGGGAAGGCTGGGGCTAGGTTCTTCGCATGCCTTCGCATCTCAGTCATGGTGCTTCCGGAGCCCTCCGACGCTTCGCTGGATGGCTCGCCCGGGGGTCGGTAGGCCACCCAATGCTGGAGGGGGTCGACTACTGGGAGGAGTTGCGTGAGTCGCCCTCCCAGATGGAGATCTGCGTCGCGATCTTCGCCAACGTCCTCGAACTGGATGAGCAGGGAGAACCGGTCAACGAGAAGCACGCGGAGCGCAGGGCCGCAGCCTGGCTCTACCGATACTGCACCGGGGAGCTGCCCCCGGGGGAGCCGGACATCGAGCCGTGGGAATGCCAACTTCATTGACCGTTGACGTGCGACGTCATGCGATTAAGGCAGCCCCGCCCTCGATCGCCCTGCGCGGTGGGGCTATCCGGTGAGGGCGAGGTTGTGCAGTCGGGCGATGCCGTGCATCGCGTGGTGTACGCCGTCGCCCCGCAGGCGGCAGTCGCGCAGGAGCTTTTACGTCTTCATCCGGGCGAATACATGCTCGACACGGGCGCGGACCTGCTTGTGGGACTTGTTGTGGGCGGCTTTCCAGGCCGGTAGTTCCTCGTCCTTGCAGCGCCGTCGGTGCGGGATCACCAGGCCCGTTCCGCGGTAGCCGCCGTCTGCAATGGTCATCGTCTTGCCGACGGCGTCCCTGGCGCCGGATTCGGCCCAGGCCCGAGCGTCATGGCGATTGCCCGGCAACGGTCGGCCGACCACGACGACCAGGCAGGTGTCTGCGTCGACGACGACCTGGTGGTTGGTGGAGTAGCGGTAGTTCTTGGACTGCTCAGCGACCTTGTGGTCACGGGTGGGCACCAGGGTGCCGTCCACGATGAGCACGGTGCCCTTCGTGAACCGCTTGCGCGGTTGCAGCGCGAGCTGCGGTCCGACATGGTCGATCACTCGATTGGCTGCCGACTTCGACACCCCGAACAATGGGGCCAGCTGCCGCAGCGTCAGGTTCGTTCGCCAGTACGCAGCAACGAGCAGCACCCGGTCGGCAAGCGGCAGCTTCCAGGGCCGGCCTCGGCCCGGCTCGCCGGCGCTCTCCCGGCGCAGCTGGGTCACCAACTTGCTGAAGGTACGCGGGCTCAGCCCGGTGAACGGGGTTATCCAGGACGGATCCGACGCCGTGACCACAACAGTCACAACCAAGATCATGGCGCAGCAAGATCGCTAACGGGAAAGCCCTTAGTTGTATTGACCGGCAGGGGGGACGGCACCCGTGGGCGGCGATGGGCCGACCATCACCGCACGCTCGAGGCCATCGCCTGGAAGCACCTTGCCTTGTGGTCGCAGCCCAGCGCACGGAACTCGGGCAGCACGGGCAGTCGCTGCGGCGCAGGCCGGCGACCTGGCCGCGGCGCCGCCCCGCCCTCGGGTGCGCCAGAACATGGAGTGACCCGCCGGGGCGACCGGGGCGATCGGCGTCGCCCCGGCAGAAGTGCCTCGCCGACGTCAGAACATCGGCTCGTCCAGCTGTGGCTTCAGCCGCACCTCGGTCACGCTCACACCCTCCGGCGCCCCGAACGCCTCGACCATCACCCCGAGGTAGGTGCCGGTGACTTGGAGAGCGAGGTGGTCGCCGTCCCACTGGCGCAGGTCGATGCGTGCCCGAGGGGAGCCTCCGGAGTCCGTCATCCGGTGGATCCGCGACGCCGGGTAGTCCAGTTCCGTCAGCTTGGCGTGCAGCGCCTCGTAGCTGCCGTTCGCGCCGGCCTGCCAGAACGCGTCGTTGATGCGCTCCGCGTGCACTTCGCCGGCGCACTGCTCGACAGCGGTCAACGGCACCTCCTCGACCGGAACGGGCTGGGTGGAGTCGATGCCCTCGGACTCGGACGAGGGCTCGGACACGTCATCGACGACGCCACCGCCGCCGGGCGGCACCGGGGTGCAGTAGTCCGTGATGCCGGTCGTCAACTGGACGAACCGCGCCTCCGCATCGCTGTCGGTGGCGGCAGCGGCGTTCTGGGCGCCGAACCCGCACAGGACGACACAGCCAAGGGTGGCCGCCAGCACGGACTTCACCCGCGTGGACTTGGGAAGGCATCTTGATCTCATGCACGTACATTGCAGGCCGCCGACCGCCTCCGACATGAGTACACGTACTCAATCCACCAGGTCCGCCGCCGACAGCACACCCGCAAGTCCAGCCAGGAAACGGGGAAAGCGGCCGCAACGGGGATGTGCGTCCCGGCCACCACCCCCCTACGTGGTGGTGACCTGCACGGATTTCAGGACGCGGCGAGGGCTCGCGCACCATCTACCGCAGCACCCAGCGCAACAGATGCCGCGGCCCCTGGGGCCCTTCTCGGTCGGGTGAAGCCCGCGCATCGCAGGACCTCCGGGCTCGCTGCCGCGTAGCTACTCGATGCCCTTGCGGGCGCGATGCGGTGTCTGGTGCCGTGCCCGCGTTGGTCTGCGCCGGACTGGTGGCGTCACTTGTCCTTGAGGAGCCAGGCGACGAAGGCGTGGGCGGCGCCGGAGAGGGCGCCTGCGGCGAGGCGAACGAGCAGGGCCAGGCGGCTGGGGCGGTCGGCGGGGGGCGGGGTGGTGGTCATGGTGCTCCTTTCGAGGACGGTTCCGGCCGCCGGGGTGTTCCCAGCGGTGATGCCATCAGCTCGCGTCCAAGGGGTTTCCGGCGAAGGGGGTGCGGTGGGGTGGGGGGCGGCTAGCCTGGTCAGCCGGGGAGTACGGGTTTTCCAGCGGTGCTTTTTCCTGGGAAGCCATATGGCCGGGGGAGAGCGTGATGGCAGGTGCCGCGGACCGGTTCTGGGCGGAGTTGAAGGCGTTACACGAGGCGGCCGGCCGGCCGACGCTGGAGAGTCTGGGGAATCTCCGGGGGGCGAAGCGGCCGGGGCGTGCCACGATTGACAACTGGCTGTCGGGTCGGACCGTCCCCGGGGGCGACAATCAGGCGTACTTCCTGATGATGGTCGCCGAGCTGGAGGACCGGGCCGCGAAGGCAGGAACGTACGTGGCGCGGCCGCAGGGTTCGTGGTCGCTGCTCCTCAAGGCGGCGCGGGCGGAGCGGGACGAGGCGCGCGGCGGGCGGCCGCGCGGTGCGCGTCCGCCGGCCGAGAGTGCGGGCCCGGTGATGCTCCCCGCGGGTCCGCGTGATCTGGTCGGCCGTCGCAAGCCGCTGGAGGGAGTTCTGGCCTGCTTGAGGCCCGACCAGACGTTGGACGCGAGCCCGCAGCCGGGAGCGGTGGTGGTGTCGGCGGTGGCCGGGATGGGCGGGGTCGGCAAGACCGCGTTGGCCCTGCACGCAGCGCACCAGGCGGGTCGGCGCGGATGGTTCCCCGGCGGCGTTCTCTTCGCGGACCTGCGGGGGTACAGCACGGACCCCGAAGTCGGCCCGGCGGCCGTGGCCGACCGGTTCCTGCGCGCGCTGGGTGTGAAGGCCAAGGACCTGCCTGCCGGTGCGCAGGAGAAGCTGGATGCCTGGCGGATCCTCGTCAACGACCTGGCCGGCAAGGGCCGCCCGCTGCTGGTGGTGCTGGACAACGCCCGCACCGCCGACCAGGTGGCACCCTTGCTGCCCCCCTCCCCGCACCGCGCTCTGGTCACCTCCCGCCAGACCCTGTCTGCGCTGCCCGACGTCCGCCGCGTCACCCTCGACGCCCTCGAACCCTGCCACGCGCTCGATCTGCTGGAACGCGCCCTGCGCGCCGACCGCGCCGATGACGACCGCGTCGCAACCCAGCGCGAGGACGCCCAGCGCCTGGCCGCTCTGTGCGGCCACCTCCCCCTGGCCCTGCGCATCATCGCCGCCCTGCTGCGCGATACCCCCACGCGCTCCCTCGCCGACCAGGTCCAGGACTTGGAGGACGTCCGCACCCGCCTGGACGCCCTCGCCTACGACGACAACGACAGCGAAGGTCGGCCGCTGGCGATCCGGGCCACCTTCGAACTGTCCTACCGACACCTGACCGCCGACCAGGCCCGCGCGTTCCGCCTGCTGGCCGCTGCCCCCGGCCCCGACATCTCCACCAGCGCCGCCACTGCCCTACTCGACCACCCTCGCTCCCCTCGCCTGCTGGCCGCCCTGGCCCGCGCCCACCTGCTGCACGCCGACCCCGACCGCCCCGACCGCTGGTCCATGCACGACCTGGTCCGCCTCTTCGCCGACGACCACGGCCGCACACACGCCGACACCGACCAGCGCACCGCCGCCCAGGTCCGCCTGCTGGATCACTGCACCACCCTCGCCGCGGCAGCCGACACCCACCTGGAAACCAGGGGCAACCAGCTCGCCTCCGACCGGTTCGGCGGCCGGAGCCAGGCCTTGGCGTGGCTGGACGCCGAACACCTCTTCCTCGTCAGCGCCGCCTCGTTCGCACGCACTTTGGGCCACACAGCCGCAACGGATCTGGTTTTCGCGCTCGCTCGCTTCTTCGAACGCCGCCGCCACATCGACGACTGGATCGCCCTTGCCACCGCGGCCGCGGAGATCTACGAGCAGGCCGAGGACTACCCCAACCAAGCCGCGGTACTGGTGACGCTGGGGCATGCCTACGTGAAAGCGCGGCGTTTCGAAGAAGCCATCGACGCGCTGCCGTTCGCGGCTGCCGTCTTCCAGGTGATCGGTGACCGCCGATCTCAGGCCGTGGCACTGACCCCTTACGGGCTCGCCTTGTGGGAGGCGCGCCGGTTTGATGAGGCGATCACCGCGCTGAGCACCGCCGTACGCTTCTACGAGGAGGTGGGCGACCACCACGGCAGAGCCGGAACGCTCACCGATCTCGGACTCGTCCTCGCCCAGGTTGGACGCTTTGCGGAGGCGATCGCCGCACACGTCCAAGCGGTTGTCGTCCATCGGGAAACGGGTGACGATCACGGCCGTGCCGCAGCGTTGACCAACCTGGGAGCCGCCCTGATACCGGTACGTCGGTTCGATGAGGCGATCACCGCGCTCAGCACTGCGGCCGACACCTACCGGAACGCTGGTGACCAGCATGGCGAAGCCGCGGCACTCGCCAACCTCGGAGCCGCGTTCTGGCGAGTACAGCGATTCGACGATGCGATCAGGACGCTGCGCGACTCCGAGCGCATCCACCACGACGCGGGCAATCCCCACGGCAGAGCGGGAGCACTGACTGACCTCGGGGCGGTCCTGGCGCAGGCCGGCCGGCTTGAGCAGTCGATCAGCGAACTGCGTACCGCGGTCACCATCTATCAGCAGCTCGGTGACCTGAATCGAGAAGCCAGAGTGCTGGCCAATCTCGGAGGCGCGCTGACGAAAGCGGGCCGTCACGACGAGGCCTTGACCGCTCTCACCGCGTCCGCCGCCGGCACGAGGCAGACCGATGACCGTCACGGCGAGGCCGTGGCATGGAACAATCTCGGCAACCTTCACACGGAGACGAAGCGCTTCCAGAAGGCGATCACCGCGTATACCCGTGCGGTCGCCGCCTACCGGGACTCCGGCGATCGACACGGCGAGGCGGACGCACAGAACAATCTCGGCCACGCCCTGCGAAAGGCCAGGCTCCTCCAAGAGGCCATCGACGCCTGCACCGCCGTCGCGGACGGCACCGGAGACGACCACGGTGAAGCCGCCAGCTGAGCGGGTTTTGCGGTGACTCACAACGAGCACGGCTCCGGTACGACGGGAGCGGCTCGCGTCCGCAGGAGCCGTCGATGACCCGCCGGGTGTGAGCGTCTCCCAGCGCCCAGCGCCCAGCGCCCAGCGCCCAGCGCCCACAGCACGATCACTCAGACCGGCACCGAGTCCCACGCCCTCACCCACACCAAAGCCCTGGCCGAACAGATGCAGGCCGGCTGACCGGGCACCACACAGGAGAGGCCACTGGGTAGTCGATCGTTAAATGAGTAGCGTGTTGTTACGGGTGTCGGAACACTGCGTCGGTGACCCATACGGCACTGCCTCAACTGCTTCGACCTCGTGCCCTGGCGCCCGGAGATCTCGTCGTCATCGCGTCGCTGTCCGGGCCGCTCCATTGATCGGCGGCCTGCTCAATCGCCTCGTGCTGGCGCAGGCGACGCCTTACGCGCTGCCGCTCGAGTGGTTCGACGGCGCGGTGCTGTTCTGGGAGGAGACGGGCGGCCTGGCATCGCACGTGTGGAGCTATCTGCAGATACTGCGACACTGCGGCATCCTCGATCGAATCTCCGGCATGGTCGTGGGCGTTCCGCACGCGATCAGTGGACTCGAGGCGCCCGCCGCGTCCCCGACGCTCCCCGAGATGGTCCTCGACGTCCTCGGCGACCGTGACATCCCCGTCCTGGGCAACGTCGAGTTCGGACACGCAGGCCCGAATCTGCCGATGCCGGTCGGCATCCGCGTCGGCCTCGATGCCCGGCAGCGGACATTGTCGCTGCTCGAACCGGCGGTACGACCGCACGCGATGACGGAACCGGTCGGCTGAACAACGCGGAACAGCGGGCATGGGCCGGAGAGCAGGGGTGAGGTCCGGCGGGACTCGCCCGCCGGACCTCGTCAGGGTCGGTCAGGACGTCTGGGCCTTGTCGTAGAGGGCCTTGGCGTCATTGCCGAAGTACGGGCCGAACATCCGGTTCGGCAGGAAGGTGTAGCCGAAGCTGTTCACCGAGACCTGCAGGCCCGTGCCGGCCGACTCGCTGAAGCCGGTGAACCAGGGGCCACCGCTGGAGCCGCCGGTCATGTTGCAGCCGAGGCTGTGGTCCTGCGAGAACAGGAAGTCCTTGGAGGAGTTCCCGCTGCAGTAGACGAGCTTGGAGCCGTCGTACGGCGACGCGGCCGGGAAGCCGAAGGCGTACATCGGCTTGTTGTAGCCGCCGTTGAACTGGATGCCCTGGGCTCCGGTGACCGAGGTGAGCTTCTGGCCGTTCAGCGGGGCGACCACGGCCGCGCCGATGTCGTAGTTGATGTCCTCGCTCGCCTCCCACTGAGGTGTGGTCAGTGTCTTGGACGCGGTCCACTGTCCGTACGGCGCGCTGCCGTTGTCGTACGCCGGGACGAAGATCCAGTTGGTGTGCCAGCTGCCCTGGTACTTCACGCAGTGCCCGGCCGTGATCACCGTGCTGGCGTTCTGGCTGGTGACCGCGTTGCCCGAGCAGGAGGCCGTACGCCCCTGGAAACTGAAGAACACCCGGCCCGAGGTCTTCACGACCGCGCCGCCGCCGGTCCACGCGCCGCCCGCCTGCGGGAACGCGGTGGGCGCGACGGTCGTCGTCCTGCCGCCCGGCTTCGGTGTCTTGAGGCTCTTGAGCGCGCTGGGACTGAGCGACAGGTCGAGCGGGGTGGCGCCGCGCATCCGCTCGGCGGTCCAGAAGCTACTGGCCTGGCGCTGCTCGGCGGCGGATGCGACACGGGCGGCGGGGGCCTCGGCGGGCCCGGGGGTGGCCGCGCTGGCCGCGCTCGCGGCGGACAGACCGCCGGTGAGCAGGGCGCCCACTGTCAACAGGATGGCCGTGGCTGTGCGTTGGCGTCTCACGCAGGTCTCCTTCTGCCAGGGCAGGTGGGGGCTGAGAACGGTGCGGATCGGCTTGCGTGAGGCAGCGTGCCACGAGAGCGGGGTGTTTGTCAGGGGCGCGTCAGGCGTAGGTTGCGGGGGCATGGGAGCGGGGCTCTCGTAGGACTCCGTCAGGTCGGAGTGGGTGCTGGTGCACGGTGTCTGCGTGATGTCCTGGCAAGGGGTGGTGGCAGGTGGTGCCGGTGCCGTGCCGGTGCCGGTCCAGCCACAGGATCGACGCCGACCGCGACGGCTGCAGCAAGCGGCCAGTTCGGGTGCCGGGCATCAGTCCCAGGAGTTGAAGAGCGTCGCGCCAAGGTTCCCCGGCCGCCAATGCTTGATCTGATGCCACTCCGCCGCAGACAGAGCAGAGGTGTCCGACTCCGCCAGCGGTGACAGGAGCCGTCTTGCGCTCAATACGACAAAGCCGACGTCGCTGAGTACGGTGGCCCAACTCGGAGATTCCCGGAATTCGTCGGTGTACCAATAGCGCCGGTCACCGACGAAGGCAACCAGTGGGTAGTGAGCGTGGAACAGCGCGGTATGCGTGCCACCCCGATCACTGATCGTGGCACTGTGGAAGTTCTGCGGGTACTCCTGCTCCGCGAAGTCCTCGACCTGCCCACCCGCAGCCCGCGCCGCGGCATACCAGGCGGCACGGCACGCCCTGGGATCAGTACTCGGCACGGGCGGGTCACTCAAGTCGCGGAACCCGGTTACCCCCCTCTCCAAGCGGAAAGCAACCTGTGCCCCGTCCACCTTCACCCCCAGCTGGCCGTTCCGAGTTTGACAGCACAACCTACTGACAGGCAGCCCCCGTTGGCACCGGCAAGTAGCCAAGGGTGTCGACCACCCGGTGGGGCTGCACCCCGGGCGGGCTGGGATGGCCCTGCCGTCCGGCAGTACTGCGGCGCCGGCGTGCGGTGCTGCCCGGGTCTGCGGGAGTGCACCTGCCCAGCCATCCGCCGTGGCACTGCCGGTCCGTCCGCGACCTCAACGCCAGGATCCGCGCGTGCATCGACGGCTGGGACGGCCGCGCACACCCGAGCGGCCGGAGGAAAACCGCCGACCTCCGGATCGTCAAGAACGCCAACCACGTAGAAGGCCACTGGCGTAGAGCATTAGCGACTCGGGCCCTCACGGACGAGCATGGAAGGCATGAGTGACCAACCCGGACGATGGACCCAGGCAACCGTCTACCCCGACATGTGGGCTGACCCGGACGACGACCCCCGCAACACCGATGGAGTCGGTCTGGACGGCGAACTTGCCACGCTGCAGGATTTCCTGACGAACTACCGCATGACCCTGCGGATGAAATGCGAGGGCCTGGACGCGGAGCAACTGGCCCGTCGGTCGGTTCCGCCGTCGACGATGTCCCTGCTCGGCCTGATTCGGCACCTCGCCGAGGTGGAGCGGGACTGGCTCAACTGGATCAGCGACGAACCGCTGCCTGCGCTGTACGGCGAGGGCGACGCGGACGGAGCTGTCGCCGAGCAGGCCGAGGTCGACGCCGCCTACTCCGCGCTGGCGCGCGAACAGGCCGCGACCGACGCCGAGTTGGCCAAGCACCCGGATCTGAGCGAGCGATTGGGGAAGGACAGGATCGCAGTTCGGGAGCTGATGGTGCACAGGATCGAGGAGTATGCGCGCCACTGCGGGCACGCCGACCTGCTGCGCGAGTGCATCGACGGAAGGGTGGGGCAGTGACGGGGCATCCGGGCTGCGTTGTCGTTCGCCGCGATTCCGTATGCGCCTCGGGCAGCCCCACCGCGTCATCCAATCCGGCGAAGCCATGGGGGTCACAGCGCTGGAGCCCGATCCGATCCGGCAACCGCTCGCCCGCCGACGACCGCACCCAGACCTACCTCAATCCTCGGTCACGGTGCCGTCAGGCCAGAACTGCAGGAGGAAACAGGCCCCCACGAGGTCGCTTGCCGCTGCCCCCCAGGGGAGTTCCTCAGGCTTTTCACGTCGACTGATTCGCAGCTGCCATCGGCCGGGCGATGACAGCTGCGGTCCCTTGGCCGAGCCCGCGTCGCTTTGATCCACCAAGAGGCGTGCCGTGGGCAGATCCAGCGACAGGCACACCTGATCAGGCCAGTACGCTTCATCGATCTCAGCGGCTCCGTCCCACCCCTCCACCCGAAGCCTCGCGCGGATGATCAAGCTGTCGGCCGTCTCCAGGAACACCGAGCCGGAACTCGCACGAACCCAATCACTTCCTGGTGCGCGGTCCGGCAGTCCTTCGCCCTCACACGCTTCATCAACCAGCCCGAACATGCCATCCACGACATATACGTCCTGCTGCATGGCGATCGACATCCGTGCCATCCAGGTCTCCTCCTGCCAACAAGAAGGCGTTCATGGCGCCGTGCCGGCACACTCCGGCCGGTGCGCATCGCAATCGTGTGTCTGATCCTGCCGGACATGATGATCACAGACCCACCTCGCGCCGCACACTCCAACCCGGCGCATGTAAGCGGTCACAGCGCCAGTGACGCTGATGCGTGTGCCGGTCGCGACTGCTATGGCCCGCGCGTTCGATGGGCCCACGCCGCGGGTGGGGTCGGGGTTGGGGTCGACGATTACGCCACCCGCAAGGCGCCTGCCAGGCGGGACCCCGAACGAAGTCGCAGTCGGCCGGGCGGTGAAATCGCCCACGCTGCCTCCCCCGTCACCCAGCCGCAGGCAGCGTCGGCGGGAGCCGTCCGCCTGTTCGCCGTGGCGGGCGGTCCTGCTGGTGTGTCCAGAGATCGAGGTCGGCGGCGGCGACGTAGCGTCTTGGGCCGCTAGACGACACCGGCCAAAGCCGGCGGCGGGATTCGAACCCGCGTTGCTCTCTTTGCAGGAGAAGTAGCCGCAGCCTGCGCACCTGGACACTGTCACCATAGCCGCGTGCCCTGCGCGCAGGGCACGTCAATAACTCCCCGCCGGCCGGGGAGCGGCGGGGACAATCCCGCAACCTCGTTGCAGACGGCGGTGAACAGGTCATCTCCGTTACAGCGATGAGCTGTTGATGGTCGATCGGTGTGGTGGGAGGCGTTCACCGGGCTGCGGGGCGAGCCCGGGCGGCTGCTGAGGCTTTCCGGGAATGCTGCCCGTCGTTCCCAGCGGACGCAGGCGTCGGCGGCCGTGCAGCCGCGCGGAACGCCGCTCGATCAGTTCGCCATGCGAGTCGAGAGCGACGTCGGTATGCAGCCGCCTTCGGCTCTGCCCCGCGCCCTGTCAGTGTTCGAGCGCGGGAAGGCAGGCCAGGCCGGTGTCGAGCATGATGCGGTCGACCGTCTCGTTCAGGGTGCTGTCGGCACCGATGACGGTTTCGATGCCGCCGGGCAGCAGATCAAGCTCCCGGTACCAGTCACGCAGCTGCGGCTCGCCGACCTCGTTCGCGATCGGCTTGGTGGCGTGGCGGGCGAGGGTCTGCTCGAGCGGCACGTGCAGGTAGTAGGCGTGGGTCGGGCCGCGGTGGTCGGCCCGTAGCTGGGCGAGCATCTCGCCGTAGCGGTCGGCGTACAGGATCCCTTCGACGACGACGTGGTACCCGGCGTTGAGGGCGTAGCGGGCCGTCAGGTCGATCAGGCCGATGTTCGCCGCGCCGGGTCGGTCCCGCTCGCGCAGCACGATGCGGCGCAGGTTGTCCTGGCCGACCAGGGCCAGGCCGCGGCCGAACTTCTCACGGATGCCGGCCGCGACGGACGACTTCCCCGACGCGCTGTTGCCGCGCAGCACGACCAGCCGGGTTTCCTCGGTGCCCACCGTCATGGCGGTCACGCTACCGACGGACGGTGACACCGGCGGGGCGTTTCCCGGGCACTGCCCGCACCATCGCCCCGCACGGGTGACCCCTCCCCCGCGACGCGCGGCCGGCGGACGAAGCTCGGCGGAGGCGGAAACCCGCCTCTCATTGGCCGGGCCAGAAGAGACATGGTGGAGCGGCCCGGCCGATGGCTGTCGGCCGGGCCGCCGTGGCACCGTGCGGGCTCACTTGCCCCGGTAGGCGTTGCGGATCGTCTGGGTCAGGGTGTTGCCCTGCTTGTCGACCACGACGGCGCGCAGTGAGATGCCCTGGCCGGCCGTGGGGTTGCGGACGAGGAACCCGCTGTTGCCCACCTTCACCTTCGTCCAGGTCTTGCCGTCGTAACTGACCTCGACGGTGAGCGACTCGAGGTTGTCGCCGGCGGCGGCGCCGAGGACGGTCACCGGCACTCGGGTGAGCGCTCCGGCCCTCGCCGTCGAGTCGAGGCCGAGGCGCGGCGCGAAACGGACCACGGAGACGGGCAGCGCCTCCTCGGCGGTGGTGTGGCCCGAGGTGAAGGTCCAGTCCGCCGAGACCTCGGTGGGGGCGGCGGAGGGGCCGCCGCGGGTGGCCGTGGCCGTGAGCCGGAAGTCTCCGGTCTCCGCCGGGACGGTGACGCCGTTCCAGCAGCGCAGGAGGTCCGGTGAGGAAGCGACCTCGATCCCGTCCCGGTACAACGTGGCCGAGAAGGAGTCCTCGTTGGTGTAGCTCGAGTTGCCCGCACCGTCCCTGAGGAGCTCGAGGCACGCCGTGATCCGGTCACCGTCGCGCGTGACGCCCTCGCCGGTTCCCAGTGCGGGACCGAAGACGCCGACACCCATGGCACGGCGGTACGACGCTCCGGCTTCGTACCGCTGTATCCCCGCGCTGACGGTCTGCTCGGGGTAGCTCCCCGTGTCGTCGAGCTGGTCGAGCCACATGACCCAGTCGTGACCCGCCGTGCTCACATACGTCGTCGTCGCCACGGGCAGCGGACGTCTGACGTTCGGGCTGAAGATGGAGCCGAAGATGTCCGGGACGATCGGGCGAGCGACGAGTCCCCCCTGCTTTCCGGGGACCGTGGCGCCGAGCCGTGTGCCGATCCGCGCCATCTCCTCCGGCTTCGCCTGCCGTGCGAAGCCCGTGGCCAGGCGGTTCACCTTGTCGCCGTAGACGAACCGGTACTCCTTCGTGTCATTGACGTCGAAGGCGCTGAACTCCTGGTACAGGGTGCCCTCGGTCGCGAAGTCCGGACCGAGTTGTGCGCTGCGCATGGTCGCGAAGGACGTACCGATCATGCCGGTCGAGGTGGTGAAGTCGGGGGTGACGAGCTCGGTGAACATCTCGGCGTGCACCCGTTCCGCGTCCGGGTCGAAACCGGTGATGTCGATCGGCTTCGCGGTGCGCGCGTCCAGCGTGACCGTCGTGTCCTTCGTGACCTCGAAGTGTGGTGCCGTGATCCGGCTCCGCACCCCGTCCGAGCCGGTGATCGTCGCATCGAGGTAGTAGACCCCCTTCGGCAGGCGCGCCGTGTAGGTGCCCGTGCGGTTGACGCTCGCGTAGTCCTCGCCCGCGACGCCGGCACCGGTGAGCCGCAAGAGCTCGGGCCAGTAGTCGGTGGCCGGCTCGCCGTCGGCGCCGATGTGCCGCACCGTCACGTCGTACGTCTCGGTCTCACGTTCGACGGCTGCCGTCGTCCTGACGTTCTGGTCCGTGCCCCGGGCCGTCACGACCGCGGTGTACACGCCGTTGAGGTCGCCTCCGGGCCGGGTGTCGGCCGTCAGACCGACCGTGGCGGTCCCGTTGGCGGGAACGGTCAGCCGCTGCGCGTCGAGCGTGAACATGCCCGCCGGCGCGGGCTTTGCGTCGGGTCCGACGGCGGCCACCGACAGGTCGAAGGCGACCGGCTCACTGCCGAGGTTGCGGTAGGTGATCCGCTCGGTGGCGGGTGCGTCGTCCGCGTGGGGGTAGGACTGCCGGGCGAACGTCACCGATGTGGGCTCGGTGACCACCGTCTGTCCGAGAGCCGCGGCGACGTCGACGCGACCGCCGCCCTCCGCCGACGCACCCGCGCCGGCCGGCCGGGCGGCGGCGACGAGCGCGGCCTTGAGCTGCGCGCTCTTCCAGTCGGGATGCCGCTGCTTGAGCAGCGCCGCCGCGCCAGCCACATGCGGGGTGGCCATCGACGTTCCCGAGATCGTCGCGTATCCGGGCGGCTGTTCACCGGCTTCCCCGGCGATCCGGCTGTCGGGCGCCACCGCGGCGGTGATGCCCACTCCGGGCGCCGTGATGTCCGGCTTGATCACCAGGCCGTCGGCAGTCGGACCGCGGCCGGAGAACGGGGCGACGGCGTCGTTCCCGTCGACCGCTCCCACCGACAGTGCCTTTTCGGCGCTCCCGGGCGAAGCGACGGTGCCCGCGCTGGGGCCCTTGTTGCCCGCGGCGGCGACGAAGAGGATGCCCTGCTCGGCCGAGAGCCGGTTGACGGCCTCTTCCAGCAGGTCGACGCCGGGCCGGTCCTGGCTTCCCAGACTGAGGTTGACGATGTCGGCGTTCTGGGCGGCCGCCCACTCCATGCCGGCGACGACGTCGGACTCACTGCCGTACCCGTCGTCGTCGAGCACCTTCGCGTCGAGGATGCGGGCGCCCGGGGCGACGCCCTGGAAGGTGTTCGCGGACCTCGCTCCCGTACCGGCCGCGATGGACGCCACATGGGTGCCATGGCCCACGCGGTCTTCGGTGTCGGGCGAGTCGGAGAAGTTCTGCTCGGCGTCCTGCCGGCCCTGCAGGTCGGGGTGCGTCTCGTCGACTCCGGTGTCGAGGACCGCGATACGCACGCCGCGGCCGTCGTAGCCGGCCTGCCGTGCGGCGGGCACGCCGATCTGCGCCGTGCTCTTGTCGAGGCTCGCCCTGTGCATGCCGTCGAGGGAGATCCGCCGCAGCCCGGGGTCGGCGGTGCGCTGTCCGGGACGGGCCGGGCCGGAGGGCCGGGTGAGGGTCTCCCAGAGGTTTCCCGCCGAGGCGTCGGGCACGGTGACGGCCTCGGCGCCGAGCCGGGGGAAGGAGCGGCGGACCTCGGCTCCGCCGTTCTCACGCAGTTCGGACTTCAGACTGCGGGCCGCTTTCGCGGCGGCGCCCCCCGCCGCCGAGTCGTGGTAACTGACGATCAGCCCGGTGCCCGACGCATGATGCTTCCGATACGCGGCGCCGCTGAGTTCCTTGATGTCGAACAGCCGCTCGTCGACCCGGCCCGTGTCGATGAGCGGCCGGGCGTCGAGCGGGACGACGAGGGTGTGGTCCTTGGTTCTCTCGACCCTGACGGGTATGGTCTCGCGCCCCTTGCCGGGGACGATCCGGACGGGCTCGCCCGCCGCGCTCACCCCCACCCTGTCGCCCGTGACCAGGGTGATCCAGCGAGCCGCTGGGGCGGCGCCCGTGCCCGCGACGGTGGGCGATCCGGTGGCGGTCAAGGCCGTGGCGAGCCCGCCGGGTGGCGGCGTGGCCGACGCCGGGGCGGCGGTGGCGGTGGCGGGAAGAACGGTGACCGCTCCCGCGGCCAGCGCGAGTGCCGCTGCCATGACGACCTTGCCGGGTCCGTTGTGTCTCCTGCACGACTGTCGCAACTGTTCCCCTCCGAGAGGCGGTTGGGGCACACGAGGGAACATGTGCCTCCACTCAGAAGAGACGCGGTGAGCGGACCGGAATGTGTCACTACCAGTTCGTCACGGCTCTTGATGAGTCGTTCGCCCGCGCATACGCACGGCGCGCCGGGCGTCCGTCTGCACCGCTCGGCGTGCCTGCGCACCGGCGGAGCCACTCACCTTGCCGGGAAGGGACACGACGCGTGGTCCTCCCTTACCGGGACCGGGCGATCTGTTCGACTCGGGTGTGCAGGTGCTTGACGTGGTGCTCGGATTCCGGCTTCATCAGGACGCTGCGGAGGATCCGGGCGCCGTCGGCGTCCGCGGTGATCTTGGGGTGGCGGGCGGTGAAATCCTCACGGCCGGCCTTGAGGGTGCTCAGGAACACCGGGTTCTCGCTCGCCATGCCCTCGGCCAGGATGCGGGCGGAGGCGGCGTCGGTGCCGGTCAGGGTGGCGGGTTCGACGACGGGGAAGTAGCTGACGATGTCCAACTCGGGCGGCTGGTAGAGCTCCAGGACGTCGGATGCGGTGATCAGGTCCGCCCACTCCAGCGCGGCGCGGCGCCCGGCTGCCAGGATCCGGCCGAGTCCGTCCGGGGTGGGCGGCAGGAGCCGGAGGGTGAGCCAGAGCGCGGCGGCGGAGGCGCCGGCCCGTGAGCACTCCAGGCTGATCTCACCGAGGTGGAGTTCGGTGGAGGTGAAGTAGGTATACGGCGAGTCGTGGAGGTAGAAGCGGCCCACCTCGGGGTCGCGGAACAGCACGGCGCCGCAGCCGTAGGGCTGGAGCCCGTGCTTGTGCGGGTCGACGACGATCGAGTCGCACCGCGCGATCGCCCGCCAGGGCTCGGCGGGGAGTCCCTCGGGCCCGTCGGCGCCCGCGAGCAGGGTGAAGAAGCCGCCGTAGGCGGCGTCGACGTGGAGGCGGACGCCGTAGCGCTCCTTGAGTGCCAGGGCCTGGTGGATGGGGTCGACGACGCCGAGTCCGGTGGTGCCGGCGGTGAGGACGACGGTGCCCACGTCGCCGGTGCGCAGCAGGTCTTCCAGGGCGTGCGGGTCGAGGCGGCCGCGGTCGTCGGTGCGCACCGGGTGGCCCTTCACGCCGAGGACGTGGCACATGCGGCCGTGGGTGTAGTGGGCGTCCGCGCTGTAGGCGACGCCCCGGCCGGGGTGGAGCTCCCGGGCGACGAAGAGGGCTTCGAGGTTGGCGATGGTGCCGCTGGTGGTGAGATGGCCGAGGTGGGTGTCGTAGCCGAACATCGTGGCGAGCTGTGCGACGGCCTCGCGTTCCATCGCCGCGGTGGCGGGTCCGCCGTCCAGGGCGTGGTTGTTGGGATTGATCAGCATGGCGGTGAGGTAGCCGACCACCGCGGCGGGGTGCGGGGGCTTGAGCATCTGTCCCGCGTAGTGCGGGTGGAAGAAGGGGTAGTTGTCCTCGAGTCTCCCGGTGAACTCCCCGAAGGCGTCGGCGAAGCGGTCGTCGTCGACGTGCAGGGACGGGTGGGGCTCGTAGGTGCCGAAGGTGTCGGCCCAGTCCTGTATCGCGTGGGTGGCTCGGCCGAGCCAGTGCTGGAGGTCCACTGCTCTCCCTCTCGCTCGTGGGGACGGGGACCCATCGTAGGACTTCGTTGACTAATCAGCAATTGACTGATCAGCATTTGAGGTGGCAGTAGGTGAGGCAGCAGTAGAGTCGGTCGGGTGAACGCCGTGAACCGAGAGAACGACGAAGCCGCCGCCCGCGCCGCGAACAGCCCGCTCGTGCGCGACTTCGGGCTGCTGATCAAGTCCGCCACCCGCCTGGAACAGCGGATCGACAGCGCGGTACGGCAGGAGTGCGGCATCAGCCACACGATGCTGGAGGTACTCATCCGGCTCTGCCGGCAGCCGGGCGAGGAGGTCTCACAGCGGCAGCTGGCCGACGACCTCACGCTCACCAGCAGCGGCACCACCCGTCTGATCGACCGCATGGAGAAATCCGGCCTGGTCCGCCGCCTGCCGTCTCCCGAAGACCGCCGCGTGGCGCTGGTCGAACCGACCGAGCGGGGCCACGCGGTGTTCCTCCAGGCTGCCCACGTCCACGCCCGCGTGATCCAGCGGTACTTCGTCGACCCGCTGGACGCCGAGTCCTACGCCCGGCTGACCCGCGCACTGGGCGACATCAACAGCGCCCTGCGCGAAGACGCCGGGTGACGACGCCGAGGCGGGCGGCCGAGGAAGCCGGAGGTTCGCCTCCCCGTCCTCGTGCGGAGCGGCTGCCTCGGGATCCTTCCCGGGTCACCCATGTTTTGGTGGCGGCGTTTCCGGCCCGTCTTGCCGGTGACGTGCGGAGCGTCCTGGCGGTCGTGCCGGACGCCGGGCTCGCGCCGGTGGAGCCCTTCGAGGTCGAGGTGCAGGGCGAGACCGTCGCCATGTGAGCTACTGGTCGTGCCACTACCGCTCGACGTACGCGGTGTTCGGGAGGTATCCGAGGTGCGCACTGATGGAGGCAGTTCCGGGACGCCGCGTGGGAACACCTGGGGGCGCGGTGGCCGCGGCGTACGCCATCCGCGGCATACGCCATCCGCGTCGGCGGGCCCGGCCGGCGGGTTTGCGTGAGCGCTGGTCTCACCGCTGTACCCATGTTCTGGAAGGCGAGCAGACCGGGTCAGAGGTCGAACTCGAGGTGTTCGAGGTCGGTGAACTCGACTTCCAGGCCGTGGGCACGGCGGCCGCTGTCCCGGAAGTAGACCTCGCCCAGCGCCTCGGCCGCGATGCTCCGCAGCTGCTGCTCGGTGCCCCCGGCGTCCCTGGCCTCGAAGAGTCGGGCGGCGTACTGCGGGGGCAGGGCCACGGTGAGGTGGCGCAACCGGGCGTCGTCGGTGGTGCCGGGCGCTGCGGTGTACCCGAACCGGGCGCGGGTGTCGATGACGATGCCGCCGGTGGTGGCGGCGGTCTGCTTGGCCTTGACCCTGATCTGCGGCTGCCACCGCGTCCTGACCTCGCGCTCCATGCGCTGCGCCAGCTCCGGCCGGGGCTTTCTGATCTGGTCCTTCACATACCGCTCGACGGTGCGCTGGGTGATGCCGAGCAGCTCGGCCACCGGCCTGGTGCCCTTGAGCTGCCTGACCAGGTACCGCATCTGCGCGCCCGCGCTCTTCGGGATCGGGCGCGTGAACGCCTTCTGCAGCGCGGCGTCGAGACCGTCCCCGACCGTGTCCATCGACTCGCTCCCCTACTCTCCGTCGTCCTTGGCGGTGACCTCGCCCGTCTTGATGTAGCGGGCGAGGTTGAGGACCCGGCCGTGCTTCTCGCGCACTTCCTCGGCCCACAGGGTCGTCTGGGTGCCCTCGTGCTTGACCATCCCGGGCGAGACACCGAGGCGGAAGCTGCCGGGCACGGTCTTGCCGTCGGCGTTGTAGGGCAGGACGTCCAGCGGGCTCGGTCCGTCGGCGGCGTAGACGGCGCAGTCGGACAGGATCGCCACCGGGTACCGGCCGGTGGCGGCGGCCAGGCTGAGCATCTTGCGGTGCATGTTGACGCGGGCCCGGGAGATGACGACGGCGCGGATGTCCGGCCGCCAGGTCGGCCGGGTCAGGGCCGGCCACGCCTGCCCGGGCTTCCAGCCTCCGCCACGCGCCCGCTCGCGCAACTTGCCGATGCCGCCCTTCACCGTCGACTTGATCGCGTCCAGGACGATCGCCATCTCCGGGTCGCGCCGCTTGTAGCCGTCCATCGCCTGGAGGAACTGCTCCGGGGGCAGCTTCTCGCCCACGCCCAGGTCCGTCATGGTGTCGACGTACGCGTCGCGCAGTCGCTTGTACCAGCCGTCCAGGAACCTGCCGTTCTCGCGGCGCACCCAGGCCTCGATCGGCGCGACGTCGTAGCCGAGTTCCACCGCGTACGCCACTGTCGGCGTCGCGTACCAGGCCGGGCCCGTCGGGCGCTCGCCGGTCGGCGTGAACGGGTTGGGCAGCAGCGTGCCGTCGAGCTGCCGCCACTGCTTGCCGACCAGGACGTGGGAGACGTCGACGTGGGAGAGGTCGACCAGCCACGCCCCCGGCAGCGTCGGATCGAACTCGGGGTCGGTGAGGTGTACCGGCGGCCGGGAGAGGCCGACGACCGCGCCGTTGGCGGCCGCGCCGAAGGCGAGGTTGACGTCGATGCCGACCAGGTAGCGTCGCATGCACTCGGCATCGGTGAGTTCGCGCGCCCAGTCGTACGCCTCCTCGAACAGCATCTCCGCGGGGCCGCGCTGGTGGAAGCGGGGCAGTCCGGCGAGGAGCGGGTGCCCGTCGGGGGCCTCGCACGGCGCGCAGTCGATCGGGTGCTCGCCCAGCGAGCCGGGCCGGTGTTCCTTGTGCCGCTTCCCCGTCTCGTCCGGCTCGCTCGCGCGGGTCGGCGGGTTCAGCGCGGTCATCAGCTCCAGGCCGGTGACGGCCGTTGAGCCGCGCGGCGTCATCACCCGCTGCGCGTACGTGCCGAGCAGCCTGGCGAGTTCCGGCGGCTCGAGCCGCGCGGCGTCGCCCCAGGTGCGCGTGTCGAGCGCGTTCCAGGACAGGACGCACAGCTGGACGCACTGCCGCTGACGGCCCTGGGCAGGCCGGTAGATCCGTGCCCACGGCCCGAACCCGCGCTTCGTCAGCCGCCAGTCCGCCCGGTCGAGCTGCTTGAGGACCTTGTGGCCGTCCGGGATCCGCCCGGCGAGCCGCTCGGACTCCGACAGCTGTGCCGGGAGTCCGTACCGCTCGCACGCGGCCGGGGTGAGCACGAGCAGCGGGTCGGCGTCCTTGCCGGAGCCGTGCAGTGCCGGGGCCCCGAGCTGCGCCTCCTCCAGCGTCCACTCCACCAGCGTGGGCAGCGACTTGGCGGGCACGTCCAGGACCAGGCCGCCGACGCCGTAACCGGTCACACGGCGGTCGGCGTCGGCGTCGATCACGAGCAGCGGGCCGTTGGCGAACCGGCCGGTGCCGGCGGCCGGGCTGTTCGTGGCCGCCTTCCTCGCGCCCGCACGGTGTGGCGTCGATGACGGCCTGGTGGTGGCTGCCGGACGCGCCACAGCGGTTGGGGCGGCAGGGTCGGCACGGCGGGGCGCGGTGTTCCCGGCGGCGGCACGGCGGGGCGCGGTGTTCCCGGCTGCGGCACGGCGAGGTGCGGTGTTCCCGGCGGCGGCACGGCGGGGCGCGGTGTTCGCGGCGGCGGGTCGCGGGGCCGGGTCTGTGGATGCGGTGCGGGCCTCCGTCGGTTCTGCGACCGGCGGCGCGGGCGCGGCGGGGTCGGCAGCCGTCTCGGGAACGGTCGTGTTCCCGGGGGGCGCCGCGGCGTCGGCGGGGTAGAGCTCCGCGAGCTTGTTCAGCAACCGGGCGTACGCCTCACGTTCCGGCGGGCGCGGTTCGGTCTTGCCCGACTCCCAGCCACTGACGGTCGCGCGCCTCACCTGCAGGGCGCCGGCCACCTCGTCCAGCGTGAAGCCGTGCGCCTGCCGCAGCCGCTTCCGCTCTGCCGGCGGGGGAAGCGGGGACCTGGACGCGATCAGCGCGTCGACCGCGTCGAACAGCTCCGACATGGGACACCTCCTGTACCGCCAACCGTATCGCGAAGCGCACTTTTCTCGTACCAAGGGCGTACGGATTGCGTAAATCTCCCGTGCACGCGTACGGCACCGGGATGGTCGTCCTCTCAGCCGTCAACCGTGCCGCCGAGTCAGCCGGGGCAGTGGCTGCGCCAGCACCTCCTCGATCAGCTCGTCGCCCCACTCGGTCACGGACCCGGCCCGGCTGCGCACCGCCATCGAACAGATCCAGGTCGGCCTCGCCTACGAGGAGCAAGAGGCGGCGCTCGGCGTCAACTGCATCGCCTCGCCCGTCTTCGACGGGACGACAGCGGTGGCCGCCCTGTCCGTGGCCGTGCCCCGCGCCCGCTTCCGCCCCGCCCGCCCGGCTCCCGCCGTACGCACGGCCGCCCTCGGCCTGTCCCGGGTACTGCGCTCCGGCAGTGACACACCGCGCGACACCCGCCCCTGACGGACTCAGCCGCCGGGGCCCTGGGGATAGGTCTGAACGATGTACGTCCAGCGTGCGGCGCCTACCGCCAGGAAGACGAGTGCCGGCGCCAGCCACCAACGGCTGAGGGTCCGCCGCCGCACGGGGAGCAGGGTGAGCAGGAAGGTGATGACGCCGAGGGTGATCAGCAGCGCCGAGGCGAACTCGATGCCCGTCAGCGTCTGTTCGTCCCAGGCCCCCTGCGGCTGAGTGACAAGTGCCGCGTACGCGACGTAGGCGTTGAGCAGGTTCGCGAGGATGAGGACGACTCCCCATGGCCCTCGCAGCAGGCCGGTCACTTCAGGGAACTCCTCGCGTCGTCCAGATTCTTGTCGAAACCACGGCCGTAGGCCTGGGCCTTGTCGTCCTGCCAATAAGGGCCACCGTTGTAGCGGGCGGCGAGTTCCTGGCGCTGCTCGCGCGTCATTTCGTCCGCGGGCACGTCGGCGAAGCCGCTCTCCTCCTTGAGCATCGCCAGATACTCGGAGGCGATGAAGATGTTCTGTCCGGGATCCTGGAGCGAGGCCTCGATGGTGTCCCGTTGCCCTTCGGTGAGGTTCGCCGGATCGTATCCCAGGACCTCCGCGGCCCTCCTCACCTGGATGGCGATGGGACCGAAGGACGTCTCGTCCGGCGAGCCACCGAGCCGTGAGGGCAGGTTCTCCGGCGTGTCGGACAACCAGCCGTCGCGGGCGAGTTCACGGACGGTGTCGACACCGTCGTCCATCCAGCCCCACTGTCCGCCCACCTCCTGCCAGGCGATGCCCGCGACCATGTCGGGCGGCAGGCCGGATCGTTTCGCCGCCGCGGTGATGATGTCCTTGTTCGCGGCGATCCACTCGCGCCGTTCCTCGGCGTTCCTCGGCACGGCCCAGTAGGCATCGGTGGCCTCGGGAAGCTCGGTGAGGCGCATCCTGATGTCCATGAGGGACGGCGAGACGTCGTCCTTCCCCACTGCCTTGGTGAACTCCGCCTTGGGTCCGCTGCCGGCGAGACGGGTGAGCGAGTCGCTGCTGGCTTCTGCGGCTTCGGCTCGCAGGGCAGGAATGGCGTCGATCAGGCTCTTCGCGTCCACGAAGTCGCCACCGCGGAAGTCGGGGAGGACCTTGTACGCCTCGTCCAGCGCCGCCGTGCAGGCGTCCCGGGCCTCTTCTTCCACCGTCTTGGCGCGGTGATAGGCCGCGCTGGCCTGATCGTGAGCGCGGTTCGCCTCGTCCTTGATGTCGTCGATGTCCACCGTGAGCTCGGCGGCCCAGTCCAGGAACCCCGTCGTACCCCGCAGGTCCTCCCACTGATGCATCGGCCCGGCTTCTTGCGCCTCGCGCGTCTCGGCGTCCGCGACCTGGGATATGAGGCCGGCCAACGTCTGCTCCGCCGCCTTGCCGTCCGAGTAGTGGGACCGGGCGGTCTCGAGCGCCGACGCGTAGTGCAGGAGCGCGCTCTGGGCCTTGTCGTACCCGTTGGCGAGGTGCGTGATCAGATCACGTGCCTCCCGGAGGCGGTTGTCGTACGGCTTGCGGTTCTCACTCACCCACTGGGTGCGGGTCGCGGCCCGCTTCGCGCCGGGCTCGACGTCGAGCAGCAGATCGCGCAGCCTCTTGAACTCCAGGGCGTTGCGCTCCACGAGAGCGGCATTGCAGTCCTCGAGGAACCTGACGTCCTGTCGATAGGTGTAGGCCATGGGGGCTCACCTGTCTTCCGGGGCTGTGTACTGCCCCAGCTCGAGAAGGGCGTTCATCATGCCGCCGGCCACCTCGCCGTCGTAGGCGACGAACGTGCCGTTCGCCTCTCTGAGCCGCGTGGACAGCGCGGCGAGCAGCGACGTCACGTCCTGGTACTGGTCGTCCGCGAAGCGGGCGAACCGATCGACCTTCGCCGCGACGTCCGGGTGTGAGCGCGGCGCGCGTGCCGTCGTGCAGAGGTCACCGTCGGGCCGTCCTTCGTAGAGAAGACCGGCCAGTTCGATCAGGAAGTTCGAATTCCCGTTGAGTGAATCGTGGTTGACGCGGAGCTCATCGCCCTTACCCCCTGGGTGGGACTGACCTCCGCCTCCGCCTCCACCGGCATCGGCGGGATACTGGTTGAGCCGCATCTGCGCCGATTGTTGCTCCGCCGCCTGCGTCTTCAGCTGTTCCCACTCGTCCCACGCCATACATCCCTCGTCCCCCGACGTTCCGCGCGGCGCGTTCCGCCGCGTGGGTTCCATGATCCCCCAGACTGTAGTGACCGACCGGCCCGCCCCCCCTCCGATAGACGCGAGCCGGTGGGCCCGTCCGCCAGAGATCTCCGCCTTGCCTTCACACCGGGAACGAGGCGGGGTCAGGCGGACATCCGTCACCACGCTCATCGCACGCCCGCGGAGCCACGAGCCTGTGCCGGTCGTGGAGCTTCCGGGCATGGGGATGGTCGAGCGGTCGGTGCCGGACGAGTTGTGGGGATCGTCCGAGGACACGGCCCCGCAGGCGCCAACGCGTCGGCAGCGTGGCCCTGTCCGGGCTGGGTGGCTGCGTCCGGGCTGACTGGCTGCGCTGAGTGGCTGTCTCCGTCTGCGTCGGCGCTGCGAGCGCGAAGCCGAGCGCTTCCGGGCTTTCGCCGGCGTCGCCAACGCCCCCATCCGTCATCGCCGTTGCACCGACTGAGCGGGCTCTATTCGTTTGCCGCAGGCCGGCCCGGTCGGATAGGAAGCCTGCATGCTGAAGGGCAACAAGGTCGGGCTGAGGGCCCGGCACGAGGAAGACATCCCGGTCCTGCGGACCGAGCTCTACGACGACGTGGTCAACTCCTCGCGGGCCGAAGGTGGGCCGTGGCGGCCGATCACGCCGGGTTCGAAGGACCCTCGGCTCGTGGTGGACGACAAGGAGCAGGGGCTCGTCCCGTTCTCCGTGGTGGAGCTGGACGGCGGGACGCTGGTCGGAACCGCGACGCTGTGGGGCATCGACCATCACAACCGGTCCGCGCACATCGGGCTGGGGCTGCTGCCGTCCTCGCGCGGCAAGGGCTACGGCACCGACGTGGTCGCGGTGCTGTGCCACTACGGTTTCGTCGTGCGCGGCTTGCAGCGGCTTCAGATCGAGACGCTGTCGGACAACGCCGCGATGCTGCGTTCCGCCGAGCGCAACGGCTTCGTCCGTGAGGGCGTGCTGCGTTCCTCGGCCTGGGTGATGGGCGAGTTCCTGGACGAGGTGCTGCTCGGGCTCCTCGTCCAGGACTGGAAGCCGGATTCGAAGGGCTAGGCTGCCGCCCGACGGTCGAAGGGCGGGCCGCGGAGCCTGCATGGACCTCGGGGCCGCGCGGATGAGCACGGCACGAACTGGTCGTCGGAAGGCGGCCTGCACGAGTTCGTCTCCGCGCGGGACCGCAAGCACGCCGACGGAGCCGAGGTGACCGTACGCGTCGACCACCGGTCGCCGACCAGTGAGGTCGAGATCACCAACACTCCTGGAACGTCCCGCACGGACGCCGTCGGCACCGGATAGGGGCTCGTCGGCCTGCGCGAACGCGTGACCGCCCTCGGTGGTCGGCTCACGGCCGGACCGGCGGGCGCGGGCGCCTGGCGGGTGGCAGCCCGCATCCCCCACCCCGCCGCCACCGGAGAGAACGGCATCCGCACATGATCCGCGCAATGATCGTCGACGATGACGCCCTGGTCCGCCTGGGCCTGGCCGACCTCCTCGACTGCGACCCGGGCATCGACGTGGTGGCCCAGGCCGCCGACGGCCTCCAGGCCGCCGAGCAGGCGAATCACGGGAACGAACGCCCCGTCAGGTCAGCCGTTTCGCCGCGGCCGCGTCGCCCGCGTCGGCGCGGGCCCGCAACTCCGCGATCGCGGCCTCATCACCCCGCTCGGCCAGCAGCTGGGCCAACTCCTCCGCCTCCATGAAGGCCCAATCCTCGGGATCGTCCTCGTCCAGGCGGTCGTCGTCATCCAGGGTGTCCAGGTACTCGGCGTGGAGACCGGCCGGGTTCTGCCACACCACGTCCGAGAATTTCCACACCTTCACGGCGCCTGACAGATCGCCCCCCTCGGCCAGCAGTTCGGCCAACCGCCTCGTCGTGGGCGAGTCGTCGCCGTAGGCCCGGACCCACACCCGCAGAGCACCTTCCGGATCGCCGCGGTTGGCCAGCAGCTCCCCCAACCGCCCTGCGGCGTTCCGGTCGCCGGCATCGGCCCGGGCCCGCAGTTCCGCGAGGTGATCCTGGTGCGGGCCACTGCTGCCTGATCGATCTTCCACTACCGGTCACCTCATCCGCGAGCCCGAGGAGCGCTGGCAACGGCACAGCCGTTCCATGAAGCGTAGACACTCCACGGGGCCAGGACGAGCCCTCGACGCATCGTCAGACGAGGACTGGACGACCCCACCGGAGCCAGGCCGTGACAGACCTGATGAGTCGCCACCTCACCGGCGAGGCCACCCTGAACCGACGCGGAATCCGACCTGGGACCGAACGCCCCTCATCGGACGAAGCGCAGCCCGGGCGCCGTTGCCCGGCGGTAGGTGAGTGGTCCGCCGCCCAAGGGGTCGACGACACCCACGGCCGCGTCGCCCAACTCCCCCAAACGCCGCACGGCGCTCACCGGCAAGAGTGGCGTGCGGTGGCGTGCCCCGGCCCCGGCTTCGGGGATCAGGGGCGGGGTCGTACGGCAGGGTGGTGCGGGGCAGGCGCGCAGGGGCGGGAGCGACCGGCCTTCGTCTCGTTTCCAAGGGACCGTCAGCCGACGTCCGTGGTGGGCGTTTTGCGCCTTGAGGGGGAACCCGTCCCGGGATGCGGCGTGAGTCGCCCCGGAAAAGACTGGGGGCATGCCTTTCCGTTCCCTCCGCCGCCCGCTCGCGCGACCGAGATTCCCGGCGCATCCGCATCATGCAGCCTGTCCGCCCCCCGGGACGGGGCACGAGTCCGTCCCGCCCCACCCGATCGGACACGACAAGGACCACGCGCGTCGGGAGCGGATCCAGTCGGCCCTGGCATGCTCAGCAGTGGGCATGCTGCTCACGGGCTGCGTCGCCGCCGGTCACCACGGAACCGGTGACCGGGTCGGACGCCCCCCCGCGCAGAACCAGACACCTTTGACGTCGGTGAACAGCGAGCCGGCCCAAGCGCCGCCGGGCAGCCGCGGGACGCGGGCCCCGGCGTCGACGCCGACGCCGACGGATGTGAACAGCGCGCTCGTTCGTCTCCTCGAACCGATCCGGACACGGAGCGGCACCCAGGTGTCGGTCGCCGTCCTGGAGCCCAGGAACGGCCGGCGGGCTGTGTACGGCTCACAGGCGCACGTCACCGCGAGCCTGGCGAAGGTGAACATCCTGGCGGCCCTGCTGCTGCGCGCCCAGCGCGAGCGACGGTCACTCACCCCGTGGGAGACGGGGAACGCCGCCGCAATGATCCAGAGCAGCGACAACGACTCCACAGATGCCCTGTGGCGGCATATCGGCGGCGGCCCAGGACTCACTGACGCCAACAGGACCCTGGGGCTGACCTCCACCCAAGCAGGACCAGGCCCCAACTGGGGTCTGACCCGCACCACCGCGGCAGACCAACTGGCACTGCTGACCGCCGTGTTCGCCGCCCCCTCGCCGCTCAGTGAGGCCTCACGCCGCCTGATCCAGACCTTCATGGGCCGGATCGACGCCGACCAGGACTGGGGAGTGTCCGCGGCAGGCAGCCATTGGCAGCTCAAGAACGGCTGGCTGCCCCGCCGGCACTCTCAGCGCTGGGTGATCAACAGCATGGGGCGAGTCGAAGCACACGGGAGCACGTTCTACCTCGTCATCCTCTCCCACGGCAGCCGGACCATGTCCCACGGCATCTCCACGGTGGAACGAGCAGCGCAGTCAGCCGTACACGCCCTGTGCAGCACTCCCCCTCCCGTGCCCCCGATCATCCACTGACCTCTCGCCCGCCGACTGGAGGCCCCGGCCTGCCGGAGTTCTACGAGCAGGGGCAGACCGGTCACGGGGGGAAACCGAGCCTGCCCCTGCACGTCGGCGCCCGCATGCCTCCCCCCGGAGGACGGGCGCCATGCCCCCCGGGTCACTCCCACCAGCGCAATGTGCGACGGGAGTGTCACGCGCGGGCGGAGATGACCACAGGACCGACACCTTCGTGAAGGTGCGGGTTCGCGGCCGTCACGAACCGGTCGGAACCTGCGCAGGAGTGCCACACAGGCTGCACACAGCCTTCCGAAAGCCTCGTTAGCGTTGCTGGCCGCTCGATCCCCTGTACGAGCGGGACCAGGCCGCGGCCGAGGGAGGCCGACGGCACAGGCAACCAGGAAGACCGCAGATGGACTACTGCTCCACATGTCGTCGGCATCTCAACGGCGCTCTGGTGTGCCCCGGGTGCGGCGCATACGCACCGGACATCGCCCCGCCCATCGCCGGCGGCCCCGGCGGACCGGTCGGGGCCGCCGCCTCCGCGACGACGCTCGACGCACCCGGCGCAACGGCCGCCCCGGAGCCCACCGTCGCGTCCGCCCGGCAGGACGGCTCCCTGCGTGACGACGCAGAACTCGCGGCCGGCATGAACGATGTCCCGGGCACCGGCCCGTCCGGCGACATCGAGGGAGCGCCGGTCGCGCGGCAGGGGCGAGCGGCACGGCGTCGTCAGCTGGCCCGCTGGAAGAAGAACCAGCGCCGAGCCGTGGTCGCGACGGCGGTCGCCCTCATGGGTGGTGGTCTGACCGTCGCCTCGATGGACCGGCACTCCACCGACCGGGCACAGGCCGCCACGGGGCCGGACGACGGGAGCACGGGCGCGGCGGCGGAAGGCGGGACGGAGCGCGACCGTCCGGAGTCGACGCCACCCTCCTATCACCGTTCGTCGCGCTCGGCTGCGCGGGCACACCCGTCGGCAACCCACGCCCCGGCACAGCAGCCCCTCGCCGCCACGCCCGACGCGACGCCGCAGACCACCCGGCCGGACGCCGCCATGGCACCCCGCCTGGTCGCGCCCTCGGCCCCACGGCCGCAGTCCACGCCCCCGTCCTCCGACGCGACGGCGCCTGACCGGACCGATACGGCGGAGCAGCAGACCCCGCCCTCCCCCACTGACAGCAGGGATGCGGGCACGGCGCAGACCAGTCCCGCACCGGCCTCGACGTCGCCGACGGACGTCTGCCTGCTCGTGCTGTGCCTGGGCTGACCGGGTTCAGTTCCCGCTGGGCCTGGGCTGACCGGGTCCAGTTTCCGCTGCGCCTGGGCTGACCGGGTTCAGCTTCCGGGGCCGGGTTCAAGGCCGGACAGGACGTGGGGCAGCGGGTGTTCAGGGGCGGCGGGAGCGGACCCCGCCGCCCGTCGGTCCGGCCACCGCGAAAAGCCGGCCGCCCGGTAAGCGCTCGGCTCCCGCCGTCCGTGTGGTCGCCGACGGCCTGTGCGTGAGCCGGGGAGCCGTCGGCCACCTGCTCGACACGTCCCCGCCCGAGTCGTCCCGCTTCGCGCAGGTGCGGGGCTGGGAGTCGGTGCCCGAAGACGAGTGCGGGTCGGAGGGTACCGGCCTCCCCTCCCTCAGCGCGTCGTGCACGTGGGCACAAGGGGAGGCGCCAGGGGGCTCCCGTACGAATGCCCTGAGGGCAGCGCGTGTTGGCCGACGACACGGTTCCGTCGAAGCGGTCGCCCGGGCCCGGAAGGGTGACGAGACCGCGGTCGCCGTTCCCGCTCTGTCATCCCCTTGGCGGGTGCGGCTGGTCCGCTCTCGGTCCGCCCAGCAGTTCCGCGGCCCGGTGCTGCGTGTGTTGTGCCGCCTTCCGGGCTTCCGCGACGACGTCGCCCCGTTCGCGTAGCAGGTCCTCATAGATCGGCGGGTGTTGGTTTCCGCTGGAGGTGCGTGACACAGTGCCGTCCTTTCACGCTGTCGTGTTTCCGCCCGCCGCCGGCCGGGCCGACGCCCGGCCGCTTTGCGGCAAACTCTCTTATGCCGATTCCGGCGACGTCAGGCCCGATTGATCCGGGAGGCGATCCCGTGCCCGATCAGCAAATAGATGACGGCCGGAAGCCCGTAATTGAGAACGACTCGTAGACCCTCTGTGTCCATCGTGAAAATATCCTGTGCCCACCAGGCCAGCCAGTCCGCCGTTTCGCGTACGAACTCGACGAACGGGTTCCCCCGGTTCGCGTCGAGCAGGAAGAGCAGTACCCACAGGCCCAGCAAGCCGGCCGCGATGTCGGCGACCGTGCAGACCGCCAGGGCCGTCCGCCGTGCGGCGGTCTGGTTGCGCAGGGAGCGGTCGGGCTCCGGGGGCTGGTCGTAGTTCCGGTATCCGGAAACCGGGTCAGTGCTGCTCATGAGAAATCCGATCTGAGGTGTCGTTCCGTCGGCAAGTCACCCAAGCACTGAGATTCAGCCTCGGACCGCGACCCGCTTCTTATCGGTTCTGCGTCCCACACCCCTGCCGCGTTACACCGCCATCCGAAATGGCCAGAATATGGCCACCTATTCGGCCACTTACCGAAATGCATGAGCGCGAGGGGGCATTTGCGGATGCTACGACCTGCCCGCGACCGCGACCGCGCGGGTCGTTCGGCTGTCGGGGTGGTTGCCGGGGATCGGTGGGGGCGCAGCCACCGCGACGGCCCGCCGCGCCAGCACGATGGAGGCGTTGCGCCACTGTGAGGGCACGGTGGCACGTACCCCTGGAGGGCTTGTGACCGACCAGTCACCGATCGCCGACGCACCGCCCGCGCGCTACGACGACCTGCGCGCCCTCATCTTCAACTGCACGCTCAAGCGGTCACCGGAGCCCAGCAACACCCAGGGGCTCATCGACCGCAGCGTCCGCATCATGGAGGCGCAGGGCGTCCAGGTCGACGTCGTACGCGCGGTCGACCACGACATCGCCACCGGAGTGTGGCCCGACATGACCGAACACGGCTGGCGGAGCGATGTCTGGCCGGCGCTGTACGAACAGGTTCTGGCGGCTGACATCCTCGTGCTGGCCGGGCCGATCTGGCTCGGCGACAACAGCTCGGTCACCAAGCAGGTGGTCGAACGCCTCTACGCCTGCTCCAGCCTGCTCAACGACAGGGGACAGTACGCCTACTACGGGCGCGTCGGCGGCTGCCTGATCACCGGGAACGAGGACGGCGTCAAACACTGCGCCATGAACGTCCTGTACAGCCTCCAGCACCTCGGCTACACCATCCCCCCGCAGGCCGACGCGGGCTGGATCGGTGAAGCCGGCCCCGGGCCCTCCTACCTCGACCCCGGTTCCGGCGGCCCGGAGAACGACTTCACCAACCGCAACACCACCTTCATGACCTGGAACCTGCTGCACCTGGCGCGCCTGCTCAAGGACGCCGGAGGCATCCCCGCCCACGGCAACCAGCGCACCGCCTGGGACGCCGGCTGCCGCCACGACTACGAGAACCCCGAACACCGCTGATGCCGAGCCCGGCCGAGCCTGTGCGGGGAGCAGCCGATGGCCGTTCCCGCCCCCCCTTGCCCGGGGTCCCGAGCGGGGAACGCGGGAAGTCGGCAGGTTTCTCAGCCCTGCTGCCGTTCCACCGGAAGCCACAGCTCGGCGTCGGCTTCGGTGTTGTCCGGTGACAGGCGGGTGCGCAGGATCTCCGGGCCGGAGCGACTGCGGTACGGGTTGGACGGGAACCACTCGGTGAACACGTCCCGCCACAGTTCCTGGATGGCCTGCGGAACCGGCCCGGAGGTGGTGAAGACCACCCAGGTGCCGGCCGGGACGGCCAGTGCAGTCGTGCCTTCTGGGGCAGCCGCGGACGTGGTCACCCCGTGGTAGTAGTCGAGTTCGGTGCCCTCGGCACGGCTGGGGTCCAGGTCGTCGCAGACCGCGACGATGCCCTGCGGCTCCTGGTCCGACAGCTTCTCCAGGCGCTCCAGGGTCCGCGGGTCGATCCCGCGGACGAAGTCGATGATCGCCTGGTTCGGCCCCGTGTGCACCAGTGGCACCCGGGCCTTGAGGCCGACGACGGTGAAGGCCGGCCGGTTCACGATGCGATAGCGCATGCTGCTGCTCCCTTCGACGGTGAGGCGGAAGGACAACCGGGGCTGGGAGACGAGCGTGCTGCCGGTGCGCCGGGCCTCGCCCGGCCCGACACCGTGCATGGCGCGGAACGCCCGCGCGAACGCCTCGCCCGAGCTGTAGCCGTAGCGCACCGCGATCTCCAGTAGCGACTCACGTCCGGCAAGCACCTCGGCACCCGCGACGGTGAGCCGCCGGCGCCGGATGTACTCCGACAGCGGCGTGCCCGCGAGTGCGGAGAACATCCGGCGCAGGTGATACTCCGAAGTGACCGCTATCCGCGCCAGCTCTGCCACGTCGATCGACTGGTCGAGATGGGTGTCGATGTGCTCCATGGCCTGGTTGAGCCGCTCCAGCACTCCCGGCCTCCTTCCTCTTTCGCGATCACCACGCTAGGCAACCGGCATCCGGCCGGACCCGACATCCTGTGCCCGATCAGGTCGGGTGCACGCGGCAGCCCACCGAGTGGAGCGCAGCGGCGTCCGGCCCGGCTCGTCTTCCCATGAAGAGCAGTCAGCCGCCACTGGTCGTTGGGCGTTGGGCCGGGCACGCCGCCCACCCGGGCCGACGCAACGGTTGTGACCGTGCTGCCGGCCGGCCGCAGGCCATCCGGCTCAGCGGTCCGGATGGCCGCACCACTCGCCGGGACTCCTTCGCGGCACCTGCACGCCGGCCGTCCCGCAGTCGCCCATCGACGAGCTGCCGCGCGCGGTCGCGGGTGTGCCGGTCGCCGTTCCCGGGCGGCGGTGAACCGTGTCGTAGGCCGCCCGGTCCAGCCCGGTCGGTGTCCGGGATGCCCATCGGCTCATGGGCTGGCTGAATGGCAGAGCAGCCACGGCACGCGGTGGCGCGGTCAGGCAAGGAGCAGTGGGCATGTCGGATGTCCGTGTCCCTCATGGGACCCACCCACAGGACTACGTGGATGCCGTGACCCGGTTCCTTCGGACGGCATAGACCGCACCGGGCGGCCGACAGGATCTGGGGTGCGCACTTCCCCGCCGGGACCTTTCGGCGTGCCCCGCCGAGCTTGTGGATGTTGGACGCGTAGTCGCGACCCACGGGTCCTCGAGGCGTTTGGAGGAGGGAGCAGGTGGCCGGTCAGCCGCGCCGGCCCCAGTCCAGGCGGTCGGACAGGCCCGCCGCGGTGAAGGCGGCCGCCAGTTCGTCGCGCCCTTCGGTGAAGTGGGCCCAGCTGTCGTAGTGGACGGGGACGATCCGGCGGGCGTCGAGGATCTGGGCGGCCTCGGCGGTCCGGGCGCTGTCGAGAACGACGCAGGCGCCGTCGTAGATGACGGAGAAGCGGGGCGCGCCGGCGAAGAGAAGGGCGGTGTCCACCGGGGCGAAGCGCGCGGCTGTCTCCTTGACCGCGTCGAGGGAGGCGTTGTCGCCGCTGACGTAGACGGTCGGCAGGCCCTGCCCCGTCAGGACGAAGCCGACGACCTGGCCGGTGATCCGCTCGACCTGCTCGCGCGGGCCGGGACCGTGGACGGCGGGAACACCGGTCACGGTGACCGTGCCGCCGCCGGGGCGCTCCAGCTCGACCGACTCCCAGTCGGCCAGGCCCTTGGCCCTGCCCCCCAGGCGCGTGCCGCCGCCGGGGGTGGTGAGGGTGAGCGGGACATCGGCGAGCAGGGCCCGGCCGGAGTGGTCGAGGTTGTCCGCGTGCTCGTCGTGGGAGAGCAGGACCACGTCCACACGACCGAGGTCGTCAGGGGTGCCGGCGGAGGGTGCGGTCTTGGTCAGAACCGGGCCGCCCGGCACCGGGTAGTCGCCGGGCGCGTCGAAGGTCGGGTCGGTCAGGAAGCGCAGGCCGCCGTACTCGAAAAGGGCGGTCGGACCGCCGAAGACGCGAACGGCGAACTGCTCGGTCGCCGCGGTGGAAGAGGACACGGAGAAAACTCCTCACGGATGGGGTCTGGTTGAACCGTGAGGTGACCGTAGCCTGTTCTCACGGATGACCGCAAGCAATACCGTGAGAGTCATGGATGCCGGAGGTCGTACCATGAGGGCCATGGAAGAGATCGCGACCGCGGAGTCGGCCGTGCCTCCCGCGCCGGGCGCGGAGCGGTACCCCTCTCTCGCCCTCGCCAACAGCGCCGTCGCACTGCCCGGTGGGCACTACATCGACCAGCTCGGCACCCCCGCCGGAGCGAACCAGTGGCTGACGGAACGCGGCCTCGCCCCGGCGGACGCCGGCATGCAGGAGATGTGCGCGACACAGCTGCGCTCCCTGCGCGAACAGATCAGGTCGCTGTTCGCCTCCCGTGTCGCGGCACTCCCCGCCCTCCCCGCCGCCCTGAGCGCCGTCAACGACGCCCTCACCCGCGTGCCCACCGCCCCCCTGCTGCGGTGGGACGACAAGGCCGGCCCTTACCGCGCCGCCCCGCACCCCACCACCCAGATCGTCGACCACGCCCTGGCAACCCTCGCCGCCGACGCCGCCGACCTGCTCACCTCTCCCGACGCCGAGCGCCTCACCGCCTGCGGCTCCACCCCCTGCAACCGCTACCTGCTCCGCCACGGCCGCCGCCACTGGTGCTCCACCCGCTGCGGCGACCGCGCCCGCGCCGCCCGCGCCTACGCCCGACGCAGCGGCAACGCCGGGTAACGCACCAGCGGCAACAGCCGGGGTTCTCCTGCTCCTTGCCCCGGCGCCCCACCCCTGACCGTGTCCCGGGCCGACCGTGGGGCCACCCGGGCGGCGGATGGTCGTTGCCGCCGGGCGCCCCGGCCGTGCCCGGTGCCCGCCGCCCAGCACCGGTGTGACAGCGCCGCGCGTCGCCGGCTGGGAACCGGGCGGGGCGGGCCCGGCTGCCTGCGGTCCGATCGAGAGGGTTGGTCAGTTGCGTCCGGCCATGACGCCGCCGTCGACGTCCCAGACCGCGCCGGTGACCCAGTCGGTGTGGTCGGACAGCAGGAACGCCACCGTGGCGGCGACGTCGTCGGGCGTTCCCGTACGGCCCGGGGGGTGGAAGGAGTCGAACCCGTCGAGCGCGGAGTCGATGTCCGCCTTGGGGATGAACTCATCGTGGATGGGGGTGCGGACGACGGCGGGGGCGACCGCGTTGCCCCCGGATGCCGTGCCGGGCGAGTTCCAGGGCCAGGTGCTGGGTGAGGGAGTGCAGTCCGGCCTTGGCCATGGAGTACGCCGACGACGGCGTCGCGGCGATGGCCTGGTGCGTTCCGCGACACCGTCGCCGAACGCGTGCACGGCCGGATGAACGACATCGCCGTCGGCCGCGTCGCCGCCCCGGCCCAGCTCACCGTCGTCGCCACCCATCTCCTGGTCGCCCTCATCAACCACGAGTACCAGCACGACCAGTGGATCGGCCAGGTCCGCGCAGGCGACCTCGGCCACGCCCTCCCGCCCGACCCGGACACCGGCCGGGTGTCCCGCCTGGACGGATACCTCGTCCTCGACCCCCTCGCGTGAGCCGCACGCCCCCGCGAACTGCCCCACCGGTAGCCGGTGAACGGAAGAACCACCGTGTGAGCTGCCACGAGCGCACCCACCACGGGTATCGACAGGCGCTGCCGCCGGATTCACCTCGGCGGCGGCGCCGTTGGCCACCGCGCCCCAGGGCCGTCCACCGCCGGGACACCGCGGTCGGCAGGCGAATGCGCGAACCGCGCCCGACCGGTTGGCCTCACCGCCTACACTGCGGGCCATGTCCGATGCAGCAGCAGCCACCGCGACCCCTGGCAGGGGGTCGTACCGGCATGTCACATCGGTAGCACCCTTGTCCGACGTCGACTTGACGTTGATGCTCGGAGCAAACTCCAGCGTCATGGCGAGCGTGTTGGAGTCGCTGCGGCTGATGCGCACGGCCCTGCTTCAGCACTACACGGGGACGGGAAAGACCCGTGCCGCAGGGGAGGCCCTGCACGTCGTTCTCGTTGTCGACGACTTGAGAACGGCCCTGGACGAAGCCCAGGAGCATTGGGACGCCGTCGAGTTCACCCGGTCACTTCTCAGGTCCGCTGAGGAAGCAACCCGGGTTCCGTCGATCACGGCACCGACAGCCGACTCGACTCCGGTGTGGATGGCAGGACCCCTGCCGACGCTCGACGAACTCGTCGACGCGGCCGAAGCTGCCGGACGGTTCCAGCTCCTCGCTGTGGAGCTCCTGCACGCGGTGCTCGGTGCCGGCCGCCACGGGTTCCGGTCACCAGCGCCTCCCCACGAGTCGTCTCCCTGCGGGGTGATCCGCCTCGCCGCGCCGCTCGTCCCTCGAGCGCCCGGAGGACCGGCCGCGTCGCCGTTCTCCTCCAACTCCTGCGTGCTCGCCGCCTGACCTTTCGACAGAGGCGGTAGCCGCCGCTTTCGAAAGGTGCGTCAGTGGAAGGTCCGACCCTGTGGGTGCTCGCGGTGATCGGATTCATCAGTCTCGTGTGCGTGCTGGGCGCGAAGCTCGCCAGCGACTTCGAGACACTCGCCACAGCGTGGATCGGCGCGGTCCGAAGGCTGCGTGAACTCCTGCGGCGAGACCGGTAGGTCCCCAGTCCCAGGCAACGCGCCCGGGCTCCGCGATGGCCCGGCGCGGGCGCCCGGCCGGTGGCCCGCCCTCGAGGACGCCTCTCCCCCGGCTGTTGCACGGGGGAAGAGGTGTGTCGCGGACAGGTGCACGACCGCTCGCCGGGCGGCCACCAGGCGCGCCTGACGGTCACGGACGAAGGCGCGCTGATCCCGCGCTGACGTCGGTGTGATCGTCTCTGCCGTGTCAGGCAGGGACCTGCCGCGGTCGCCGGCGCCGGACGCGCCGTGGGGTCGGCCCCGTTGGTGGTGACACCTGCGCCGACGCGCACTCGGGGCGGGGGCCCGGCGCCTCAGCACTGGGTGACCGACAACGGCATCAGCGGGGTGAGGGCCGTGTTCCGGCCTGCTCCTGTCGTATGGGGGAGGTCCGAGCAGGGCCGGGGTCGTGTGCCGGGCGGAAGAGCGCGCGCACCTGCCACCGGCCAGGCAAGACGATGCCGTGGTGATCGAGATGACCGGTGAGGCCCTCGAGGCCGCTCTCATCGGGCCGCCGCGTCGGCCCTGACCAGCGCCGCGTGATGTGGTCGGATCGTCGCCCCTGCGGGCATGGATCCGGTTCGGGACGCCGCCGTGGCCGTCCCGGCGACGGGTGACGCGGGACGCCGTAGGACAGCCCTGCGGGGCCCGGCCGCCCCCGCGCCCTCAGGGGGCGCAGGCCTCGGCGATCGACAGGCTGTTCTCGTAGAGGTGGTGCCGGGTGATCCGGCCGTCCTCGACGGTGAGGTGCAGCGCGAACGGGCCCTCGAAGGACTTTCCCGTCGCGCGTACGGTCCCCGCCACGTGCCCCATCAGGACGGCGTCGGTGCCGTCGACGAGGAAGGTGCGGACGGAGGCGCGCGCGTCCTCGGGCACGGTGTGCTCCATCAACTCCGTGAACTGGGCGGCGCATTCGGCGGCGGTGGACCGCGGGCGGATCCACGGGACGGTGGGGTTCTCGGCGAGCATCCAGTCGACCTCGTCGGCGAAGAGCTCGACGAGCCGCCCGGTGTCCCCGGCCACCCGGGCGGTAACGAACTCCTGCACGACGGCCCGGGTGGCCTCGGTGACGGAACGTGTAGCGGTGGCTGAACTCGTCGTCTCGAAAGGGGACTTGACGGACATGGCGCTCTCCTCGCGGCTGCGGGGCTCGGATCCCGGCGGGGGTTCCCGTCGATGTGCTCGATCGTGCCGCGGGGTGGGCAGGGGGTCGATTACCCCCGGGGTAATGAGCGGCCAACAGCGACGGGGCGCAGTCTCTTCGACGGAGGTCCGTGGGAGGAAGACGGTGGCCGCCATACTGCTGCCCCCGCTCGTGCCATCACTGCGGCGGATCGGACTGAACACCTCCGGAGCAGACGGACGTGTTTGCGGTTCCCGGGCGGGGCGGGGCGGCAGGAGGTCCAGGTCACGGTCGTCGGTGGCGGTCAACTGCCGTGAGGAACCATGACCGGCACGACGGGGATGATCACCCTGGAGTCGCGGGCGGCCGCTTCCTGCGTGTCGAGAGCGCGGTTCTCTGCCCGGCGAGGTACGCGCGAACGGCCTCGACGTCCTGGCCGCGACGGGGGCCGGCGCCGACCGGTGGTCGGCTTGCGGGAGGCCTGTTCGTTCTACGCGGTGCCGACGGCTGCGTGGGCTGCTTCGATGAACTCTTCCAGACGGTGCCGGAAGCGTTCCTGGGCTTCGTCGAAGCGTTCACGTGCCTGTGGTTCGCCCTCGGCAACGCGCCACAGGGCCGAGTTGGCCTCGTAGGCCGCTCCCAGCACGCCGCGGGCGGCCTGGGCCACGGTCTCGGGGCCTTCCAGCACGATGACGCGCACACAGCGCATGAGCGCGTCGAAGGCGTTGCGCAGGTGGGTTCGGATGTCCTCGATGCGCGCCAGCCGGTCGGCTTGGTCGGTGAGTTGCACGTACACGTCGCCGACTCTCCAGTACAGCTCGCCGGTGGCGTGTGCCTGCTCCATCAGATCCAGGTAGGCGTTGCGCCGGCTGTTCCTGACCCGGTCACGGTGCTGGGCCTGAACGGACGTCTCCGCCTGGACCCTTGCCGCCCGCGCGTTCCCGAGAGTGGTCACCCAGCTCGCCAGGACCGCCGTGCCGCCGGTGAAAACCGCAACCCACACCGCGCTGTCCCCCACGATGCCCAGTGTCGGCGAGCGGCTTCGGTGTGTCGAGGGTGCCTCCCACCGCCTCCCCCGGTCCGGGCCGGGCCGGGCGAGCCAGCGGTGTGGACCGGGACCTCCCCCGGCGGGGCGGTCCCGGTCCACACGGCTGCCGGCGCTCAGGCGTCCGCGTGACGACGCCACACCATCCTCCGCTGGGCGGCGTGGTGGGCGGGCGCGGGCCTCCCCGTACCGGCGGCCTCCTGCCGCCACAGCCACAGGGACGTCACGGCCAGCAGACCGGTGAAGACCGCCAGGAAGAGCACGGAGACCCACATCTGCCGGCTTCCGGGGTCGTCCCATCCTCCCCATGCGGCCGATGCCGCCCACAAGAGGGCGCCGCCCGCGTAGAGAGTGCGGATCCGGCGCAGCTGCCGCACGGCGCGGACGGCTTCGGCGTGATCAGTGTTCGGTGCCATGCCGGCCCAAGTACCCCGATACGCCTCCTCCATCGGCCCTCGGCGAAACCCGTGACAGGTCGCCGCCCCCCAGGTGTCGCGGAATTGCGTCAGGGGTTCCTATGCCGGCGGCGGGAGCCCCGGGGAGCACGGGCATCGTCGGTGACGGTGCTGCCGGAGTGGTGGGGGAATCCATCTGCAACATTTGCCGCTGTCCACCGCGTCAGTGAGGTGTAGGCCGACGGAAAGGCGCCGAGGGGTGGGAATGAGAAGGTCCTGGACGTTATCCCGGACGGATGAGTTCATGGAGTTCGCCGCAGGGCGCGCGGGTCATCTGCACCGCTCCGCGTGCCTGCTCACCAGCGGAGACACTCACCTCGCCGAGGATCTGGTGCAGGAGACGCTGAGCCGGATGTACACCCTGTGGGGTCGTATGTCCCGGATCGACAACCCCGCGGCGTACGCGCAGACCGTTCTCGTCCGTACGTTCCTCACCCATCGGCGGCGGTACTCCGCCGCCGAACGCCCCCTGGCGGAACTGCCGGACGGCCCGCCCCTCCACGGCGCGGACGACCCGGCTCTCAGGCTCGCGCTGTTGCAGGCCCTGAGGGAGCTGCCGCCCAAGGACCGGGCGGTCGTGGTGCTGCGGTACTGGGAGGACCGCAGTGTCGAGGAGACGGCCGACGCGATGAACGTCAGCTCCGCCGCCGTACGCAGCCGGTCGAGCCGGGCGCTGGCGAAGCTGCGCGAACGGCTGGGAGGCAGTCTCGCCGAGCTGACCACCCCGGCCTGACCTCCTGGCCGTTCACTCCTCCACGGCAGACAGCCGGGCCGGCGCCCGTCGCCGAACGGCGCGACGGCCCGGCCCCGTCACCCGAATCCGCTTCGCGTCAGCACCAACACAGGAACTGGTGGTTTCCGTATGCCCTTCGAAGACGAGCTCGGGAAGGCGCTCCGCCACACAGCGGGCACCTTCACCGCCGACCGGCTTTCCCTGGTGGAAGGCAGCCTCGCCCGCGGCCGCCGCCGACTCGCCCGCCGCCGCGCTTCCGTCGTCGCCGGGAGCGCGCTGGCCGTCGCCCTCGTGGCCACGGCCGGCCTCCGACTGGGCGGGGAGCACGACGGTGACGGCAAGACCCGTGGCGGCCATGCCTCGACGCCGCGACCGGCGGCTGACTACCGGCACTTCGCGGTCACCGCAGAAGAGATGGAGAACATGCTCCACAACGGCATGAACCGCGCCGGGATCGCCGTCGCCCACCCGAAGGTGCACGCGGCGGGCAGCACCCAGCGGACCCGGCCCGCGACGGCCACGATCGACTTCAAGGACGGCTGGGGCCCGGCGAGGGTCACGGTCTCGGTACGCCGTGTCGACCCGGACGAACAGGACCTGAGGAAGCTGATCACCTGTCCGCCCGAGAAGGATTCGCCGTACGAGGAGTGCACGACACAGCCCGACAACCGGGCCGTGAAGGGATACACCGAGGCCGGCAAGGCGGGCGGGATCAAGAGATGGGCGGTCACGATGCTCTCGCCCAACGGCTACCTCATCGAGGTAGCCACCCAGAACGTGCCGTCGGCGACGCAGGCCGACGCAGCGCCCGTGACCCGCGATCCCCGGATGAACCCGGGCAAGTTGCGCCATCTGGCGATGTTCGTCGACAACTCGTTCGGCCGTGACGGGGAACCCAACGCCTTCGGGACGGTCGAGCCGGGATCCGAGGCCGAGCCGGGCGACATCCTGCCCATCCTGAAGGCTCTGCTGCCCGAGCGCCTCCACGTCCACTCGGAAGGCGGCTCGGGAGCGGAGGGTCACGTCGTCGTGTCCGACCCGAAGACGGGACAGCGGACCTACATCGAGGCCGTACGGACCGCCGGCGACAAGGAGACGTGGAACGAGACCCTCGACGACGGCACGAAGGTGAGCACCCGGCGCCTTCCCGGCAAGCAGCCGGGAGTCGAGCAACTGCGCATCGACGCACTCCGGGTGAACGGGCTGTGGATGTCCGTCTCCGCCTACAACGCGCCCAGCCCCACGTCCGCCAAGAGCGGCGCCGAGCACCTGATCACGGTCGAGGAACTCAAGGCCGTCGCCACGAGCCGGACCTGGCTCGTCGCGCGATAGCGGGGGCGGCCACCGACGACGCGGGGCGGTCCGCACCACACGGCGGCTCGCGCCGGGCATCCGCATCGCCCTGCCCTGCCGTCCGTGGCGCGGGCCGGCGCCACGCCGCCGGTTCGCGGCAATGGACCTGGTGGCAGGTGTCGGGATCATCGGCAGGTGATCGGCGGGATTCCGCAGCGGGGTGCGGGCCGGCGCTCGACGGCGGGATCTGCCGGAGCACGTGCGTACGACCTTCGCCCGCCTCCCTGTCGAGGGAGGCGGGCGAAGGCGGCACGCTCATGTGGGCATCCGCAGGCGCTCAGGGTTCCGTGCGCAGCTCCGGGAACAGGGCGCGGGTGCGGTGCGGGTCGGGGGCGACGAAGACCCCGTCGGCCGTGACCAGGTCGGTGGCGGGGTCCGCCGCGGTGGTGATCGATCCGGTCACGAAGGACTTGCGATGGCCCGTGCCGGTGACCCGGGCGACGATCCGCAGCGGCGTCTCCAGCGGGACGGGCCGGTGGTAGCGCATCTGGAGGGAGATCGTCAGGCCGGCCATGCCGGCCGCCGCACAGGCGCGACCCATGAGTTCGTCCAGGAGCATGGCGCTCATGCCGCCGTGGCCGTAGCCGGGCGGGCCTTCGTGGGCGATGCCCAGGACGCACTCGCCCGTCAGGCCGTCGTCGGCGAGCGTGACCCGCATCGGTGGGGCGAGCGGGCTGCCGGCCCCGGTGACCGGGCTGTACATCCGTGGCCCCGCGGGGAATTCGTCCACCTCGGGGATCTCCGCTCGTGCGCGCCGTCGTCCCGTCAGCTGGCCGGTGACATGACGGACGCCGTCGGCCACCCGGTGGAGGGTGTCCGGGGAGGCGGCGGTGCGGACGGTGGCTTCCACCAGGGCGCGCAGTTCGCGGCCGAGGCGGGTGATGGCCGCCTTCCGGTGCTCCAGTTCCTCGTCTGTCGTAGGCGTGGGTTCGGTGGCGGCGCCGCTGGCCGGCGGGTCGGTGAGGGAGGTGTGCATCGGGTTTCCCGGTGCCGTGGGGTGGTGGGGTGGGGTCCGGGTGTGTTCAGCCATCGGCCCGGACGAAGACGGGCTTGAGGTGCTTCTCCGGCAGGGCGCCGGGCAGGTCCTCCCAGTCGATGACGTGGGAGACCACGTTCCGCGGGGCGACCTTGCCGCCGGCGGCCAGTTCCAGGGCGTCGGGGATGTGGGCGCGTACGTTGTCGCGGGCGACGCGCAGGGTGACGCCGGTGAGGTACATGTCGAGCAAGGGCAGCTCGCCGGGGCGGAAGTGGTTGCCCGCCGACTCGCAGATGCCTTCCGGGGCCAGGCACTTGACGGCCAGGGCGAGCTGGCCGACGCGGCCGGTCGCCTCGACGGCGATGTCGAAGCCCTGCGGGACCGGTTCCAGGGCTTCGGCGGTGTCGGCCCCGAACGTGCGGGCCAGGTCGCGGTGTTCGGGCTCGGGATCGACGTAGAGCACCTCGGAGGCGCCGAGCGCGCGGGCGATGTCGCACACGTACAGGCCGATGCTGCCGCGGGCGACGACCAGTACCCGCGCTCCGGGCCGGGCCTTGAGGTGGGGGGCGACCAGACGCCACGCCAGGGACCAGTTGTCGCTGGCCGAGGCCATGGCGACCGGGTCCAGCCCGGCGGGCAGCGGGACCAGCATGGCGTCGGCGTAGGGCACGCGGACCAGGTCGGAGAAGAGTCCGCCCCACCTGCCGCCGATCGGCGCGCCGTACATCGCCATGTACGGCACGGCGGTGCAGTGCGCGGTCAGCCCGGCCCGGCAGCGGTCGCAGGCGCCGCAGTTGATGGACCAGGGCACCACGACCAGGTCGCCAGGGGTGACGGTGGTGACGGCGTCGCCGGTCTCCACGACCCGGGCGACGCACTCGTGGCCGAGGGCGAACGGCGGGTCGACGAAGCCGTGACCGGCCAGGATGGAGGAGTCGACGTCGCACGGCGTGGCGGCCACCGGTGCGACGATCGCCGCCCCGTCGGACCCGAGCTCCGGGTCGGGCACCTCGCGCCACTCGACGGTGCGCCGCGCGACGTAGGTCAGTTCACGCATCGCTCTCCCCCGCCTGCTCCGCCTTGTCCCGCTGGGCCAGGGCCACGAGGTCGGCGAAGCGGACGACGGAGCCGCCCGCGCCCCAGGTGCCGTCGGGCTGCTCGTGCACCAGCACCCACACCCGCGGGGCGTCGTGCTGGGCGAGGCCGGCGGCGGACAGGACGGTCTTCGTCGCCTCCTCGACCAGGCCCGCCTTGCGGCGCTCGGACAGGGCCCCCTGCGGGACGGTGACCTCCACCAGGAAGCGGGGCGCGTCGTCCTCGGCGGTGATCTGGGCGCCTTCCGGGAGTTCGGCGAGGTAGCTCCACGCCTGGGCGCGGAAGAACGCCGTGTCGGGTGCGCCCTCCCAGCGCAGCAGCACGGCCGCGAGGTCGCGCTGAACGCTCTCGCGGCCTTGTTCGGTCAGGGCACCGGCGGGGGCTGTGAGCCGGATCATCGGCACGGGCACACCTCTCTCTTCGCTCCGTCGGACGACGCGTGGAAACGATGCGTGCGAACGACGCATGGGGACGACGCGTGGAAACGACACAAGGGGACGACGCGTGGAAACGACACAAGGGGACGACACAGGGCTATGACAGTCGTCATAGCCGACGGTCAGGCTAGACTATGACGGTTGTTATAGCCAGGGGGATCAGAAGGGATCGCGTACGTGACCAAGCCCAGTCCGACGGCGCGTGAGCGGATCGTGGCCGGCGCGGCCGACATGATCAGCCGGCGCGGCCTGAACGCGACGAGCATCCGCGAGATGGCCAAGCACGCCCGGGCGCCGCTCGGCTCGACGTACCACTACTTCCCCGAGGGGAAGCAGCAGTTGGCCACCGAGGCCGTCCGCCACACGGGCGAGTGGGTCTCGCGCAGCCTGCGCAAGGAGCTGGAGGCGGGCCCGGTCGCCGGGCTGCGGGCCTTCCTGGATCTGTGGCGCAAGATCGTCGTCGACAGCGACTTCCGGGCCGGCTGCCCCGTCCTCGCCGTCTCGATCGAGGAACCTCCGACGGACGAGACGCCCGCCGCCCTCGCGGCCGCCGCCGACGTCTTCAGCGCATGGGAGGGCCTGCTGGCCGCCTCGCTGCGCGAGCACGGCGCCGAGCCCGAGCGGGCGGCGCAGCTCGCGACCCTCATCGTCGCGGCCGTGGAGGGAACCGTGGCCATGTGCCGCGCCAAGCGCAGCACCCAGCCCCTCGACCACACCGCGGAGCAACTGCGGACACTGATCCTCACCGCGATCGAGGACTCTCGGGACGGGGACGACGGGGACGGGGACGACGGGGACGCCCCAGCGCATACCCGAAGCCGGTAACCCTCGGATGTCAGGCACCCAGCGCGGCACGGACAGCCGCGGCCCTCTCCTCCCGGCGCCCGGTCTCTCCGCCGCTCAGCCGGTCCCGAGCCGAGCCGAAAACGACTGGACATCGCACAGGCCACCGGCGAGCGTTGACGGAATGCAGCAGGAGAAGATCTGGGACGCCGACACTGCGCGGCGCTACGACACGCCCGGCACCGGCATGTTCGCGCCTGAGGTGCTGGGCCCGGCCGTGGACCGCCTCGCCGAGCTCGCGGGCGACGGAGCGGCACTCGAGTTCGCCGTCGGGACCGGCCGGGTAGCCGTTCCGCTCGCCGGCCGAGGAGTCCGCGTCACCGGCATCGAGTTGTCGCCGCCGATGGTGGAACAGCTGCGCACCAAGGCGGACGAAGCGACGATCCCCGTGATCATCGGTGACATGGCGACCACCGTCGCCCCCGGCACCTACAGCCTGGTCTACCTCGTCTACAACACGATCTCCAACCTGCTCACCCAGGCCGAGCAGGTCGAGTGCTTCCGCAACGCCGCCCGCCATCTCACGCCCGGTGGCCGGTTCGTGGTCGAGCTCTGGGTCCCCGAGCTGCGCAAGCTCCCACCGGGCCAGACCGCCACCGTCTGGGAGTCCGCCGCCGACCACATCGGCCTCGACACCTACGACGTCCTGCGCCAGCGGGTCGTATCGCACCACTTCCGGTTGGACGAGACCGAGCAGGCGCGGCTGTTCCGCAGCTCCCACCGCTACATCTGGCCGGCCGAGCTCGACCTCATGGCCCAACTCGCCGGATTCGAGCTGGAGTCCAGGACCGCGGACTGGGCCGGCGCCGAGTTCACCGCCGAGTCGCGTTCTCATGTCTCCGCCTACCGCCTCCCGACCACGCGGTAGCCGCGCCTGGCGCGTCGCCCCGAGAGCGGCCGGGGGCGACCCGGGCGACCGGGCGACCGGCATGTCCCGGCCGGCCAGGACGGGTCCGGCGGTCGCACCGACTGCTCCGCCTCGGCCGTCACGGCACCGGCCTCACGCAAGCAGCCGTCGCTCCTTGGCGACCGCGACCGCGCCGGCCCGTGTCTCGACCCCCAACTTGGCGTAGATGCGGCCCAGGTGGGTCTTGACCGTCGCCTCGCTGATGAACAGGGCCCGGGCGATCTCCCGGTTGCCCAGGCCGCGGGCGAGCTGCCCGAGGATCTCGTGCTCGCGCGTGGACAGGGTGGGGGCCGGGCTGCGCAGTCGGGTCAGCAGCCGGTCGGCCACGGGCCCCGACAGCGCGGTGCGGCCGGACGCCGCGTCGCGGATCGCCGTGAACAGTTCCTCGGGTCGCTCGGCCTTGAGCAGGTAGCCCGTGGCGCCCGCTTCGATGGCGCGGGTGATGTCGGCGTCGGTGTCGAACATGGTGAGCACCAGCACGCGGGGGCCCGTCGTATCGCCGGAGGTCAGGCGCCGTGTGGCCGTCACGCCGTCCATGCCGCCGTCGAGCTGAAGGTCCATCAGCACCACGTGGGGGCGCAGGCGGGCGGCCAGGGCGAGCGCCTCCTCGCCGCTGCCCGCCTCACCGACGACCTCGATGCCGTCGGCGCTGGACAGCAGGGCGCGAAGACCGGCCCGTACCACGGCGTGGTCGTCGCACAGCACCAGTCTGACGGTGGGCGGTGGGGGCGCCGACGCGTTCACAGGGCGGCCTCCTCGGGGGTGTGGGGGACGGACGGGGCCGGGGAGGGCGAGGGCGGCAAGGGGACGGCCGCCGATACTACGGATCCCTCGCCCGGCGTGGACTCCACGGCGAGCGTGCCGCCCGCCTGCCGGGCCCGGATGCGCATGGCCGGCAGCCCGTGCCCGCGCGCCCGGCCCGGGTCCGACGCGGTCGGCGGGGCCGGGCGGTCCACGTCGAATCCGCGGCCGTTGTCGGCGACGTCCAGCGAGATCTGGTCGTCCAGGCAGGTCAGGGTCACCGCGGCCCGTGTCGCCGCGGCATGCTCGCGTACGTTGGCCAGCGCCCCCTGGGCGATGCGCAGGAGCGTGGCCTCCAGCCGTCGCGGCAGCCGGCCCGGATCGCCGTCGAGCCGGAACTCCACCGTCAGGCCCGGGCCGCTCTCCCGCGCGGCGAGCGCGGCGAGCGCGTCGGGAAGCGAGCGGCCGGTGAGATCGGCCGGCGCCAGGTCGTGAACGAACCGGCGGGCCTCCGCGAGGCTGCGGGAGGTGATCCCGGCCGCTTCGCGGACGTGCGCACGGGCCGCGTCCGGGTCCGTGCCCCAGACGCGGTCGGCCGTCTGGAGCAGCATCCGCTGGCTGGACAGGCCCTGCGCCAGGGTGTCGTGGATCTCCGAGGACAGCCGCTGGCGTTCTGCCAGCACCCCCGCCCGCCGTTCGGTGGCCGCGAGGTCGTGGCGGGTGCGCACCAGGTCCTCGATGAGGACCCGCTGCCGGGCCCCCTGCCGTTGCAGATGGACGAGTACGGCGGTGGCGACCGCGGCGACGGCCGGCGGGGCGAGCACCATGTTGGGGTTGAGCGTGCCGTCGGCCACCCGCACCTGGGAGGCGACGACCAGCGCGGTGAGCACGGCGGCGAGCGGCACCGCGATCCGCGGGGACAGTGCGTGCAGACCGGCGAACAGCAGGGGCATCGCGCACCACGTGGCGCTCGGCGCGAGGACGAGGAGCACCACCCAGACGGCGGACACCGAGCCCAGCCAGACCAGATGACGCGGTGTGGCCGGTGAGCCGGGACGTGGTGCCGGCGCCAGGGAGCGCCCGAGGACGTACAGCAGACAGAAGGCCGCGAACAGGGCCACCACCCACCCGGTGTGCGCCCCCTGGTCGCGGGTCAGGTAGCGGGCGAACGAGGAGCCGAGCAGCACGAAGAACGCGGCGTGCACGACCGCGGCCAGCCAGCGCTCGTCCGGATCGGTGTGTTCCATCCTCCGTGTCTAACGCGTCCACACCGGCACCGCATCAACCGATCGGCTGACATGGGAATCGCCCGAATGCCTTGGGGACCGCAGCGCGTTGACCGAGCCGGCGGCGCGGCTCGTGCCCGAGGCTGGAGCCATGACCGCCAAGAACCTCACCGCGAACCGCGCCGCCCTCGGCCACCGCATCGCCTACGCCATGCGCCACCCCGGCCGGGTGCCGCGCCATCTGGCCCGCGCCGGCCGGGACGTGTGGCTGCGCCGCCGGCACACCGACCACATCTCCTACTACCGCGCCGTGATGCGTTCCGACACCCGCGCCGACCCGGACGCGGCGGTCGGCAGCCGCAGCCGTGAGCGGTGGCTGGCGCTCGGGGCGATGCAGTTCGACTACCTGGTCGGGCACGGTCTGCGCCCCGAGCACCGCATGCTGGAGATCGGCTGCGGCAACCTGCGGGGAGGCTGGCGGTTCATCCGACACCTGGAGCCGGGGCACTACCACGGCATCGACATCTCCCCCGACATCCTCTTCGCCGCGCAGGACACCGTCGTGGAGATGGGTCTGCAACAGCGGCTCCCCACCCTGACCCCCGTCCGCGATCTGACCCTGCGGTTCCTGCCGGAGGCCCGCTTCGACGTGGTGCACGCGCACAGCGTCTTCTCCCACTCGCCGCTCTCCGTCATCGAGGAGTGCCTGGCCCACGTGGGCCGGGTGCTCGCGCCGGGCGGCTGGTTCGACTTCACCTTCGACCGGACCGAGGGCGAGGAGCACCACGTGCTGTGGGAGGACTTCTACTACCGCACCGAGACGCTCGTGGCCCTGGCCGAACGGCACGGACTGCGGGCCCGCTTCATGGACGACTGGGAGGAACTCCCGCACGGCCAGTCCAAGATCCGCGTCACCCACGGCGACGGGAGCTGACCGCCCGGGCCGGCCTTCGCGGAGCCCGGGGGCTCGCCGCAGGCGGCCACCCCCGGCGCGGTGGCGACGTCCGGTCGCCGGAGGCCGGCCCCGGCGCCGGAGGCCGGCCCCGGCGCCGGGGGCTGGGCGCGGTAGGGGTGCCGGTGCACGTCACTCGTCGATCGCGGCGCCGAAGAGCGCGTCCGTGCCCGAGGTGGCGAAGGAGCCGCCGCCGTACAGCCAGGAGCCGTCGGCGGTGATGCCGGTGGTCGCGGCCGGGAAGGCGATCACGACGCCGTCGCCCGTGTTCTCGCCGGCGACGGTCGTTCGGCGGCCGGCGCACCCTGCGTGCGGCGTTGGCGATGCGGCACAGGACCCGGCGCGGGCCGTCTGCCTCACCGCCTGTGAGCCGACCTCGAACGGAGCTCGTCGCGAAGGCGTCGGGCGACCTGTCCCATGAGGGCGTCGGCGGCGGGCTGGTCACCTGCGGCCACCCTCGACTCGGTCAGGACGGCCACGGCGTAGACGGGGCCGTCGGCGTGTTCGACGACGCCGACCTCGTGGCGCAGGTTGAGCAGGTTGCCCGTCTTCGACGACCAGGTGGTGACGTCGGAGGCGAAGTCCGGGGCGAGACGGTGGCGCACGAGATTGTCGGCCAGGAGGTCGCGCAGGCGTTCGGCGACCTCGGGGGGTATCGCCGGAGGGCTTGGGCGGGTGGAGTCGGGCCGCGCCCGCCAGATGGCCTGGAGGAGATCGACGAACGCGCGTGCCGTACCGGTGTTCGCGCGCGAGATGTCGAGTTGCGGCACCCTGTGGCCGCGCCCCGGGGTGCCGGCGTCGATCGCGAGAGCGTGGGCGAGGTGCACCTCCGCCGTGTCGAACCGCTCCACCGGGGTGTCGGTGAGCTCGTGCATCATGTGGCGCACGGCGATGCCGCGCACCCCGAACTGCCGCAGGTACTCAGCCACTTGGGAGGGCGGGGTGAGGGCGAAGAGAGCGTCGGCGGCGACGTTGTCGCTGATGCAGGTGCTGAGGTAGAGCAGGTCGTCCACGGCGATGCGGGCGGCGTGGCGGAACCGGCTCATTCCGGTCGGCCCCGGCGTGGTGATCCGTCCGGGTTGCACCTCGATCACGGTCGCGCCGTCGAGTTCGCCGCGCCGGATGCGTTCCAGTGTCGCCAGGGCGAGCGGGACCTTCACCAGGGACGCGGCCGGGAACTCGACGTCGGGGTCGATGCCGAGCTCCTCCCCCGTGTCCAGATCGCGGACCAGGAACGAGCCGTTGAGCCCGCCGTCCCGCAGCGACTGGCGCAGCTCCCTGAGGAGTCCGCCGGTGCCGGTGTTCACGGAGCCACCTCCGGGTGCTCTGCCGCGCCGAGGGATCGGGCGATACCGTGCGCGCAGACCTGACGGACGCGGGCGGCGTCGGAGTCCGCCTCTTCGGCCGCCGCCAGGGAGAAACCCCTCATGAGGCCGGGGCCGAGCTCGCCGACGGGCCGCCAGTGCAGGCCGAGTTCCCTCGCCTGTGTGGGCGAGCACAGCAGCGCGTCGGCCCCGCTCAGTACGTCCGCCGCGGCGGCGGCCACGGACGGGGCGACGGCGAGCTGTACGGGACGCAGTCCGACGGCGTCACACACACGGGCCAGACGGTCCCGGATGTGCGGCACGTCGTCCTCCGGCTGGAGCCACACGCGCCGGGGGCGTAGCGCGCGGTCGGCCCGGCCGGGGCGGAGGGTGTCCAGGTACATCGGCCCGTCGTCCGCGCCGTCCGCGACGGCCAGGCCCAGGGGTACGGTCCAGGCCGCCTCGGTGGCGGGCACCGCCAGCAGAGCCGCATGCACCTGACGGGTCGTCACGAGGTCGGCGCGCTCGGCCGCCGCGGCGGGGCGCGGTTCGAGGAGGATCCCGTGGCCGCGAGCGTCGGCGATGAGGCGGGCCAGCGCGCCGGTGGAGCAGATGGCGGGGACGGCGAGCCTCAGCGGCCGGTGCCGCGCGGCCTCCGCCTCGTGCTCGAGGCGCTCTGCGACCTGCACGAGTTGTCTGGCCGCCGGCAGCATGTCACGGCCGAACGGCGTCAGGGTCACCGCGCGGGAGGAGCGCTCCAGCAGCCGCCCGCCGAGGCGTTGCTCCAGTGCGGCGATACGGCGGCTCACGACGGACTGGGCCGTCCGGGCCGCCGCCGCGCCCACCGTGAAACTGCCGTGCTCGCTCACATTGACGAACGCACGGCACGCCGCAACAAGATCCACGGACCCCACTATGCCAAAGCGGTATGGGAGCGCGTCCGTGTCCTGCCGGCGGTGGACGCCGTCCTCCAGGAGTACGGGCCCGCGACGGACGGGTCGTCCCGGTTCGACGACCCGTCCGCCGGGAGCTTCACCGCGTGCGGGCGGGGAGGGAGGGGGCTCCGGTGATGTCGGGGCGGGGCGGTACGGCCTCGTCGAGGCCGGTACGGCGGCGAGGGACCGCCCGCCCCGGTCACCGGGGCGGGCTCAGAAGATGCCCTGGCCCGGGACCAGGATGCCCCCTGGGTCGTACGTGCGCTTCGCCGACTCCAGCAGCCGCCAGGCCGGGCCGAAGTGGGTTCGCCAGTCCGCGGGCGTGAAGGGGATGCTGCCGACGGGGTACTGGGTGCCGCCGGCCGCGGCGACGGCCTCGTAGGCGGACCGGTTGGCCGCCAGTTGGCGGTCGATGGCGGCGGTGTCGTTCGGCGGGACGGCGCTCAGGATGTCGAAGAGGTACGACACCTCCTCGTCGGAGGTGCGCAGCAGCGGGGTGGTGAGGCGGTCGCGCAGCAGGGGGTAGAAGAGGATGACGCCGGGGCCCAGGTCGGCCGGGGTGAGGGCGTCCAGCATCCGCGCGCTGAGGGTGGCGGCGGAATCCCCGGGGAGCATGAGGTTGAGCCAGGGGTGGGCGTACGACCAGACGCCGGCCTCCTTCATGGCCGCGATGACCGGGGCCAGCCGGTCGAGGAAGTCGTAGTAGGGCAGGTCGGCGCGGTGGACGGTGGAGGGATCGTGGCGCAGGCCGCGCAGGAGCGCCGTGTCGTCCGGTGCGGGACCGGCCGGCGGGCCGTAGGCCACCGCCTCCAGGGTGTAGACGCGGAAGGCTCCGTCGGCGTCGGCGGAGACCTGGCCCTCGACGTAGTCGAAGCGGCCCTCCTCGACGAGGGCGCGCTGGTCGTCGAGGAAGGTCTCCAGGTCGTCGTAGGACAACTGGTAGTGGCGTACGGTCTCGGGAGCGCGCACCAGGCGCAGGGTGGCTTCCACGATGATGCCGCACTGGCCGAGGCCGGCCAGGACGGCGTGGAAGAGGTCGGGGCGCTGGGACGGGGAGCAGCGCACCAGTTCGCCCGCCCCGGTGACGACGCGGAGTTGGGTGACGTTGTCGACCTGAGCACCGTGCCGGTGGGCCTGGCCACCCATGCCGCCGACGGACAGGGTGCCGCCGACGGAGAGTTCGAGGTAGTCGGTGAAGACGGGCGGAGTGAGGCCGTGGGCGAGTGTGGCCTTGGCCACGTCGCTCCATCTGGCGCCGGCGCCGACGGTGACGGTGGTGCTCTGCGGCCCCAGAGGACCGATGTCCGCGAGGGGCGTGGTCTCGACGACCAGGCCGTCCTGCACCTGTGCCTGGCCGAACGGGGCGTGCCCCTGGCCGCGCGGCGCGACCGGCAGGCGGTGCTCGTTGCAGAACCGGACCATGGCGACGACGTCCTGGACCGAACCCGGGCGCAGGACCGCGACGGGGCGGTGGTGCACGATGTGGCCGTAGTCGTCGGCTGCGGCGCTGAGTGACGACTCGTCCGTGTGGAGGGTCCCGGACAGCCGGGGTATCCCGGCCAGCTCCCTACCGGACTCGGACGCGGCGGCCCAGCTCCGGCCGGCGGGGTCGAAGCCGATCACCGCCGCCCCCGTCACGGTGAGTCCGCGCAGAACGGTACGTCTTGACGGTGTGCGGGACATGCGCACTACCACCTCTCAAACGCCGGGAAATGGCCAAATCCACGACATCCTAAGGGAGTTCACTCCGTCTCGTGCCGGATCCCACCGGTTCGCCGGTCCATCGGCGGCCCCGGCGGCACGAAGCCCGGCAGGACGAGGCCGGCGGCGGCCGGGGCGTGCCGGACGGCGGGGAGGGGAGTCGGGCGTCGCGTCGACCGTTTCTCATCCGGTCCGGGAGCGCGGTGGCCTGTGAGCGCCGGCGGCGAGGGGGGTACGGGGTCGGCCGCCGTCTCGCCTCTTCCACCGGAGTCTCGGTGGCGCGCCGCACCACACCGTGTGACGACCGAGGGCGGCGGCCAGGGGCAGCGGGGCAGCGGTCCGGCCGCACGAACGGGACTCGCGCGCGAGTGGTTGAGTAGCGGCTCTCAGGAACCGTCCGGTCGGTCATGTGGTTCCGCGACAGCGGACGGAGAAAGGCACAGCAGACCCACCCCTCGCCACTCTCAACCTATAGCGCACCGGGGGGCTTGCGGCAAGGCCCCGGTCGTGCCGCAGAATCGCTGGCCGAGGCCAGAAGCTGCGGAAACAAGGAGATTCACCAGGTGCATGTGTTGTTGTCGGTTGATGGGTCGAGCGGTCACGTCGAGCCGGTGGTGGAACTCGCGCTGCCGTCGCGGGCGCTCGGCGCCGAGGTGCGGGTGTGCGCGCCGCCGGACTTCGCGGGAGCGACCCCGGGGTCGGAGCTGCGGGCATGAGCCGCCTGACCACCAGCGCGTTCGACCTTCCCGACCACCTCTCCCCCAAGGCCGACCCGACCCTGATCGCGGGCGACGAGCGCCACTTCGCGGCCATCGCGGAGAGCCTCGAGCAGGCGATCGCCGAACTGTCCGACCGCCTCGAGGCCGAGCGCAGGGCGCCCGGCGGCATCGGCCGGCAGGCGATGGAACGGGACGTGGAGATCCACCGGCTGACCGGTCGCCTGCGCGCCTTGCGGCGCTTCGGCCTGGACCTGTGCCTGGGACACATCGTGGGCGCGGACGACCCCGAGCCCGTCTACATCGGACGGCTTGGCCTCACCGACAGCACGGGGCGCCGGCTGCTGCTCGACTGGCGCTCCCCCGCGGCCGAGCCGTTCTTCGCGGCGACCCACGCCAACCCGATGGGGCTGGCGAGCCGCCGCAGGTATCGCTGGACCCGCGGCCGGATCAGCGACTACTGGGACGAGGTGTTCGCCGCCGACGGGCTCGAAGGCCACGCCGCGCTCGACGACCAGTCCGCCTTCATCGCCGGCCTGGGCGGCAACCGGTCGTCCCGCATGCGGGACGTGCTCGCCACCATCCAGGCCGACCAGGACGCCATCATCCGGGCCGGATCCCGCGGCGCCCTCGTCGTCGACGGCGGTCCGGGTACGGGGAAGACCGTCGTCGCTCTGCACCGCTCCGCGTACCTCCTCTACTCCGACCCCCGCCTCGGTCACCGCCGCGGCGGCGTGCTCTTCGTGGGTCCGCACCAGCCCTACCTGGCCTACGTCGCCGACGTCCTCCCGAGCCTGGGAGAAGACGGCGTGCAGACCTGCACCCTGCGGGACCTGGTCGCCGAGGGAGCGGCGGCGGCGGTCGAGCCGGACCCGGACGTGGCCCTCCTGAAGTCGTCCGCGACCATGGTGAAGGCGATCGAGACGGCCGTCAGGTTCTACGAGGAGCCGCCCGCCAAGGGGATGACGGTCACCACCCACTGGTCCGACGTCTGGCTGAGCGCCGACGACTGGGCCGAGGCGTTCGAAGCACCGGAACCCGGTACTCCGCACAACGATGCGCGCGACCAGATCTGGGAAGCGCTGGTCACGACCCTGATGGACAAGCACGACGGCGACGTCCCGCCCGCCCTGTTCCGGAGGTCGCTACTGCGGAACACGGAGCTGACCGACACGCTCAACCGCGCGTGGCCGCTGCTCGAAGCGGCCGACCTCGTCGGAGACCTGTGGTCGGTACCCGCCTACCTGCGGATGTGCGCTCCCTGGCTCGGCCCCGATGACGTGCGGAAGCTGCAACGCGCGGACGCCCAGGCCTGGACGGTGTCCGACCTGCCGCTGCTGGACGCGGCACGGCAGCGGCTCGGCGACCCGAAGGCGTCGTTGCGCAAGCGTCGGCACAAGGCCTCCGTCGCCGCCGAACGCGAGCGCATGGCCGGCGTCATCGACGGCCTGCTCGAGGCCGACGACGACGGTGAGGGCGCGGTGACGATGCTGCACGGACAGGACCTGCGGGACAGCCTGGTCGACGAGACGGCTCTGCCCGGCATCGAACCGGACCTGCTCGCCGGCCCGTTCGCGCACATCGTCGTGGACGAGGCCCAGGAACTGACCGACGCGGAGTGGCAGATGCTGTTGCTGCGCTGCCCCTCCCGGAGTTTCACCATCGTCGGGGACCGGGCCCAGGCCAGGCACGGGTTCACGGAGTCGTGGCAGGAACGGCTCGGGCGGGTCGGGTTCGACCGGATCGGCGTGGCCTCCCTGAGCATCAACTACCGGACGCCGGAAGAGGTGATGGCGGAAGCCGAGCCGGTCATCCGGGCCGTGCTCCCGGACGCCAATGTGCCGACCTCCATCCGCAGCAGCGACGTCCCCGTCGTCCACGGATCCGTGTCCGATCTGGGGTCGGTCCTCGACACCTGGCTCGCCGCGCATGCCGACGGGATCGCCTGCGTCATCGGTGACCCCACGTTCCCGGCGACGCGCCGCGTGCGGTCGCTGACCCCGGAGCTGTCGAAGGGGCTCGAGTTCGACCTGGTCGTCCTCATCGACCCGGAGGCGTTCGGCAACGGTACCGAGGGAGCGGTCGACCGCTATGTCGCGATGACGCGGGCGACCCAGCAACTGGTCATCCTCACGAGCTCCTGACATCGGCCGAGGCACCGGGATCGCCGCCGTCCGCGCCGGGCCGAGTCGGACGCCCGTGAGGAACCGGGTGCGGGGCTGGCCGACGACCCCGCCGTAGGCGAGCCGGGCCCCCGGCCCCGGCACCGCCCGTACAGCACCCGGCGGCCGGCCGGGCGGGAGCAGGCTCCGGGGGGTTGCGGCGCGGATCCGGTCACCTGGGAGGCGGGAGCGGGCCGGGTGCCGCGTCGGCACACTGTGCCGGCGCCCACCGGGTCGGCCAGGGGGTGGACGGTGCTGCCGGCCCACCGTCCGGCCCCGGTAGGGTCCCTGTCGGCCGGACGGATAGCATCAGGTCCGGCGTGGTTCCCAGCAAGAGGCGACGTTCATGGATCCGGCCGCGGTGTCTCCGCCCACGACAGGCATCAGCATCAGTTTGCGCCAGTTGCTGATGGCGCTGGGTGACTCGCTGGTGGAGGTGCAGGCCGCTCCCGCCGGGCTGGACGCCGAGATCCGGGGCGTCGCCCTGCTCGACCCCGAGGACCCGCCGAGTGCCCGGCCGGGCGAGCTGGTCCTCGTCATCGGTGTCCGTGGCCGAGCCGCTCTGCCCGCTCTGCGGGCCGCCGCCCGCGGCGGAGCCTGCGCCGTCGTGGTCAAACTGGAGGGTCCCGGCCAGGCCGAGGCCCTCAGCGAGACGGCCGCCGAGACCGGGGTGGCGCTGCTCTCGCTGCGCAGCGACGCACGCTGGGAACAGGTGCACGCGGTGGCCCGTGCCGCCCTCGACGACGCGGCTCCGGGCCACCCCGGCGAAGCGGCCGAGGAGGGCGACCTGTTCTCGCTCGCCCAGACCACCGCCATCCTCACCAGCGGCATCGTCAGCATCGAGGACGCCGCCAACCGGGTACTGGCCTACTCCCGCTCCACCGACTCCGACGAGATCGACGACCTGCGGCGGCGTTCCATCCTGGGCTGGCAGGGACCGGAGGCGTATCTGGCGAAGCTGCGCGAGTGGGGCGTGTTCCAGCACCTGCACTCCAGCGACCAGGTGATCGGTGTCGACAGCCACCCGGAGCTGGGGATCCGCCGCCGACTCGCGGTGGCCATCCGCTCCGGGGACCGCCAACTGGGAACGATCTGGGTGCAGGAGGGCTCGACGCCACTGTCCGACCACGCGGAGCAGGCGCTCCTGGGAGCCGCCCGCATCGCCGCGCACCACCTGGTACGCCGGCGCCGCGAGCTCTCCCAGGACGTGACGCTCACCCGGACCCTGCTGGCCGGACTGCTGGAGGGGAGCACCGGACCGCAACCCCTCGCCACCCACCTGGGATTCGACGCCACCCGCCCGGCCGCCGTCCTGGGCTTCTCGTACGGCACCGCGGCCGTCGTCGCCGCACCCGGGACGAGCCATGCCGGCGCCGCACCCGAGCTGACCCACACCGAGGTCACCAACCTGATCTCGGTGCACATCGCCGCACGGCACCGCAGCGCGCTGGTCACCCAGCTCGATCCCCGTATCTACGTGCTGCTGCCCCAACTGCCCCGCAGCATCGACACGGACACGCTGCGCGGCTGGGGCCAGGAGATCACCGACGCCGCACGCCGCCACCTGGGCCTGCCGCTGCGCGGCTCGGTCGGCTGCGTGGTGTCCGGGCTCGGGGACGTCCCCGAGTCGCGCCGGGAGGCCGACCGCATCCTCGACGCCATGATGGGCGCCGGCCTGTCCACCGCGGTCGCCGCGCTGCCGGACATACAGGCGGAAGTACTGGTCAGCGAGATGCTGACGCTGCTCTCCGCCCACCCCGAGATACGGGACCCACGGCTGACCGCGCTGGTGGCGCACGACAGCCGGCACCAGGGCCGGCTGGCCGAGTCCCTGCTGGCGTACCTGAACTCCTTCGGTGACGTCCGGGCGGCCGCCGCCCAGCTGCACGTGCACCCCAACACGCTGCGCTACCGCATTCGCCGGGCCGAGGAGCTGACCGGTCTCGATCTGAGCCGTCCCGACCAGCGTCTGCTGGCCATGCTCCAACTGCGGCTGCCGCCCACCCCCTGACCGGGACTCCGCATTGGCCTGCCGGACAGCCATCGGGGGCGAGTTTGTCCCGGTGAACAAACACCTCGCCCCGTGACCACCCATACGCTTGCGCAAATCCGTTTCCGCAAGTGATACGGCCCACCTCCCACAAGGAGACGGAGCGAAGCGCGGACGTGCGGTGACGACCACGTCACCGGTGCGGCATCCGGATACCGCTCCACGCCGTGAACGCCTGCGGGAATCGTCAGGACCATGGCCGTCCCTGCCCTCCCCGCGCCCGGCCCGCTCGTCCCCCACCGAAGCGCTCCGGCGATCCGGGCAGCCGCTCCCCCATGGCCCCCAACCACGCAAATGGATGTCGACATGACTACTCGTCCCCTCGATTCCCCGCCCCCCGGCACCGTCCCGCCGACCGGTGGTCAGCCCCCGGAGCAGGCAGGTCTGCGGGCCGGGCTCAAGAACCGCCACCTGTCGATGATCGCCATCGGCGGGGTGATCGGCGCCGGTCTCTTCGTGGGCTCCGCCTCCGGTATCGCCGCCGCCGGGCCCGGCATCCTGCTGTCGTACGCGCTCGTCGGCGCCCTGGTCGTCTTCGTGATGCGGATGCTCGGTGAGATGGCCGCGGCCAATCCGACGTCCGGCTCGTTCTCCGCGTACGCGGACCGGGCGCTGGGCCGCTGGGCCGGGTTCTCGATCGGCTGGCTGTACTGGTTCTTCTGGGTGGTGGTGCTCGCCGTGGAGGCGACCGCGGGCGCGGTGATCCTGGAGGGGTGGGTGCCTGCCGTACCGCAGTGGGCCTGGGCACTGATCGTGATGGTGGTGCTCACCGCGACGAACCTGGTTTCGGTCGGCTCCTTCGGCGAGTTCGAGTTCTGGTTCGCCGGCATCAAGGTCGTCGCCATCGCGGGCTTCATCGTGCTCGGCGGCCTGGCGATCTTCGGTGTGCTGCCCGGCACCGACCACGCCGCGACCGGTTTCGGCAATCTCACCGAGCACGGCGGCTTCCTGCCCCACGGACCCGGCGCGATCCTCACCGGCATCCTGCTGGTCGTCTTCTCCTTCATGGGCAGCGAGATCGTCACCCTCGCCGCCGGTGAGTCCGCCGACGCGCGACGGGCCGTCGCCAAGGCCACCAGGAGCGTGATCTGGCGGGTCGGCATCTTCTACGTCGGCTCGATCCTCGTCGTGGTCTCCCTGCTGCCGTGGAACGATCCGGCGATCGTCAAGAAGGGCTCGTACGTTGCCGCCCTCGACTCGATCGGCATCCCGCACGCCGGGCAGATCATGAACTTCATCGTGCTGACCGCCGTGCTGTCCTGTCTCAACTCCGGCCTCTACACCGCCTCCCGGATGGCCTTCTCCCTCGGGCAGCGCGGCGACGCCCCCCGGTCCTTCGTCCGCACCAACACCCGTGGCGTCCCGCAGCCCGCGATCCTGGCCTCGGTGGCCTTCGGCTTCGTCGCCGTCGCCTTCAACTACCTGTGGCCGGACACGGTCTTCCAGTTCCTGCTCAACTCCTCGGGCGCGGTCGCGCTGTTCGTGTGGCTGGTCATCTGCTTCTCGCAACTGCGGATGCGGGGGATCATCCTGCGCGAGAGCCCGGAGAAGCTCGTCGTCCGGATGTGGCTCTTCCCGTACCTGACGTGGGCGACGATCGCGATGATCTCGTTCGTGCTCGTCTACATGCTCACCGACGACAGCGAGGGCGGTGGCCGCAGTCAGGTCCTGCTCTCCGTGCTCGTCGCCGTGCTGGTGATCGCGGTCGCCCTGGTCCGGGAGCGGATCCGCCGCAACGACACCGAGGACGCGGTCGCGCCCCGGTAGCCGCCGCGGACCGCCGTACCACCTCATGGGCTCCCCGCCGCTTCCGGCGGGGAGCCGTTCCCGTTCGGGCCGGCTGCACGAGGGCGTCGGGCCCGCGCACACGGTCGGCGGCTTCAGCGCACGACATCGGCGAGATGGGGCACCACGCGGGTCAGCCGCAGCACGCCCCACAGGATCAGGAGGACGCCGGTCACCTCGGGCAGCAGCCACCAGCCCGTACGAATCGTCTCGTCGAACAGGACGACCCCCAGCAGGAGGCTCACCGCCGCGTCCCCGACGGTCAGCGCGGGCTGTGACGCGGCCAGCGGGCCGGCTTGCAGCGCGTTCTCCAGCAGCAGGAGCGCCGCGACGCCGGAGAGCGCGAAACCGTAGGTCTGCCAGGTGGTGAGAAAGGTGGGCAGCCCGGCGTCGGCGAGGCGCCCGGTGGCCGACTTCATGAGCGCGGCGGTCAGGGCGTTGCCGACCGCGGCCGCCGTCGCGAACGCGGCGGCCCGGAACAACGGCGAGGCCGAGGAACGGGCGAGGACGGTCGCCGCGGCCATCGCCCCCAGGGCGAGCGCCAGTACCGGCATCCACCGGTCCATCGCGGCCTGTTGCCGGATTCCCGAAGGGGCCGCCGAGGCCAGGAGCAGGACGAGTCCGGCCACCACCGTCCCGACCGCCCACCAGCCGTCGGCCGACAGCCGACGGTGCAGCAGGGGCACGGCGACCAGCAGAGCGAACGGCAGTTCGAGCATGAACAGGGGCTGGACCAGGGCCATGGGCCCGTTGATCAGGGCCAGGGCCTGAAACACCGCGGCTCCCGTCACGCCGGCGATACCGATCGCCCAGGCGGGCCGTCGCGCCAGGGCGAGCAGCAGCCGCACCCCGCCGCCGCGGGGCACGGTGGAGGCGGCCTTGCGCTGGAACGCCGTGCCCACCGCGTTGCTGGCTGCACCCAGGACGGCGAAGAGCACGGCGAGTCCGATCATGACTCCACCATGCCCGCCTTCCGCCACCCGCTCAGCACGGGCGGCATCCGACCATGGCCCACCCGGGTGCATGCGGGCCGCTCCCCGGGAGACGCGAACGACGGCTTTGGGCCCGGCACGCTCGGCCTCGACCGCTGTCGCCCTCCGACTCTCACAGGTGCGCACCCGCGATGCGTGGGTACGCGCATACGGCGTTCACCCCATCGGTGCGCGCTTGGTGCGGGGCTCTCCGCAGCGTGAGAGCTTGACACGCCACATGTCCTTTTCGAGAGCTTTGACCCGTCGGCTCGTCGGCCGTCGGTTTCTGCACAGGCGGCCACGCCGACCGTGGTCCGGTACGAAGCGGAGGAATGTCACCTGATGAGTGAGACCAATCCCCTCAAGCGGGCGGCCCGGAAGATCACCGACAGCCTGCAGGCCGACGGCGCCGCGCCGGAGGAGGGGATTCCCGGAAAGCCCGGTCCCCAGTCCCCGTCGGTCGCGGAGCCGACGGAGCCCCGCGACCCGCTTCCGCCGAAGCCGGACCAGAGCGGTCCCGACACCGTGTCGCCGACGGGGCAGCCGACGGGAGCGGAACAGGCGCGGATGGCGCAGTCGGGCAGCCACCTGACGACCGCCCAGGGCGCGCGACTGCACGACACCGACCACTCGCTCAAGGCCGGGCCCCGTGGGCCGGTGCTGCTCCAGGACCACCATCTGCGCGAGAAGGTCATGCACTTCGACCACGAGCGCATCCCGGAGCGCGTGGTCCACGCCCGCGGAGCGGCCGCGCACGGCGTGTTCCAGAGCTACGGCACGGCTGCCTCGGTGACCAAGGCCGCGTTCCTCGCGGAGGACGAGGAGACGCCGGTGTTCGTGCGTTTCTCCACGGTGCTGGGATCGCGGGGATCGTCGGACACCGTAAGGGACACCCGGGGATTCGCGACCAAGTTCTACACCAGCGAGGGCGTCTTCGACCTCGTCGGCAACAACATCCCCGTCTTCTTCATCCAGGACGCCATCAAGTTCCCCGACGTCATCCACGCCGGCAAGCCGCACCCGGACCGGGAGATCCCCCAGGCGCAGAGCGCCCACGACACGTTCTGGGACTTCGTCACCCTGCACACCGAGGCCACCCACCACACGCTGTGGAACATGTCCGACCGGGGCATCCCACGCTCCTACCGGACGATGGAGGGCTTCGGCGTCCACACCTTCCGCCTGGTCGCCGCGGACGGCGGTACCACGCTGGTGAAGTTCCACTGGAAGCCCAAGCTGGGTGTGCACTCGCTGGTGTGGGAGGAGGCGCAGATCATCAACGGCGTCGACCCGGACTTCCACCGCCGGGACCTCGCCGACGCCATCGAGGCGGGCGCGTACCCCCAGTGGGAACTGGGGATCCAGACGTTCCCCGACACCCCGGACCAGACCTTCGAGGGCATCGACCTGCTGGACCCGACGAACATCGTGCCGGAGGAGCTCGCTCCGGTGCAGCCGGTCGGCCTGCTCACGCTCAACCGCAATCCGTCGAACTTCTTCGCCGAGACGGAACAGGTCGCCTTCCACGTCGGCCACCTCGTCCCCGGCATCGACATCACCGACGACCCGCTGCTCGCGGGGCGCCTGTTCTCCTACCTGGACACCCAGATCACCCGCCTGGGCGGTCCCAACTTCCCGCAGCTGCCCATCAACCGGCCGCAGGTACCCGTCAACGACATGCTGCGCGACGGCATGCACCAGACCGCCGTGCACCGGGGCGTCGCCCCCTACCGGCCCAACTCCCTCGACGGCGGCTGCCCGTTCACCGCCGGAGCGGACACCGGGGCCTACGTCGAGACGCCCGTGCGCGTGCCGGAGGCCACCAAGGTGCGGGAGGCGCCCGAGTCGTTCGCGGACCACTTCAGCCAGCCCCGGCGCTTCTGGCTCAGCATGTCCCCGGTGGAGCGCGAGCACATCATCGGCGCCTACACCTTCGAACTCGGCAAGTGCTACGAACAGGCCGTCAAGGAGCGGGCGTTGCAGGTGCTGGCCAACATCGACCCGGAGCTGTGCGGCGAGGTGGCCGCTGGCCTCGGCCTGCCGGCGCCCGAGCCCACCGTGCCCCTGGCCGACGTCGAGCCCAGCCCCGCCCTGTCGCAGGTCGGCCAGAGCTGGCCCACGGACGGCCGGATCATCGGCATCGTCGTCGGTCCGGACGGCGACCTGGACGGCGTACGCGCCGTGCGTGAGGCGGTCGTCGAGAGCGGCATGGTCCCCCTGGTCGTCGCCCCGGCCGGCGGCGTCCTCGGCTCGGGCGACGGCGCGGTGACGGTTCAGCGCACCTACGCCACCGCGCGGTCCGTCGAGTTCGACGCGGTGCTGCTGGCCGGAACGCCCGGGGTGGGCGGCGACGCGTACGGCGCCCGCGACGCCAAGGCGTACCCGGCGGCCGCGGCGCACCTGGCGGGCGACCCGCGCATCACCCTGCTGGTGTCCGAGGCGTTCCGGCACGGCAAGGCCGTCGGCGCCTGGGCGGGCGGCGAGACGGCCCTCGAAGCGGCCGGAGTACCCGTCGGCGCTCCGGGCGTGGTGGTCGACGACACCGGCACGGCCACCCTTGCGCAGGTCGTCCGTCTGCTGGGCGAACACCGGGTGTGGGACCGGTTCACCGCTGCCTGACGCCGTCCCTGCGGTGTCCGGCAGCCCCGGGGCGCGCACGGCTGAGGCGTCTCACACGCGGTTGCGGCGGCCCTCCGCTCGTGCGGTGGATGGATGATGCAGACCTTCCTGCCGTATCCCGGCTTCACCGCGTCGGCCGCCACCCTGGACCCGCGCCGACTGGGCAAGCAGCGCGTCGAGGCGCTCCAGGTGCTGCGCGGCCTGACGGTCGCGGGCTACGGCTGGCGGCACCACCCGGCGGTGCGCATGTGGACCGGGTACGAGGAGGCGCTGGTGCGCTACGGCCTGGACGTCTGCGGTGTGTGGACGGCGGCCGGACGCGCCGACACCTGCGCCGCCTCGCTGGTGGCCGGCCTCGGCGGCCTGCGTGGTGGAGCCGACATCCGCACGCAGGAGCAGCTCGCCGAGGACGGTGAGCTGCCGCCGTGGCTGGGCGATCCCGCGTTCCACCGCAGTCACCAGTCGGCGCTCGTACGCAAGGACCCGGCGTTCTACGCGCCGCTCTTCCCGGGCGTCCCCGACGATCTGCCCTACGTCTGGCCGGCGTCGGACCGTGACGCCCGGCGCGGGGTGTGACCGTCATTCCCGTCCGCGTACCTCACCCGTCGAGGCGGCAGCCGGTGAGCAGGGCGGAGGGGGAGGCGTCTTCCGGCCGGGGGACGGTGCGGTCGGCGGGTGGGCGGTGGCCGGCGGTGAGCCAGTCCTCCAGGGCGGTGAAGGCCGAACGGTGGCAGGGCAGGAGGGGCCGGAGCCGGTCGGGGAAGATGTCGACCAGGGCGTCGGTGTGGGTGCCGTCCTCGATGCGGTAGTACCGGTGCAGGTCGCCGCGGCCCGCTTCCCTGACCATGCGGGCGTAGACGTCGGAGTCCCGGCCGATGGGGAGCAGGACGTCGAGGGTGCCGTGGATCGTGATCAGCGGTCGGCCGATGCGGCCGGTCAGCGAGACGCGCTGCACCGCCTGGTGGACGTCGGCGGGGCGGGCCGGGTAGTCGTAGTCGGCGTCACAGCCCGGGGCCGAGCCGGGGGCGCAGTAGGGCGTGCCCGCCTCCGTCGCGCCGTCGAAGGCGGGGTCGAACTCCTCTCGGTAGATCCGCTGGGTCAGGTCCCAGTAGACCTGGTGGTGGAACGGCCACAGGAACTCCGAGCCGGCCGGGAAGCCCGCGCGGTGCAGTTGCTCACGCGCCTGGTCGGCTGCGGGCCCGCCCGCCGCGTGGACGGGGTGATGGTGCAGGGCGGACGGCAGGAAGGTGAACAGGTTGGGGCCGTCGGAGCGCCAGAGGGTGCCCTCCCAGTCGACTCCGCCGTCGTACAGCTCCGGGTGGTTCTCCAGCTGCCAGCGCACGAGGTAGCCGCCGTTGGACATCCCCGTGACCAGGGTGCGCGCGGGTGGCCGGTGGTAGCGCTGGGCGATCACCGTGCGGGCGGCGCGGGTGAGCTGGGTGAGCCGGGTGTTCCATTCGGCGACGGCGTCGCCGGGACGGGACCCGTCGCGGTGGAAGGCGAGGCCGGTGTTGCCCTTGTCGGTGGCGGCGTAGGCGTAGCCGCGGGCGAGGACCCAGTCGGCGATGGCCCGGTCGTTGGCGTACTGCTCGCGGTTGCCGGGAGTGCCGGCCACGACCAGGCCGCCGTTCCAGCGGTCGGGCAGCCGGACGACGAACTGTGCGTCGTGGTTCCAGCCGTGGTTGGTGTTGGTGGCCGAGGTGTCGGGGAAGTAGCCGTCGATCTGGATGCCGGGCACTCCCCTGGGGACGGCCAGGTTGCCGGGGGTCAGCCCCGCCCAGTCGGCGGGGTCGGTGTGGCCGGAGCCCACGGTTCCTGCCGTGGTCAGCTCGCTCAGGCAGTCGGCCTGCTGGTGGGCGGCACCCGGTACCCGCAGGTGAGGGAGGTGGGCGCAGTGGTGTGCGGGGTCGGCGGCCGGCCGGGCGACGGCGTGCGACGGGAGCAGGGCTGCCGCGGCGGCCAGGGCGACGGCGCCGAGGGCGGTGCGTCTCCGTGAGGGCGAGGCGGCACCGGGGAGCAGGTCCATGAACGGCCTCCTGGGTGCGGGAAGGTGACGGGCTGGAGGCTAGGCGGCCCGCGAAGGGACCGGCCATGTGCGGGCCCACCATGACGGCCGGTCCTGTTGAGTGGGCCACCGCCATGACGGTCATGGGCAGGTTCCGTCCGCGACGGTGACGTAGCCGGCGGGTGACTCCTTCAGGGGGTGGGCGACCAGGACGTTGCCCGGGCCCGGGCCCAGGCCCAGGCCCACGGCCTGCCGGGAGCCTCTGGCGTGGGTGGAGCCGCCGCCGGTCGTGGCGCGGCCCGCCCGGACCTGGGCATGGTGGGTGGCGGTCCGGCGGACGGCCGTGGCACCGGCGGTCCGCGCGGTGACCGTGCGACGTGCGGCCGCAAGGTGTTCGCGGTCGGCGACGGCATCGAGGCGGGCCGCAGGAAGCCGTGGGTGTCTACGGCGCTGGCCTGGAGGCCGACCTCGACGAGGCTCCCGACGGGGGTCCGTCCGGCCGTCGGCGTCGCGGGGCGGCGACCGCGTGGGTGTGGGACGAACCCGGGGACAGGCCGGTGTCCGTGTACGACGTCGCGCCGGGCGTGGCGACCGGTGCGCCGTCGCGGTGGACGACGTGGTTGGTGGCCGCGTCGACGGGGTTCCACCGCAGGCCGATGCGCCGCCGGGCGGCGTCTGCTACCGCTGCGCCCGCCGCAATTCCCCCGCTGTGCACCGGAGTCGGCGGTCGTCCGCTACGGCTCCCGTTCGCCGCGGCAGCAGCCACTGCTGTGACCGCGTGGGTTCGCCGGGTGGGTGGTCGTGACGGTCGGATGTGCGGTGACGGCCGATCCGGCCACTGGAGGCGCGGTCGCTGATCCTCTCCGTGTGCGCGGACCGGCCGACCAGGAGGGGCGATGACGGTGACGGAGCCTCAACGCCGGGCGTGGCGGATCCTCAGTCGTCCGAACCCCATGGTCCCGGAGATCCGGATCTTCGGCCCGCCGGGGCCGGAACGCCGCGGGGGCCGGTAGCGCAGGTCCTTCCACTGGGTGCGCAGTCCCCCGACGTCAACGACCGCGTCGCGAGGCACCGTGATCCTGGCCCCGCCGGTTCCGAGTTGCAGCTCGATGTCGACGACCGGATGCTCGATGACCGCCCGGGACAGATCCAGGCGCACCCTTCCGTACGCGGATCCGACCTTGAGGATCCGAGGTACCCGCCATGCGCCGCGCCGCCGGATCCGTCCGCCGGCGGCGGCGATCGTCGACGTGGTGCCGGGGCGCTCCTGCGGGAGCGAGGCCAGAGCCGACACGAGTTCGCTGTGCGCCTCGGCGGTGAGCACCTGGTGGAGGCGTTCGTCCAACTCCTCGTGCGGGATGAGCCCTTCGGCGTACGCATCCTGCAGGCGCCGCACGGCCGTATCGCGGTCCTCTTCGCCGACCAGCGGCGGCGAGTCTTCCGGTAAGGGGGTCACCGTTTCACCCTACTGCCGTGCCGCCGACGTGAACTCGCCAACGTCCGCGGCGGTGCGGCCCTTCGCCCGGGAGGGCGCCCACGCGCTCTCGTGGCCCGCACCGAGTCCCAGCTCCAGGCCGTGCCGGAGGAGATCCGCGCGGCCTGCGGCACCGCGCACCCCGTGCGGTGCGACCTGACCGACCCGGCCTCCCCGGGCCGGGCCGCCGGCCCGGAGGAGATCGCCCGGGCCGCGGCCTGGCCGCTCGGCGACCGTGCCTCCCGCGTCGCGGGCACGGTCCTGCGCGTCGACGGCGGTAGGCGCGCCTGACGGCGCGGTCCCGCTCGTTCAGTAGCTGTACAGCCAACTGCCGTAGGGGGCGGCGTCCACCACGTGGTACAGGCCGATGGCGGCGGGGCCCAGCACCACCAGCAGCGCACCCAGCCGCACGGCCGCCGGCCCGACGACGGTGGCCGCCGCGGTCTGTCCCTTGATGGTGCGCCAGTCCCGCCAGCGCCGGGCGTCGCCCCCACTGGCCCACCAGAAGCCGGCGCCGACCACGAGCAGAACCGCGCCGAAGATCAGCGAGATGCCGCCGACGACGGACAGGAACTCCTCGCGGTCGTGGTGGTCGGCGATGCAGAAGGCGACCACGGAGAGCGGAACGATACCGATCAGACCGAAGCGAACTCCCCTGGCCAGCACGTCTTTCGGCCGCAGCCGCGGCACCATGACCCCTTCTTCGTCCACCGTCACGGCGACACCCTAACCCGCTCGTCCGGCACTGATCACCGCCCTCACGGGCCGGGGCGCCGGCTGCCGGTTCTCCACCGCGAGCACCGAACCCGCGCCGCTCGCGGTGGGTCTGCTGCTCGCACCGTCCCTCGGCCGCTGCCGCGCCGGCCCACTTCGTCACGCGGTGGATCCGGACAGGCCGGTCGGCGTCCCGGCGGCCGTCTCGGGTGCCCGCAGATCCGGCTCGAGGCCGGCCGGGTCAGGCGCGGGGTGGAGTCGGAGAACGCGCAGCCATCCTGCTCGGCGGCCGTCAACGCCGCGGCCTGGCCGGCGAGTTCCACGTGGGCCGGGAACATCACCCGTTCGCCGTCCGGGATCTCCTCGCTCCGCTCGGCCCCGGCGACCAGTGTCCGCCACCGCCCGGTGCGCTCACCGGGTTCGGCGCCGGCCGACGTGCGGGCGGCCGGGGCCTCGCGCCATGTCTCAGCTGTGACCACTGGTGGTCCGGACCAGCCGGAACCGGTCCGTGGCCGCCAGCAGCGCCTCCGTCGTGGCGTCCCCCGACAGCCCGTGCCCCTCCTCGTCGATCAGGACGAGATCCGCGTCGGGCCACACCTGGGCCAGCCGCCACGCGACGTCCGGGGGGCCGCTGATGTCCATCCGCCCGTGGATCATCACGCCGGGTATGCCGGCGAGCTTCGCCGCGTCGCGCAGCAGCGCCCCGTCCTCCAGGAAGCCGGCGTGCCGCCAGTAGTGCGTGACGAGGCGGGCGAAGCGCAGCCGGAAGCGCGGGTCCTCGTAGCGGGGATCGGGCTTGTGCCCCCGGTGGGTGGCCACGTGCACGTCCTCCCAGCGGCACCATTCCCGCGCCGCCCGCTCCCGTACGGCCGGATCGGAGGCGGCGAGCATCCGGGCGTACGCCTCCACCAGGCTGCCGTCGCGCTCCGGCTCCGGTACGGCGTCGCGGAACCGGGCCCATTCCTCGGGGAAGATCCGCCCCATGTCGCGGGTGACCCACTCCACCTCGCGGCGGGTGGTGCTGGTGACGCTGAAGAGCACCAGCTCGGACACGCGTGCGGGGTGCTGCTGGGCGTAGGCCAGCGCGAGGGTCACGCCCCAGGAGCCGCCGAGGACCAGCCATTCCCCTATGCCGAGGTGCTGCCGCAGCAGTTCGGTGTCGGCGATCAGATGGGGGGTGGTGTTGGCGGCGAGCGAGGTCCGCGGATCGGCGGCGTCGGGCGTGCTCCGGCCGCACCCGCGCTGGTCGAAGAGGACGATGCGGTACGCCGCGGGGTCGAACAGCCGGCGCCAGAACGGCCCCGCCCCGGACCCCGGTCCGCCGTGCAGGACGAGGGCGGGCTTGCCCGCGGGGTTGCCGCAGGTCTCCCAGTACACGCGGTTGCCGTCACCGACGTCGAGCATGCCGTGCTCGTACGGCTCGACGGGTGGATAAAGTCCGGCCATGGGGACACACCCTTCTGGGGATCTGACAGCGCTGTTAGATTATCCCCATGAGGAGTCACCCGGACCAGGCCGCCGTGGGCACCCTGCTCCGCCACGTCCTGGAACTGCTCGACGGCGACGTGGCCAAGGTCTACGAGGAGCAGGGCCTCGCCGAGTACCGGCCCCGCTTCTCCCCGGTCGTACGGGTCCTCCTGGCCGAGGGTCCGCTCCCGGTCCGCGACCTGGCCGCGGCGGTGGGCGTCACGCACTCGGCCGCCAGTCAGACGGCGGCCCAGATGGCCCGCGCGGGTCTGGTCACCCACACCCCCGATCCGCGGGACGCGCGCCGCCGGCTGGTCGAGCTCACGCCGAAGGCCCACGCCCTGCTGCCGCGGATCGAGGCGGAGTGGGAGGCGACGGCGGCGGCGATGGCGGAACTGGACGCGGAACTCCCCATGCCACTGGGGCACCTGCTGACGGAGGTCGTCGAAGCGATACGCCGCCGGCCGTTCCGGGAGCGGATCGCGGCGGCCTGCCGGTCCTGAGGAGGTGCGCCGGCCCTCGGAGCGAACCCGGGAAGTGCCGCACCGCGCCGATCCCGTGACTGACAGTGCACGCCCGCCTGCCCGCCAACACCGTCATCTCGGGCGATCTGCACCTAAGTCGCGCGGTTTGATCAGGTACCACGCGCTTTCGCGGGGTGAGTGCCGACGGGACGAAGGAGGCACGGTGCGGAGTTCCGCGTTCCGGCGTTGGCATGATCACGCGTCAGCACCGAGATGAAGCATGGACATTACAACTGGATCATTGGCAGCATGCGCACGTCTGTTCCCTTTTTCACAGAAGGAGTACGGCGTGCACAGATCCACCAGCCGGTCCCGCGGACCGGCTCGACGGGGCCGGACACCCGGCCTCGCCCTTCCTCTGGCACTGGTTCTCCTCGCCGAAGCCGGCGTCGCGCTGAGCCTCACGCCCGTCGCCACCGCCGCGGAACCGGCGGCCGCCACCCGGGCCGAGGCCGCCGCCCCCGCCGCGTCCGCGGCCGCGCGTGAAGAGGCGAACGCGCGGCTGACCGCCCAGGCGCAGGGCCGGCGCATCGAAGTGACCGGCGCCCGCACCGAGACCACGACCCTGTGGGCGAACCCCGACGGCACCATGTCGCAGGAATCCTTCGCCGGACCGGTGCGCTATCGGGAGAAGGGCCGCTGGGTCACCGTCGACGTCGACCTCGTCAAGAACCCGGACGGCTCGGTACGGGCCAAGGCGCACCCGCGGGGGCTGCGTCTCGCCGGGCGTACGGGGGCCTCCGGCGGTGACCTCGTCACCCTGGGGCAGGGTGACCGGGAGATCGCCCTCGGCTGGCGGGGCACGCTGCCCGAGCCGAAGCTGGACGGCCCGAAGGCCACCTACGAGGACGTCGCGCCGGGGACGGATCTCGTCGTCGAGGCGACCCGGACCGGGTTCGAGCAGTACCTCGTGGTGGCGGACCGTCAGGCGGCGCAGCGCGCCACGACCTTCACCCTGCCCGTACGCGCCAAGGGGCTGAAGGCAGGCCAGAAGGCCGACGAGTCGCTGGTGCTGACCGACACCCGCACCGGCGAGGAAGTCGGCCACGCGCCGACGCCCTTCATGTGGGACGCCTCCGCGGGAGGCGACGGCGCGGTCGGCGCGCGCAAGGCCCGTGTGGACCTCGACGTGGTCCAGCAGGCCGAGGGCTTCGACCTCACGGTCCGGGCCGACAAGGGCTTCCTGGCCGACAAGAGCACGAAGTACCCGGTCACCATCGACCCCGCCGTGTACTTCGGGACCAACTTCGACACCTTCGTCCGCAACGGCGACACCGCGGACTTCTCCGGGAACGCCGGCCTCAACGTCGGCCGGGAGTGGCAGAAGGGCGAGGCCCGCTCCTTCATCAACTTCCCGCGCAGCACCGCGGTCACCGGGCAGGACATCCTCAACGCCGAGCTGAACCTGTACGCGACCTGGTCCGACTCCTGCGAGGCCCGCTCCTGGGAGATCTGGGACACCGGCACCGCATCGGCCGCCACCCGCTGGAGCAGCCAGCCCGCCTGGCGCTCCAAGGTGACGACGTCCACCCAGACGCACGGGTTCACCGACTGCGGCCCCCGGTGGATCACGGAGGACATCACTCCCCTGGTCAAGCAGTGGTCGCAGACCGACCGCACGGTGGACACGGTCGGCCTGCGGGCGACCGACGAGACGGACTACAAGGCGTTCAAGATCTTCGCCTCCGCCGACGCGCCGCAGGCGCCGTCGATCCTCGTCACGTACGAGACTCCGCCGGACCCGGTGAAGGACCACGTCGTCTACTGGAACGACGTGCTCCAGACGACCTTCCGGCAGGTCGGCGGGGCCCCCGGCCCGCTCGCCCGCGCGGGCGCGATGATGCACGGCGCGATCTACGACGCGGCCAACTCCGCGCGCTGTGCGGAGGGCGCGACCCAGTGCCTGGGCGCCGCCTACTTGGTGAAGGCCACGGCCACCAACGGCGCCGTGCCGGACGTGAACAGCGCCATCGACCACGCCGCCTTCGACGTCCTCAGGTCGGTCTTCCCGGGCTACAACTTCGACGACGAGATCGCCACCGCCCGTTCGACGATCCCGGCCGCGGTCACCTCCGCGCAGCGCGCGGCCGGCACCGAGGTCGGCCAGAAGGCCGCCGCGGCGATGACCGCCGCCCGGCAGAACGACGGCTCGGCGCCCGCCGCCCCGTACACCGGCAGCACCCAGCCCGGCTTCTGGCGGCCGACCGGCACCGGTGACGGCGCCACCCCGGAGTGGGGCAAGGTCAAGCCGTTCGGCATGGCGTCCAGCACCCAGTTCCGTACGGCCGGGCCCGGCGGGCACACGCAGATGAGCACGCTGCTGCCGAGCCAGGCGTACGCCACCCAGGTCAACGACGTGAAGAACCTCGGCCGGGCGGAGTCCACCAGCCGCACCGCCGACCAGACGCAGGCGGCCCTGTTCTGGGCGAACGACCTCGACGGCACCTACAAGCCGCCGGGTCAGCTCTTCGAGCACACCCAGATCCTCTCCCGCCAGCAGGGGATGACGGTCGCGGGCAACGCCAAGCTGTTCGCCCTCACCGCCTTCGCGATGGCGGACGCCGCCGTCGCCGCCTGGGACATGAAGTACCAGACCGCCATCGACCTGTGGCGTCCGGAGAGCGCCGTCCGCCTCGACGGCGACGGCAACGCGAGCACCACCGCCGACCCCAACTGGCAGCCGCTGTCCCAGGACCGCAACGGCAACCACTTCAGCCCCGCCTTCCCCGCATACGTCTCGGGCCACGCGACCTTCGCGGGCGCCTGGGCCAAGGCCACCCAGGACTGGTTCGGAACCGACCAGATCACCTGGACGGCGACCACGGAGGACCCCAACGCCCTCGGGGTGACGAGGACGTTCTCCACCATCTCGGCCGCAGCGACGGAGAACGCGGTCGGCCGCGTCTGGCTGGGCGTGCACTACCGGTGGGACGGCACCGACGGCGTCAGCGCCGGTACCAACGCGGCCGCCTACACCACGGCGAACCGGCTGAAGCCCAACACGGCGTCCGCCTGGACGAAGTACGAGGACCTGCACAACCTCGCGGGCTGCCAGGAGGTCGGCAAGCGGCTGGTCGCCGAGCACCGCTGGACGTCCTACCAGTGCACCCAGATCCAGGCGCCGGAACCCGGCCACACGCTCTACGTCAAGTAGCCGCCCGATGAGGAGAGAAGAGACAGTCATGCGTGTGCGGAAAACGTCTCGCAAGCGCCCGGGGCGCGCTGTGTTCGCCCTGGTCGCGGCCTGCGCGATCGGCGCCGTCGCGGCCCCGTTCGCCATCGCCGGCGCCTCGTCGCAGCCCACCGTCCGGGCCGCCGCGGAGGGACCGGGCGACCTGCTCCTGCCCACCCCGGAGGCGCCCCGGATCTCCAACGGGCCGTACGCGGGCTTCCAGCTCTGCGGCAGCCCTGCCGGGGACCCGGTCGTGACCTCCGGTACCCCGACGCTGGCCGCCACCCTGGAGTCCGTGGCTCCGCCCGGGACGGTCGAGTCCGCCCAGCCGGGCCCGCGTCGCAGGGTGGAGTTCCAGGTCGACACGGCCGCCGGGGCACCCGTCACGCACAAGCAGCTGACCAGTGACACCAGCCACGACGCCGCGTACCAGCTGGCCGAGGGCACGCTGACCGACGGCGCCTACCGCTGGCGCGTGAGGGTCAAGGACGGCGCCACGGAGTCCGCGTGGACGGCCTGGTGCTCGTTCACGGTCGCGCTCCGCTGACGGCCTGAGCGAGAGGTACCACCCACGACCCGGTGCCCCGGAGCGCTCCTCGCGCTCCGGGGCACCGGCGTGGTGCGAGCACCGTCCTGGCGCCGGGCGGCGCCGCGGTGCCGCCGAGCGCCGTCAGGCGCGGGCGAGTTCGGCGGCGCCGAAGGAGACGTCGAAGCGGTCGCACCAGATGCTGACGCTGGTGTAGCGGGAGGGGTCGACGCCCTTTGGCACGGCGTAGTTCTGACTGCCCTTGTTGCCCTTGAGCTTGCCCAGGCTGACGTACTCCCCGTCGTCGAAGACGTGCCATCCGCCGCGGCCCTGCGTCACCGGCGCGTCCGTCAGCCACACGCGCAGGTCCGGCCCGTTGCTGGTGTCGAGGTTCTCCAGCCGTACGACGTGCGAGCCGTCGGCGAGCCGTACGAGCTTCACCGTGCCCGACGTCGCGTGTTCGTGGCTGACCAGTTCCCCGTCGGCCAGCGTCCGCGGGCCGGGGTCCTCGGACGCCGGCGGCGCCGCCGAGGGGGTCACGGACGGCCGGGGCGAGGGGGTGGCGGCCGGCGCGGTGACGCCGGGCAGGGCCTCGTCCACGGTCTCGTCCTGCCACAGCTTCCAGGGCTGGAACCAGTACAGGCCGAAACCGGCACCGGCGACGGCCACCACCAGCACCCCGATGACCAACCGTCCGCCCCACATGTTCCTCGCCCGCCTCATCTCGCCCCGCTTCTCGTGAGTAACGCGTCGTCACCCCATTCAACAGAACGAGCGGCCGGCCCGTGCCCCGAAAGAGATGACGGAACGCTTACGTCACCGGACCGCGTCCCGTGACACCCGGTGGACCGGGACGTCCGGCGCCCGCGGTCCACCCGCGTCACTGCTCGGTGCCGAAGTTCTGGGTCCAGTAGGGGCCGCCGTCCCCCTCGTGCACGCCGACGCCGATCTCCTCGAAGGCGCAGTTGAGGATGTTGGCGCGGTGGCCTGGGCTGTTCATCCAGGAGGTCATCACCGCTTCGGGAGTCCCCTGGCCCTTGGCTATGTTCTCCCCGTACGTGGACCAGCGGTAGCCCGAGGCCGTGACGCGCTCGCCGGGGCCGTCTCCGTCCGGGTTGGTGTGATCGAAGAAGTCGCGGGCGGCCATGTCGTCGGAGTGGCCCTGGGCGGCGTCGCGCAGCTGGGCGTCCTCGCCGAGCGGGCCGCAACCGGCGGCCGACCGCTCCTTGTTGACCAGGGCGATCACCTGGGCCGCGGTGCCCGACGGGGCCGACGGCGCCTCCGGTGTGCTCGACGCCGGCTGCCGCGGCGGAGCCGGCTCCTTCGGGGCCGAGGTGCTCCTGGTGGCGCGAGGGCTCGGGGAGGCACTCGTACGCGGTGACGTCGACGCGGACGGTGACGGAGACGGGGACGGGGAGGCGGACAGGGCGCTCTCCCGAACGGTGTCGGGTGTCGGGCGCGCCGGTATCGACGCCTCGTCGACGGTCCGCGCCGCGCTCGTCCCGTCGCTCCCCGATCCGGGCTGCGTGCCGAAGTGGTAGAGGCCCCCGCCGGCCACGCACGCCGCCACGACCGCGCCGCCGACCACCCGCCGCCGGTTGCGCCGCCGACGGCGGGCCGCGCCACGGGAGAGAGCCTGCCGGCCCGTGGCACCGTGGCCTCCCTGCCGCGACTGCCCGGTCGCGTCGTTCCCCCCGCCGAGCGGGGAGGCCGAACCGGCCGGCGCGATCGTGCCGGAGCGCATCTTCGCCAGCAGCGCGGGCGAGGCCGCCACCAGCGCCAGGCCGGCCAGCAGCCCCTCCGCGGGCAGCAATCCGCTCCACAGGCCGGAGCAGCTGGTGCAGCCGCGAGCGTGCCGGGCCACGCGCTTGCGCCACAGCGTGGAAGGACGGCCGTCCCAGTCCGCGAGAGTTCTTCGCAGTTCCTCGCACGGCGGCTGCGCGTCGAGTGCCCGCACGACCACGCGTGCCGCCTCCAGCTGCGCCTTCATCCGCTGGACGCGAACCGCCGTGTGCTGCGGAGACAGCCCCAGTGCCTCGGCGACCTCGGCGCGGCTCAACTCCCCCGCGCACTCCAGCCACCACAGCGACAACAGCCCTCGGTCGTCGGGATCCAGCCAGCGTGTCGCTCGCGCGGTCTCCTGGCGCTGCCCCGACAACTGCAACTGCACGATGGTCAGGTCCACGAAGTCGGCGCCCGGATCGGCGATGTCCGCGGCCTGTTCCACGGGGGCGTGAGCCGACTGCCGGCCCTGCCAGTACGCCCGGACCTGGTTCATGGTGATGGCCACCAACCAGGAGCGGAAGCTTTCGGGAACCCGGAGGGCGTCCAGCGAGTCGAGGGCCCGGAGCATGGTGTCCTGCACCACGTCGTCCACGTCCACCGACCCGTTCAGAGCCCGGCCCACGATGTTGTAGACCAGCGGGAGGTGGATGCCGACGAGGGCGTCCTGAGCCTCCGTGTCTCCTGCTCGGGCAGCGGTCACCAGTGCCGCCGGCTCCACCGTGTGCCGTGTACTCATTGCAGCTTCCCTGTCGTCGACGCCGAACGTTTCTGTCCGTCACAAGGGAGATCCCTGGGGAAACCTTGGATAACAGTTCTTCGGAAATCCGTGCGAGGAGAGGTTGGCCGCACCGGCCGGGCCACCGCAATGGGCGCGGTCACACTCGGCGGAGGTTCCGGCGACGGTGCCTGGTGGTGAACGTGTCCGGGTCCGGATGCCTCAGGCGCCGGCCGGCAGCGGGTCGTGGGCGCTCGAGCGCCGCCGGCCGGACGTGCAGGAGAGGAAGTCCCTCATGAACGCCCTGCGGGAGCAGGTGTTTTGGGCGTCGGCGTCGGCCATCGGCCTGAGCAGGGCGCCGGCTCGTCGCATCCGGTCGCGCAGCGCTGTCAGGGTCCCGGCCCGGGGATCGTCGTTGTCAGGTGACCACGAGAACAGGTCGGCCACCGTCCGAGCCCGCCCGACGTCGGGGCAGTCGTCGTTCCCGGCTGGGATGCGGTGACGTACGTCCGCCGGCCCACGCACGGTCGCGTCCGTCCGGGTGGCGTCGGCCCAACGGCGAACCGACTGGGGCCTGACCGGCGTTGTGCAGGACCCATCCGTCAGCACCGGGAAAGGTTTCTTCATGCGACGTACCGTCCTGTTCGCCGCCTGCGCTCTCATCACGGCCGCAGCCACCGGGTTCTTCGCCACCAGCGCCATCCGGGGCCGCTGAACCGGCACGGCGGAATCGAGGCGGGGCGGCGGGTCACCGCGGAGTGAAGCACCTCGCGGCTACGCGCACCAGTGGGTTCCGGGCGCAGCGAACCGCGAACGGTGCGGCCCTCCGCCCGTGCGGGCCACCGCCCCGTGCGGGCCACCGCCCCGCGCAGGCCACCACCCCGGGCCTGCCACCGCCCCGCGCGGCCGACCGGTTCACCCGACGGGGTCCGGAGTACGGCGGATCCGGGGCCGTGGTGGCCGTCGCCGCGCCCGGATCCGCCGTCCGAGCACGCCTGCCGCATCCCGCGTCGCGCGACGACCGTCGATGTCACCCCCGCCGCTGGTCAGGGGCTGTCGAGTCGTCCGGTTCGCCGTTCCCCTGCCAGGGCCGCGCGAGTCCGACCAGGGAGAGGGCCGCCGCGGACACGGCGATCAGCATGACCAGCGCCATCGGCAGGGAGCTGTCCTCGCCGAACAGACCGACCAGTGGTGAGGCCAGCGCCCCGAAGAGGAACTGCAGACCGCCCAGCAGCGCCGACGCGGCACCGGGGCCACCCGGCCCACCGCCTGGCCGAGGCTCATGCCGCCGGGGAAGACCAGGCCGATCCCGCCGGCGGTCACGAACAGCGTGATCCACGTGCCGGCCAGGGTCTCCCCCACGGTCGCGACCAGGAGGACCTGGGCCAGCGCGCCCAGCAGGCAGAGACCGACACCGGCCGCGAGGAGGGTGTTCAGGTGCCGCTTCCCGGACAGGCGGGAGAAGACCGCTCCGCCGAGCAGCATGCCGACCGCGTTGGTGGCGAAGATGAGGGAGTAGGTCGTCGCGGAGACGCCGTGGAGGCTCTCGAAGACGAAGCTGGAGCCGCTGATGTAGGCGAACAGCGCCGCCGACACGAAGGCGACGACCAGGACGTATCCCATGAAGGCACGTCGGCCGAGCAGCGCGCCCATGGCGCGGAAGGTCACGGAGCCCGGCGCCCGGGCGGTCGACGACGTCTTCCCCCGCCAACTCGCCGCCGAGGTCACCCTGCTGGCGGGACTCGGGGACGACCGGGATTGGGTCCTCAAGGCGCTGGGGCGGCTGGTCGAGGCGATGGAGGGCCAGTCGAGCCGCGACTGAACGACATGCGGCGGGCCGATGTACCTGCCGGGCGGCGCGGGGGCCCGTCGAATGACGGGCCCTCCGGCGGGGAACACGGGGGCCACCTTTCGTGTCCGGTCAACCTGTCTGGAGAGACCATGAGTCTGCTGCGCCTGGTCGGTCGCCCCCTGCTCGCCTCGATGTTCGTCTCGGGCGGCCTTCAGTCCCTGCGAGCGCCCGAGGAGCTCGCGCCGACCGCCGAGTCCGTCGTGCGGCCCGTCACCGACCGGGTGCCGGCACTGCCCGACCGCACCGAGGAAGTCGTACGGCTCACCGGGGCCGTGCAGGTCGCGGCCGGACTGCTGCTCGCCACCGGGCGCGTCCCCCGGGTGGCCGCACTCGCCCTCGCCGCCACCCTCGTGCCCACGACGCTGGCGGCCCACCGCTTCTGGGAGGCGGAGGACCCGGACGAGCGGGCTCAGCAGCGCATCCAGTTCCTGAAGAACGCCTCCATGCTGGGCGGGCTGATGATCGCCGCCGCGGACACCGCGGGCAACCCGTCCCTGGAGTGGCGCGGCCGGCACGCCGCGCGGAGCGTCCGGCGCGACGCCCGGCTGGTCCGACGGTCGGTCCGGGCCACCGCCCGCCCCGCGGCCACCGCGGGCGCGGTCCGCGCGAAGCTGTCCCGCTGATCCGCCGTCCTTGGCCCACGGACCCCGACCGACGGATCCGCCGCCCGGCTGACCTGCCGCCCGGTTGACCTGCCGCCCGGTTGATCCGCTGATGGACCGCCCGGCTGCACCGCGCCCGTACCCGCGACGAGGATCGGCCGCCGTCACCGTGCGCAGCACTGGCCGGGCGCGCGTCGCCGAGCCGGCCGGTCCGTGCGCTCCCCTTCGCCGGCCGGCTCTCAGGCCTCCAGCGGCAGTTGCATGAGCGTGAGGTCGAACCACCGCCCGAACTTCCGACCCGCCTCGCGCACCGTGCCCACGACGGCGAACCCGAACCGCTCGTGCAGCCGGATCGAGGACGCGTTGCCGGACTCGATCCCGGCGATCATGCTGTGATGGCCCGCGCGGCGCGCCGAGTCGATCAGCGCGGACAGCAGCGCGCCTCCGACACCGAGGCCCTGGCTGTCCTCACGGACGTAGACGGAGTTCTCGACGGTGTGGCGGTAGCCGTCGAGTTCCCGCCAGGGGGCGTAGACGGCGAAGCCGACGACCCGGCCCCCGGCCTCGGCCACCAGCGCCGAGCCCCGGTCGAGGTGCGCGGCGAGCCAGGCCCTCGCGTCGGCCGGGGACTGCTGGGTCTGCGTCCACAGTGCCGTGGAGGTCGCCACCGCGTGGTTGCGGATGGCGCGTACGGCCTCTCCGTCGGCTTCGCACGCCGGTCGGACCCGCACCACCTCACGGTTCTCGTATATTGCCGTCATGTCCAACATAGTAGACCCCCTGGTAGGGCGGATCGCGGCGCGTGTGCGCGCCGAACGGGAGCGGCGGGGCTGGACGCTGACGCAGCTCGCCGAGGCCTCCGGTGTCTCCCGCGCGATGATCAACCGGATCGAACGCGGCGAGAGCAACCCCACGGCTGTCGTGCTCGGCAAGCTGTCGGCCGCCTTCCGGCTCAGCGTCTCCTCCCTGCTGGCGCTCGCCGAGGGAGAGTCGCACGCAGCGGCCGTCGCGGGCGGTGTGCGCCGCCACGAGGACACGGCCGAGTGGCGCGATCCTGCCACCGGCTACCGGCGCCGCCAGATCACCGGACCTCACTTCCCCGTGGAGACGGCGGAGATCCGGCTCCCCGCCGGTGCGAACGTGGCGTACCCGGCGGCGTCCTTCGCCTTCGCCCGTCAGGTCGTGTGGGTCCTGGAGGGCCACCTGACCTTCCACGAGGGAAGCGTCGTCCACGCCCTCGGTCCCGGCGACACCGTCGAACTCGGCGAGCCCGCGCCGTGCGCCTTCGCCAACGACACCGACACCGAATGCCGGTACGTGGTCATCCGCGCCCAGGCGGAACAGCCATGAGCGAGCAGCGGTCCCTTCCCCGCTACGGCACTGTCCTGCTCGCCGGGACGGCGGCGACGGCGATCGCCAACAACTACGCCCTCCAGCCCGCCCTCACCGACGTGGCGGACGACCTCGGGCTGTCCGCCGCGGTGACGGGACTGGTGCCGACCGCCGCCCTCGCCGGCTGCACGGCCGGGTTCGCGCTGCTGCTGCCGCTCGCCGACCGTGTCGCCCCGCACCGGCTGGTCGGCGCGCAGTTGTGCGCCCTGGCCGCCGCGCTCACCCTCGCGGCGGCCGCGCGGGACGCGGCCGTTCTCCTCACCGCCTACGTGTTCATCGGCGCGACGGCGGGTGTCGCGGCGCAGGCCGGCGCCATCGCGGGCCGGTACGCCGCGCCCGGTCGGCGTGGCACGGCGATGGCCACCGTCGCCACGGGACTGTCGGCCGGCATCCTGCTGAGCCGCTGGGCCGGAGGCACCCTCTCCGACCTCCTCGGCTGGCGGCGCATGCTGCTGGTCTTCGCGGGCCTCGCCCTGCTCGCCGCGCTCGCCACCGCACGGCTCCTGCCGCGTGAACGGCCGCGTGCGCAGGGCCGTTACCTCGCCACGCTGGCGGGACTCGCGCCACTGCTGCGCCACCACCGCGCGCTGCGCCGCGCCGTGCTCACCGGTGGTCTGTGGTACTTCGCCTTCAACGTCGTCTGGGTGGGGCTCGCCCTGACGCTGGCGCGTCCGCCCCACTCGCTCGACGCCACCGCCATCGGCCTGTACAGCCTGGCCGGACTCCTCGGGTTCGCCGCCCTGCCGTTCACCGGGCGTCTGGTCGACCGGTACACGCCGCACCGGGTCACGGCCGCGGCGATGGCGGTCGCGGCGGCGGGTACGGCGGTGCTGGCCACCGGTCTCCGGCACCCCGCGATCACCGTGCTCGGGCTGGCCCTGTTCGACGCCGGGTGCTTCGCCGCCCAGGCGGCCAACCAGAGCCGGATCGTCGCCATCGACCCCCGGCGGGCGGGCAGCGTCACCGGCGTGTACCTCGTGCTCTACTTCGCCGTCGGGGCGCTGGGCGCGGCCGCCACCGCCCCCCTCCTGGACGCGCTCGGCTGGCCGGGCACGGTCTGCGTGGCCGTGACCGCCCTCCTCGCCGCCGGGGGCCTCGCCGCCGCGGGCGAGCGACGCGCCGGAGCACCGGGGGCCGCCCCCTCGGCCACCTGACCGCGGCGGGCGCTGGCCCCCGCCCGCGCCTGCCCGACGACTGCCGCGCGTTCGTCACCACCGACGGCGACGGCGGCGGCGGCGCAGGTTCCGGGCGCCGACGCGTGGCGGGCGGCACCGCCGGCGCCGGCCCGGCCGAGGACCGCCCGTGCGCGGACGTCCCGGCCCTGGGGCCACCGGGGTCCGCTGTCCCACCGACCGGGAGGAACGCATCCCCGCCTGGAGTCCGGCCCCTGCCGGCAGGCGGGGCAACGCCCCGCACGGTCACCCGACGCGCTGCTGGATCCAGCGCAGGGTGCGGCCGAAGACGTCGTGGACCTGGTCGTCGGAGAGTCCGTGCCAGACGTGCTCCGCACCCGGGACCGTGCACAGGTCGACCTCGGTGCCGGCCTCGCCGAGGCGGGCGGCGAGCCGGCGGCTGTGGTCGCAGTCGACCATGGAGTCCTCCTCGCCGTGCACCAGGAGGAAGGGCGGGGCTCCCGGCCGGACCTGGGCGACCGGGCTCGCCTCCCGCGCGAGGTCGGGTACGTCGGCGGGGGCCGCGCCGAGCAGGAGCGCCTCGGGGCTGCTCGCGCCGTCGCCCTGCCGTGCGAGGTCGCTCGGCGCGTACCAGGCGACGGCGCCCCTCAGCGGGGGTGTTCCCGGGGACAGGGCGAGCAGCGCGGCGAGGTGCTGATCCGCCGCACGCCGAAGGGCCGACGCGCGCACGAGCGGGCGACGGCCATCCTCGACGGGCTCGAGCGCGTCCTCGCCGCGCGGATCGGGGAGCGGTCCGTCACGGAGCTTCGAACGGTGTTGGAGATGCCCTGGGGTGAACCGCCCGGGCCTTCCGCCCCTGACGAGTGAGCGGGCCGCGGCGCCCCGCCACGTGACGGGTCCCCAGGGGCCCGCCGACCGGCAGGTGTCCCCGGGGGCCGGCTCACGTCCTGGTCGGGGCCTGAGCGTGCTGCTCAAGCCGTGTCGTCCGTCCGGCTCGGGCGTGTCGTCCGCCCGGTTCAGGCGGTGTCATCCGCTCGGTTCAGGCCGTGTCATCCGCTTCGGCGAGGCCGACGTAGGCCGCGAGGTGCTCGCCGGTGACGGTGGAGCGGGCGGCGACGAGGTCGGCGGGTGTGCCCTCGAAGACGATCCGGCCGCCGTCGTGGCCGGCGCCGGGGCCGAGGTCGATGATCCAGTCGGCGTGCGCCATGACCGCCTGGTGGTGCTCGACGACGATGACCGACTTGCCGGAGTCGACGAGCCGGTCGAGCAGCCCGAGCAGCTGCTCGACGTCGGCGAGGTGGAGACCGGTGGTCGGCTCGTCGAGGACGTAGACGCCGCCCTTCTCGGCCATGTGGGTGGCCAGCTTGAGCCGCTGCCGCTCGCCGCCGGACAGCGTGGTGAGCGGCTGGCCGAGGGTGAGATAACCGAGACCGACGTCGGCGAGCCGGCCGAGGATCCGGTGCGCGGCCGGCGTGCGCGCCTCACCGTCGGCGAAGAACGCCTCGGCCTCGGTCACCGACATCGCCAGCACCTCGCTGATGTCGCGGCCGCCGAGGTGGTGGTCGAGGACGGATGCCTCGAACCGCTTCCCCTCGCAGTCCTCGCAGGTGGTGGCTACGCCGGCCATCATCGCCAGGTCGGTGAAGATGACGCCGGCGCCGTTGCAGGTGGGGCAGGCGCCCTCGGAGTTGGCACTGAACAGCGCCGGCTTCACGCCGTTGGCCTTCGCGAACGCCTTGCGGATCGGGTCGAGCAGTCCGGTGTACGTCGCCGGGTTGCTCCGTCTCGAGCCGCGGATCGCGCCCTGGTCGACCGAGATCACGCCCTCGCCGGCGGGGATCGACCCGTGCACGAGCGAGCTCTTGCCGGAACCGGCGACCCCCGTGACGACGACGAGCACGCCGAGCGGGATGTCGACGTCGACGTCGCGCAGGTTGTGCGCGCTCGCGCCGCGGATCTCCAGCGTGCCGGTGGGCTTGCGCACCGACTCCTTCACGGCGGCCCGGTCGTCGAGATGACGCCCGGTGATGGTGTCACCGGCGCGCAGCCCCTCGACGGTGCCCTCGAAGCAGACGGTGCCGCCCGCCGTCCCGGCGCCGGGACCGAGGTCGACGACGTGGTCGGCGATCGCGATGACCTCCGGCTTGTGCTCCACGACGAGCACCGTGTTGCCCTTGTCGCGCAGCCGCAGCAGCAGACCGTTCATCCGCTGGATGTCATGGGGGTGCAGGCCCGTGGTGGGCTCGTCGAAGACGTAGGTGACGTCGGTGAGCGAGGAGCCGAGGTGGCGGATCATCTTGACGCGCTGTGCCTCGCCTCCCGAGAGCGTGCCCGACGGCCGTTCGAGCGAGAGGTAGCCGAGGCCGATCTCCACGAAGGAGTCGAGGGCGTGCCGCAGCTTGGCGAGCAGCGGCGCCACCGACGGCTCGTCGAGGCCGCGGATCCATGCGGCCAGGTCGCTGATCTGCATCGCGCAGGCGTCCGCGATGCTGATTCCCCGGATCTTCGACGAGCGGGCCGCCTCGCTGAGCCGGGTGCCGTCGCACTCGGGGCAGACGGTGAACGTCGTCGCCCGCTCCACGAAGGCGCGGATGTGCGGCTGCAACGCGTCGACGTCCTTGGACAGGAACGACTTCTGGATCTTCGGGATCAAGCCCTCGTACGTCAGGTTGATGCCGTCGACCTTGATCTTGGTGGGCTCCTTGTGGAGCAGGTCGTGCAGCTCCCTCTTGGTGAACGCGCGGATCGGCTTGTCCGGATCGAAGAAACCGCAGCCGCGGAAGATGCGGCCGTACCACCCGTCCACGCTGTATCCGGGGATCGTGAGCGCGCCCTCGCTGAGCGACTTGCCGTCGTCGTACAGCTGGGACAGGTCGATGTCGGAGACCGTGCCCATGCCCTCGCAGCGTGTGCACATGCCGCCGGTGCGGTGGTAGGTCGCCTTCTCCACCTTCTTGTCGCCGCGCTCGACGGTGATCGCGCCGCTCGCCCGTACCGAGGGGACGTTGAAGGCGTAGGCGCCGGGCGGGCCGATGTGGGGCGTGCCGAGCCGGCTGAAGAGGATGCGCAGCATGGCGTTGGCGTCGGTGGCGGTGCCGACGGTGGAGCGCGGGTCGGCGCCCATCCGCTGCTGGTCGACGATGATCGCGGTCGTCAGCCCTTCGAGCACGTCGACCTCGGGCCGCGCCAGCGTGGGCATGAAGCCCTGCACGAAGGCGCTGTACGTCTCGTTGATCAGCCGCTGCGACTCGGCGGCGATCGTGTCGAACACCAGGGAGCTCTTGCCCGAGCCGGAGACGCCGGTGAACACCGTCAGGCGGCGCTTCGGGATCTCGATGCTCACGTCCTTGAGGTTGTTCTCGCGCGCGCCGTGCACGCGGATCAGATCGTGGCTGTCGGCGGCGTGCGACGCCGGTGACTGCGTGTCCGTGCTCGTGGCCATGCTCATCGTGACTCCATCCGTGTCTGTCGGGCGGGGCCGCCTGCGCGGTCTCCGTCGGCGTGGCCCGGCTCGATCCGACCAGCTTCCCGTCGTGCGTGTCCACCGGATTCGGCGGTGCCGCCCGGGGTGGCGCGACGCCGGTGCGGGTGTCGCCCGCTCCCAGCCGAACGGTCCCGGGCTCGGCCGGGTTCGGGCTGGTCGGGCTGGTCGGGCTGGTCGGGCTGTCCGGCGGCGTGGCCGTCGGCCGAGCCTGGCCGTCCCGGCCGAAGGACGGCGGCGGCGGTGACGGTGGCCCCCGGGCGTCCGTCGCCGGCGACGTGCGCGGGCTCCGTCACGGCGCCGTCCGGGCGGGCCGGGGCTGCGACCGCCGGACGGCTCGGCGAAGCTCCGGGGTGCGGACCGGGGCGCCCGGGGTCGCGGCCGGCGCCGTCGGGAACGCCGTCGTGTCCGGCGTCACCGCGGGCCTCGAAGCCGGGGGTGTCGCGGCGGGCGGCCGGAGAGGCGTCCGGGGCGGCGTGCGGGAGGAGATTCGCACGGGTGGGGAGGTGCATGGCAGTCACGCTAGGCGGGGCGGGCGGGCCGGTGCTTCTCCATTCCTGATCGCTTCGGTCGTATTTCCTGACCGCGTCGGTCGCCTGCTTCGCCCCGCGCGGTCGCCCGGCTCGTCATCGGTCGGCTCGTCATCGGTCGGCTCGTCATCGGTCGGCTCGTCATCGGTCGGCTCGTCATCGGTCGGCTCCGGAGCCGGGGCGTCGCCCCGTTCCTCGTCGCCGGGCTCGGCGGCGTGGGAAACTCGTCGGGTGAGACGGCAGAACCTCGACGACCTCGTGCGTCTGCGGCGGGCCCGTGACCGGATGGACCGCGACTACGCCGAGCCCCTCGATGTCGCGGCGCTGGCGCGTGACGCCCTGATGTCGCCGGGCCACTTCTCCCGCAGCTTCCGCGCCGCTTACGGCGAGACGCCCTACGGCTACCTGATGACCCGCCGCATCGAGCGGGCCAAAGCGCTGCTGCGGCGCGGCGACCTCACGGTGACCGAGGTCTGCTTCGCGGTCGGCTGTACGTCGCTGGGATCGTTCAGCTCGCGCTTCACGCAGCTGGTCGGCGAGAGCCCGAGCGCCTACCGGGCCAGGAACCACGACCACGGCGCCGCCATCCCGGCGTGCATCGCGAAGATCCACACGCGGCCGGTCAGGAACGGAGAAGCCGGCCGCGCCGCCCGGCCGTAGCGTGAACGGCATGGACATCAGACTTTCCCAGTGCTTCATCGCCGTCGACGACCACGACAGGGCGATCGCCTTCTACCGCGATGTGCTCGGCCTCGAGGTACGCAACGACGTGGGGTTCGAGGGGATGCGCTGGGTGACCGTCGGGGCGCCCTCGCAGCCGGACGTGAACATCGTCCTGGAACCGCCCGCCGCCGACCCGAACACCTCACCGGCCGACAAACGGGCCCTGGCGGAGCTGATGGCCAAGGGCCTGCTGCGCGGTGTCATCTTCGCGACGGACGACTGCGACGCCACCTTCGAGCGCCTCGACGCCGCGGGCGCCGAGGTGTTGCAGGAGCCGATGGACCAGCCCTACGGCGTCCGCGACTGCGCGTTCCGCGACCCCGCCGGCAACCTGCTGCGCTTCACCCAGCCCCTCGGGAAGTGAACCCCCGAGCGGGGCGGGCCCCGCTCGGGGTCCGGCGCGCTGACGGCGCCCCGATCCCTGCCTGCCGTCGGCAGACCCGCGCCCGGCACACGAAGGCCGGCTCAGGCGCCTTCGGACGGCCGCTCTTCACCGTGCCCCCTGGGCTGCGTCCACCTCGAACGGCCGGCGGTATCGCGGTGCGGGCGGCCGCCCCGCGCGGTCAGGTGGTCCCGGGGACACAGGTGCGCAGGCCGACGACGTGGTTCTGGTCGAAGCCGTAGCCGGCGAAGGTGGCCGCATCGCCCGGAGCGAGGGTCCGGCAGGGGGCCGGCCGGCCGTTGGCGTACTCGACGGTGACGCTCACGGTGGTGTCGCAGTCGTTCACGACGGTGGTGTAGCGCCAGTCGGAGTAGTGGTGCACGCACTCGGGTGCGGGTTTGGGAGGCGGATCGGCGGCCTCGGAGCGGCCGCCCGCCAGGCCGGGCAGCAGGGCTGCCAGCGTGGCGGCAGCGGTGACGGTGACCTGTACGAGGAGATGCGGCATGGCTCTTCCTGTGAGGAGGGCGATGGGGCAGCGCCATCCTTGTGGGGCCTTCACGGCTTGCGCAAGAAGATGAATGTGTTTTCAGACGTTGTCCAACTCTGAAGCAAAACCCCTGTTCACATGCGATTCATGAGCCTGCAACGCTTGCAGAGCACAGGGTTTTCGGAGGGATGCCGACCGGGCTGCGCGCGGGTGCGCGCGGTGTGAGACTGCTGTCGGGACGATCGAGAGGCGAGGTGGTGGCGGCGTGCCGGCCCGGCCTCAACCTGACCGTGACGTCCACCCGCCCGACCCCCCGGGCAGGTCCCGGCCCGCCTCCGGTGCACCGGAGGTTCATCGGCATGACCACAAAGCGATAACAGCGTGCAACTGTAAGGGAGTCGGTGGAGTCTAGTCCGCCATGAAGATCTCTTTCCTGATTCACAACGCCTACGGGATCGGAGGCACGATCACCACCACGTTCAATCTGGCCCAGGCTCTGGCCGAGCGGCACGAGGTGGAGATCGTCTCCGTGCTGCGCCACCGCGAACGCCCCAACTTCACGCTGGATCCGCGGGTGTTACTCCGGCCTTTGGTGGACCTGCGCCAGGAGAAGAACCATCCGCTGCATCTGCGACCGGCGCAGGTGTTCCCCGCCGCCGAGTACCGCTACCGGCAGTACAGCGAGCTGACCGACCAGCGGATCGGCGAGAGCCTCGCGGCGACCGACGCCGACGTGGTCATCGGCACGAGACCGGGGCTCAACGTGCATCTCGCGGTGCAGGCCCCGCAACGGGTCGCCCGCATCGGGCAGGAGCACCTCACCCTCGACAACCACTCACCGCGGCTGCGCACCGCGCTGCGCCGGGCCTACCGCCGGCTCGACGTGCTCACCACGGTCACGGAGGCGGACGCCGCCGCCTACCGGCGCAAGATGCGACTGCCCGGCGTCCGGGTGGAAGCTCTTCCCAACAGCGTCCCCGACCCGGTGCTGCCCGCCGCGGACGGCACCGCGAAGGTGGTGGTCGCGGCCGGCCGGCTGGTCCCGGTCAAGCGTTACGACCTGCTCATCGAGGCGTTCGCCCTGGTCGCCGCCGAACACCCGGACTGGCAGCTGCGCATCTACGGCAAGGGCGAGGAACACGCCCGACTGCAAAGGCTCATCCACGACCTCGGTCTGTACGAGAACGCTTTTCTGATGGGCGCGGCAGCCCCCATGGAGGCGGAGTGGGTCAAGGGCTCGATCGGCGCGGCCACGTCCAGCTTCGAGCCGTTCGGCATGACCATCGTCGAGGCGATGCGCTGCGGACTGCCCGTGGTGAGCACCGACTGCCCGCACGGACCCCGCGAGATCATCGAGGACGGGGTCGACGGCCGGCTGGTACCGGTCGGCGACCGCGACGCGCTGGGCGCCGCGCTGCTGGAACTCGTCCGCGACCACGAGCGGCGCCGGCTGATGGGCCGTAAGGCGATCGAGAACGCGCGACGGTTCGCCCCGGTCCCGGTCGTGCGGCAGGCCGAGCGCCTGATCGACGAGGCGATCTCCGCGAGGACGACCGGGCGACCGATCGCCCCGGAAAGCACCCGGATCCACCGCACCCTGATCAGCCAGGGCTTCGCCGCACGCGACGTCGCCCACACCGCGGCCGGCCGCGCGCTGCGCACGATACGGAGGGGACGGCGATGACCGAGGCATCCCGCACGACACCAGGCACACACCCGCGTGCCGACTGCACGGTGGACACGGACGGCCGGATCGTCTTCTCCCTCCGGACAGGCGAGGCGGTCGCCTCCCCGTCATCCCGGTCGCCCCGGTTGCTGCTGCGGCTGCGCACCGGGAAGGACCAGCCCGAGGAGGTCCTGCACGTCCTCGATCTGGAGCCCGGGGACGACGGCCGCCGACGTGCCGTCCTGGAGCCGCGGCCCACTCTGACGGAAGGGCGGTGGGACGTGTACCTGCTGCCCGAGCCGGGAGCGGAGCGGCAGCGGCTGCGCCCCGGTCTGCGCGACCTGCGGGCCCTCGTCGACGGACAGTCCCGTGACTGGCCGGCACCGGTGGCCGTACGGGTTCCGTACACCACCAAGGACGGCTACCTCGCGGTACGGGCCTGGCTGCGCACCGCCCACGCGGAGGTCGAGGGCATCGACGTCACGGACCGGTCGGTGACGGTCAGGGCCCGGCTGCACGGCGCCTCGCTCTCCGGGGAAAGCGCCGTACTCCTGCGCCCGCGGGACGGGAACGGCGCCGAACGCTCCCTGGCAGCACGCCCCGGGGGCGACGGCCGGACGTTCTCCTTCACCGTCGACCACGAGGAGCTGGTCACCGACGGCGGCACCGCGAGCCGCGTCTGGGACATCGGCCTGCGGACCGCATCCGGCACTGAAGCCCCTTCCCTCCGGGTCGGCCGTCTCCTGGACGACATCGCGGACCGCAAGGAGATCTTCGTCTACCCGGCGGCCACGGTCGGCGCAGTCGCCGTACGTCCCCGCTACACGATCGACAACGACCTCTCCGTGGAGGTGACACCGGCGACGTGACCGCGCCCGCCGCCGGCCCCGGTGGGCCGCGGCGCCGGGCGGCCACCGCCTCGGCGGCCACCGCCCGGCGGCCGTCGCGGCGGCGTTGTCAGTGGTGGCGGGCAGGATGACGCCCATGACAACACCTGTTGCAGTGATCGTGGACGCCGTCGGCTACGCGCAGGCGGTCGAGGACGCGGTGAAGGCGTCCGCCGCCTACTACTCGGGGGGCACGTCGGCGCTGGACGACGACGCCTACGACCGGCTGGTGCGCGGTATCGCGGCGTGGGAGGCCGGCCATCCCGAGCAGGTGCTGCCCGACTCGCCGACCGGGAAGGTCGCCGGCGGAGCCGTGACGGGGGACGTGCCGCACACCGTGGCGATGCTGAGTCTGGACAACGTGTTCTCCCCGGAGGAGTTCACCGCGTGGACCGCTTCCCTGGCCCGGCGCGTCGACCGCGACGTGGAGCGGTTCAGCGTCGAGCCGAAGCTGGACGGTCTCGCGGTCGCGGCCCGCTACAGCCGCGGCCGCCTGACGAGACTGATCACCCGGGGCGACGGGACGGCCGGGGAGGACGTCTCGCACGCCATCGGCACCATCGAGGGCCTGCCCGCCCAACTGGCCGTACCGGTCACGGCAGAGGTGCGCGGCGAAGTCCTGATGACCACCGCCCAGTTCGAGCACGCCAACGACGTGCGCACCGCTCAGGGCGGGCAGCCGTTCGCCAACCCGCGCAACGCCGCGGCGGGCACCCTGCGCGCCCGGGACCGCGCCCACACCGTGCCGATGACGTTCTTCGGCTACGGCCTGCTCCCCCTCGCGGACACCGGGACCGCGCTCGCCGCCCGGCTGCGCGAGAGCGCGCACAGCGACCTCATGGACCAGGCCGCCGGGCTCGGCGTGAACACCACCGCCACCACCGCCGTACCCGGCATCACCGCCCGCACCGTGGAGGAGGTCCTCGCCCGGGTGCAGGAGATCGCCGCGCTGCGGCCGGAGCTGCCGTTCGGGATCGACGGCATCGTCGTCAAGGCCGACCTGGCCGCCGACCAGCGGGCCGCCGGCTGCGGGTCGCGGGCACCGCGCTGGGCGATCGCCTACAAACTGCCGGCCGTCGAGAAGATCACCCGCCTGCTGCAGGTGGAGTGGAACGTGGGCCGCACCGGAGTCATCGCCCCCCGCGCCGTCCTGGAGCCGGTCGAGATCGAAGGCTCCACCATCACCTACGCCACCCTCCACAACCCCGCCGACATCACCCGCCGCGACCTGCGCCTGGGCGACCACGTCATGGTCCACCGGGCCGGCGACGTCATCCCCCGGGTCGAAGCCCCCGTCGCCCACCTGCGCACCGGCGACGAACAGCCCATCGTCTTCCCCGACACCTGCCCCCGCTGCGGCTCCGGCATCGACACCGGCGAGCAGCGCTGGCGCTGCGAGAACGGCCGCGACTGCCACCTCGTGGCCTCCCTCTCCTACGCCGTCGGCCGCGACCAGCTCGACATAGAAGGCCTCGGCCACACCCGTGTCGTCCAGCTCGTCGAGGCCGGCCTGGTCGCCGATCTCGCCGACCTGTTCGCACTGACCCGCGACCAGCTGCTCGGCCTGGACCGGATGGGCGAGACCAGCACCGACAACCTCCTCGCCGCGCTCGCCGCGGCCCGGAACCAGCCGCTGTCCCGCGTCCTGTGCGCCCTCGGCGTCCGCGGCACCGGCCGCTCCATGTCCCGCCGCATCGCCCGGCACTTCGCCACCATGGACCACCTGCGCGCCGCCGACGCCGAAGCGATCCAGCAGGTCGAGGGCATCGGCACCGAGAAGGCACCGTCCATCGTCGCGGAACTCGCCGAACTCGCCCCGCTCATCGACAAACTCGCCGCGGCCGGGGTCAACATGACGGAGCCCGGTGCCACCCCGCCCACCACGACGGACACGGCCGCCGACGGCGGCACGGTGGCCGCTCAGCGGCCGGCCGGCCCGCTGGCCGGCATGTCGGTGGTGGTCACCGGCACGATGACCGGCCCCCTGGAGAAGCTCAGCCGCAACCAGATGAACGAACTCGTCGAACGCGCCGGCGGCCGCTCCTCCTCCAGCGTCTCCAAGAAGACCACCCTGGTCGTCGCCGGCGAAGGAGCGGGATCCAAGCGCGTCAAGGCCGAAACGCTGGGCGTGCGTCTGGCCACCCCCGACGAGTTCGCCGCGCTCGTCGCCGACCACCTCGACTGACGTACCGCGGACGGGCCCGGCTACCGCGTCGCGAGGGACAGGTGCGCGGACAGCGCGCGCAGGAAGTCGGGCGCGTCGAAGAGCTCACCGGCGGAGGCGACACCGACCGTCCTGGTCCGCCCGGTGAGGATGCGGTGGACCGCTTCCACCGCGAGCGGCGCGCTGACGGCGTAGATGTCCTGCCCCCGCGCCACAGCGCGCCGTTCCTCTCCCCCGGAGCGCACGACGACGTCGACCAGGAAGGTCTGCGCGGACCGCCCCCGCTCGTCGGCCGCGGCCGGTGCCGGCGTGTCCGGAGCCGACAGGTCCCTGGCCGCCTCGAGGGTCATGTAGGTGCGCACCTCGGGAATGCGCAGGTGGCTGGGGACGGTGACGACGTCGGCCATCGTGAACTCCCCGATGACGGCCCGGGTGCCCAGCGGGTCGGGAAAGGCCCACTCCAGGACCGGCGGGTCGTCATCGCGGTACTCCAGCCGGCCGTTCGTGTAGCGGACGCGTCGGCCGCCGCGCCGCGCCCGGGAGATCCTGCCCGCGGCGCGCGTCCCGGCAGTGGGGTGCCAACTGTTCAGCCCGTACGCGATGTGCGCCTCGTCGGCGGACGTCCAGTCGCCCATCGCCGCGGTGACCAACAGGTCGCCGAGACCGCCGTAGAAGGCCATCGCGGGGACGACCACGGCTCCGGCGGCGCGGGCGCGGTCCGTGTAGTGCGCGAACGTGTCGACGTTGGCCTCGATCTCGGCCGCCACGTCCACATACGGGATCCCGGCGCGCAGTGCCGCCTCGATCAGGGGGGCGGCGGTCGTGGTGAAGGGCCCGGCGCAGTTGATCACGGCCGCCGCGCCGGCGAGTGCGCGGTCGAGCGAGGCCGCGTCGTCGACCGACGCGGGCCGGATGTCGGGCCGGGAATCGGCCGCCGCCAGCGCCCGCAGCCTGTCGGCGTCGCGGCCGGAGAGCACCGGGGCGAACCCGCGCTCCCGCAGCTCCGCCACCACGAAGCGTCCGGTGTGCCCGTACGCGCCGAACACCGCCACCGCGTGCCCCGTACCCATGTCTTCTCCCCGCGTTCGAATGATCCGCCGGGGACATCCTGACGAGGACGGACACCCCGGCACGAGTGTCCGGAACGACATGCCCCATACAATTCCGGACATGGGAACTGTCGCGCTGGCCGTCACCGACGGGATGCTGCACTTCGAACTGTCCGTGGCGTACGAGGTGTTCGGCGCCGCCCCGGACGGCGTGGCCGTCCCGTGGTACGACGTCGCCGTCTGCGGGCCGGACGCCGTGCGGGTGGGCCGGTTCCGGCTCGAGCCCGACCACGGGCTCGACCGGCTCCAGCACGCCGACACCGTGATCGTCCCCGCCTGGGCGGACGTCGACGAGGACCCGCCCGCCGACCTGGTCGACGCGGTGCGCGCGGCCCATGAGGCAGGCGCGCGCGTGGCCTCCCTCTGCACCGGCGCGTTCGTGCTGGCCGCCGCCGGCCTGCTGGACGGGAAGCGCGCGACCACGCACTGGGCGCACACCGGGGCCCTGGCCGCCCGCCGCCCCGAGGTGGAGGTCGACCCGGACGTGCTCTACGTGGACAACGGCAGCGTGCTCACCTCCGCCGGCAAGGCCGCCGCACTGGATCTCTGCCTGCACCTCGTCCGTCTCGACCACGGCTCGTCGATCGCCAACGCCGTCGCCCGCCGACTCGTCGTGCCGCCGCACCGGGCCGGCGGCCAAGCGCAGTTCGTCGCCGCCCCGGTGCCCGCCCGGGACGACCACCCGCTCGCCGCACTGTTCCCCTGGGTGGTCGAACGTCTCGACCACCCGCTGACCGTCGAGGACCTGGCACGCCAGGCACGGATCAGCTCACGCACCCTGGGCCGCCACTTCCGGGCGGCGACCGGCACCACCCCGCTGCAATGGCTGCTGACCCAACGGATCCGCCGTGCGCAGGAGTTGCTGGAGACCACCGACGACAGTGTCGACAGCATCGCGGCCGCCACCGGCATGGGCACCGCCACGACACTGCGCCGCCACTTCAACCGCACGGTCGGCGTGCCTCCGGACACCTACCGCCGCACCTTCCGCTCACGCTCCCGCCCCCACCCGGACGCCACCGCGCGAGCCGCCACCGCACCACTGCCCCGGTCGAATGACTCGGGCCGGAGGCGTTCACCCAGCTGAGCGCCTGGAGTGGTGGCGGTCCGATAAGTGACTGACGGTGGACCACGTCGAGGTCGAGTCAATTCGGCTGACGAAACGTCGGCTGCTCGGTCTCGGCGGAAGGAAGCTCAGATGCGCTCTGCTCGCCTGCTCCTGGCCACCGCGACGGCCTCGGCCGCCCTCGCCCTCGCCGCA